>JBBSCZ010000133.1:0-8708 GCA_038249795.1 Gemmatimonadales bacterium | reverse complement strand
GCTCAAACCCCGACGTAGGCGAACGCTGCCCAATACACCGGCGCTGCGAACGGCCGCTCGTCCGGCGATCGGCTCGCCAAGTCGCGCCACAGCCGCGACAATGCCTTCTCAGCAGCTTCGTCGCAGGGCATCAGGCTCTCG
Organism: Gemmatimonadales bacterium; assembly: GCA_038249795.1. GTDB lineage: Bacteria > Gemmatimonadota > Gemmatimonadetes > Gemmatimonadales > Gemmatimonadaceae > JACMLX01. Next base: position 8,567 of record JBBSCZ010000133.1, on the reverse strand, counting down.
CGCATCGCTTCAACGCGGGCCGTGAGCGCTCCCGCTGACGCATCGCGCAGCCACCGCTGCGCCGCAGCGACCGCCTCGAGCGGGTCATCGCAGCTGAACAGCTCCTGGTAGAAGCGGACGGAGAAGACCGCGCTCGCCCGCTCCTCAACCGGCCACATCGTCCCGACGACGCCTGGCACGCCCGCGAGGAGCATTCCGGTCGGCAGGCCCAACATCTCGTCCGGCAGCCGGTGATCCCCGACATTGGCGCTGCGGCACGCGCACATGACCGCCAGGCGAGCCGATGCGAAGCTGACCCTGCCGGCGAGCAGATCGGCAAGCGAGAGCTTGTCCTGGTCAGCGAGAAGAAGCGCTGACTCCAGCGGCTCGAAGGGTCGGAAGATCCCATGCCCCGCGAAGTGCAGGTGGGTCGCCGCCCCGGCTTCGGAGGCCAGTGTCTGGGCTCTGGCCTTGTCTCCAAGGAGTAGCGAAGCCGTGGACCATCTCTGGGGCATGCCGGCGATCGCCCGGACCTCCGCCGTCGCAAGTGGCAGCGAAGGCTCATCGGTCCGACTCGGATTGCCCACGGCGAGCAGCGAACGGCGATCTCCCGCAGCATGCGAAAGCAATGCAGCCTGCAGCGCCCGCGCTGATGGTGCGTATCCCAGAGAGAGGCCCGGCGGCGCTGCAGCATGCAACGGAAGTTGTCCGAGGCTCCCCAGCGGCACCAGGATCGCGCGATCGTGACCCATCTCCATGAGGCGGTTCGCGAGCGGATCCACAACCGCCCCCGCCAGCGCGTCGATGACGGGAGGAAGCGCTCGCGTAAGCTCCTGAACATCGCCGCGATTGGCGCTGCGCTCGTAGCCGGCGTCGTCCGATGCGTTCAGCAGGGCACGCGTGAAGCCGCTTGTCGCATCGTCAAACTGGAGCGTCACTACGTCGCCGCTCGGCGGAACGATCAACGCCACGCTCCCCCAGGTCGTCGCCATCAAATAGACAAGGGGTCGACCGATGCTGGCGGCAACAGCCCGGATTCCCTTTGCGTCGAGCGGCTCGATTCGCGCGCCCGCCGGACCCTCGCGCGCCGCCTGCAGGGTCTGCCGGAGCGCCGTGCGCGCCGAGCGCAGTTGCGGCGTGACGCGCAGGTAGTCCTCGATCACATTGGTAGTGAGTGCACCCGGATCCGTGAGGCGATGTTTGATCCATTCTGGGTCACCACCGATTGCTTGTGCGAGGCGCCGATGCATCTCGCGCGCGACTGCTCTTGGGTCTCGTTCCTCGATAGACCGAAGTTCGGCCTCGAGTGCGGCGACACGGCTTGACGCAGCCAGCAAGGACTCACGCACTTCCGGCGGCGCATCGCCAGCGAGAAGGGCGGTCGTCGCCATGGCCTCGATCAGCGCGCGAGACTTGCCGGCCTCGGCCAACCGGATGGCCTCCTCGGCGTTGCCGACTCGCGCCGCGGCATAGGCGGCGAACAGTGCGAAGCCACGGGCCTCGACGAGTTCCTGGCGCCTGCTGTCCGGGGTGGCTGCTTCGTCGAAGAAGAGTTCGCTGATGGACAGTGCCGACGAGTAAGCGGGGTAGGAGATATCGAAGAGGGCATGTTGATGCCCGAGTTCCCCGACGGCCCGGTGCAGATCGCGCGCAAGTCTTGGCGACGACGCTACCGGGACGGCGTCAATCGCCTGGCAAAGGCACCGATATGCTTCGTTACCGGCTTCTGCGCTTTGATCGACATGTGCCAGTCGTGTCAGGAGTCGCCCCAGTCCGCCGGACCACTCTGCCCATTGCAGCCGTTCGCGATCGGGAGAAAGCGTTCCGACGACACTGCGATGGTGGGATATTTCCAGCACCAGGCGCGCTCTGGCAGCCTCGGGCTCGGATCCGAGCAAATCGTCGATGTCCCCGTTGAGCGCCGTTCGCATGCCGGCCAGCAGTCCCCAGGTGGCGGGCCTCGGCGCGGCGCGAGGATCCACTCCGGCGATCTCGTCCGCCTCCCGGGCGTACGCCTCGGCCCATGCGAGAGCTTCGTTGTGCGAATCGGCGGCGCTCCATTCGGGGAGCACGCTCGCCAGCGCTCGCAGCGTCCGCGCGCGTCCGACCGGATCAGTGTCGCGTTGCCGCCATGCCAGGGCAATGCGCAAAGCACGAACGGCGTCGTCGACGTTCTGTGACCGATCTCCGAGGCGCAAATTGCCGTAAAGGGCGCCAAGGTTGTGATGCGCGCGAGCCCAGCGCATCGGGTAGCGTGTGCCGTCTCCCAGAACAGCGATGGCCTCCTGGAGCACGGCGAGGGCGCGCGCCAGGTTTTCGTCGCGGTCGCCGGTGCGGGCCGACTGGAGCAATTGAGCGTAGGTACCGAGTGCGACCGCCAAGCGCTCCGGATCGCCGCCTCGAAGGTGGTCGACCAACTGGTCGAGCAACGCAAAGCTGGTCTCGTATGTCTCGACGGGGGCATTCGGCTCGGCGATGAGACAGTTCGCGATGCCGATGACCGCGGCCTCCCAGGCCTGAGGCAACTCTTGCCGGAGGTCGGTGCTCAGCATCAGGCGATAAATGTCGAACGCGCGCATGACGTTCTCGTTGCGATTGCCCTCGCGCGTTTCGAGCAGGAATGTTGCAAGGATGGCCCGCGCATTGATACAGGCCGCGAAGTCCACTGCCGGGTCGATCGCCTCCAGCAGTTCTTCGCACTGTTGCATGTCCTCGACAGTCGCCAGGTGGGGCTCGATCGTGCCCAGCCGGGAAAGCGGATCGCCAGGGGTCGACGACGGGGATGCGGCCATGGCGCCTCCAGCGTGGTTCGAACGAGGTCTCGGGGGATCGAATTTCGATCCGAACGCGTCGAAGATACGTTAATTCCAAGGCGCGATGCGGATCGTGGCGTTCGTCTCGCAACCGTCGGTGATCGCCCAGATCCCTTTGCACTTCCGCGCCAGCGCGGCGACGGCCGCACACGGCGGCGCGCGAGTCCTCCCGCGACCTGCCGACCGTCTGGACCGGGCGCCACGCGACGACCTGCCACGGCCCACCGGACTCACTCAGTCTCACTCCGATGTCCGGTTCCGCCCTAAATCTCAGGAAAACCGTGCAGCATTTGAGCACCAAAAATATATTCTCGGTCGACTGAGTGGGAGGAGTCGCAAGCCTGATGTTTACTGCCTTCGTATGACCGGTGTTTTCGAGCCGCATCGGTTTGGAAACGAAAGAGCTTTATGCTTTGGCATGTTTGCCGCTCGCGTTCAGTATCTATTCGTTCTCTTGTTTCGGGTGGGTCAGTACAATCAAACCATCGATGCTGATTGGGATCGTCGTCGGCACGATCGTTTACTGCCTCGTCTCAGGTGCGCTCATCTTTTTCCAGCATGGCCTCGGACGGCAACGAGAGCCGTCCACGCCGCAGCGGTCAGAGCCGGCGCGATTCCGATGCGCCGCCCACGAAGCCCGATGAACGGGAATAGGTCGACGCCGGCTGCCACGGCTGTATCGATCGTGACGAAGGGGGTATTGTGCGAAGCTCCGAGACGCTGCACGCGGCGGCCGTTGCCAGTGCGGTCGTCGTGGAGCTCGTGTGGAGACGCGTTTTCAAATGCGTCAGGACTGAGTCGAGATTCTTCGGTACCGGCTGGCTCACGCGACGAGCAAAGCCGCGATGGTTGTGTGCGAGGCAGCGTGTTGGGCGTGACCCGCAGCAGCGTCTCACGTGGTAACCGAGGATTCGCGAAGTCAGGTTGATTCCTTTGTTCGATGCCGCTGCCCCGATCGATCGCCACGGCGTTCTTCTCTAGTGGGACGACTGTTGTCGCGATCTGGGAGCATTCAAACGCAAGAGAGTCGGACAGGCCTCACGCAAGCGTTCAGCTTCGCAGTGGCCCGCGCGGTGCCGGGATGCCATGACGTATGCTGGCTTGCGCCGTCAGGTGCAACAATCCGTCACGCCGCTCGAGCGCCGCCGCTGGGGAGCCGGCCGGCTTTCGATTGCGGCAACATTGGTAGCGCAATGGCGAGGATCATGAGCCCCAGCAGCATAACCCTCGCGAAGCGACCTGGCACGTAGACATACCCCGCCATGTCCGTCACGTAGGTGGCCACAGTCAGCACGTTCAGGAGCACGGCATAGCCGATCGCGCCTGCCAGCCGCCCCCAGGAGCGGCAGAAGGTCTGCGGACGCAGGATGGCGTGGAGGAGTGCCGTCGCGAACGCAAGGATGGCCCACGTGACGAGGACACCGTCCCACGGAAATGCCCGCGGCGTGTCCGGGGATACGAATCCCGGGTTCCGGGCCGCCTCGAGAGTGAGCGCGGCGAACACCAGCCAGTAGAGCGGCAGCCCATAGCGGCGCGTCAGTGCGGACGAGGTCGAAGCGGGCGAGCCTGAGGGAGACTCAATCATCAGTGTACGAAATCGAGGGTGCGTGTCACTGTCAACCCACGATCACAACGCCGTCCCCACGCGCGCCAACAGCTCCGCCTCGTCGATCACCGCGACCCCCAACGCCGTCGCCTTCTCGAGCTTGGTCCCAGCCTCGGCACCAGCGACCAGCAACGAGGTGTTCTTCGACACACTGCTCGTCACACGCCCACCTGCCCGCTCCACCAGCGCCGTTGCCTCCGTGCGCGACAGCGTCGGCAACGTGCCGGTCAGCACCACCGTCAGGCCCGTCAGCGGACCATCCCCGGTGCGGACATCGGGCTCCGTGACCTGCACCCGCGCCGACACGAGCTTCTGCACCAACGCCTGCGCGGCCGCGTCGTCGAAGAACTCGCGTACCGACGTGGCAATGACCTCCCCGATCCCACGCTCGGATCGGATCTCATCCAGTGACGCCGCCTGCAGCGCCGCGATGTTGCCGAATCGTCGCGCCAACAGCTGCGCTGCCACCGCGCCGACGTGTCGGATGCCCAAGGCATTCAACAACCGCGACAGCGGTTGCGCCCTCGATGCATCGATGGCCTCGATCAGCTTGTGCGCGCTCTTCTCCGCCATGCGTTCCAGCGGCAGCACCTGCTCCGCCGTGAGCGTGTAGAAATCGGCCGCATCGCGCACCAGGCCCGCTGCCACCAGCTGCTCGATGCGCGCATAGCTCAATCCGCGAATATCCATCGCATCGACGCTGCTGAAATGCACCAGCGCCTCCAGCAACCGCCCCGGACACGCCACGTTCGGGCAATAGAGCGCCACCTCGTCGTCGTCACGACGCACCGCCGTCCTGCACGAGGGGCAGACGAGCGGCGCCACGAATGGCGTGGGCGGATCGACGGCACGTCGCTTTTCGGGGAGGGGCCCGATCACCTGAGGGATCACCTCGCCCGCCCGCTGCACCAGCACCCGATCACCCACCCTCAGATCCTTCGCCGAGATCAGGTCGAAGTTGTGGAGTGTCGCCATGCGCACCGTGGTGCCGCCGATTTCCACGGCCTCCAATTCGGCATAGGGATTCAGCGACCCGCTCCGCCCGACGTTCACGCCGATCCGCAGCAGCGTCGTCTCCGCGATGTCGGGCGCAAACTTCCGTGCGATCGCCCATCGCGGCACGCGCCCGCTGATCTCTCCCAACTCTTCCTGCAACGCCAGACCGTTCACCTTGATCACCGCACCATCGATCGCAAAGTCGATGCTCGCGCGATACTCCTGCTCCACTCGCGTAGCCCACGCATTCACGTCGGCCATCGTGCGGCACACGATGCGATGCGGCGCCACCGGCACCCCCCACGCCTGCAACTGCTCCAGCAGGTCGTGCTGCGACGCGAAGGGCAGGGCCGCCGCACCGTCGGGGTGCACGGCGCTGTAGCCGAAGAAACGCAGCGGGCGCTGGGCGGTGATCGCCGGATCCAGTTGCCGCAGCGCCCCCGCAGCGGCATTGCGCGGGTTCGCGAACACGGGCTCACCGTCGCGCACCCGCTCCACATTCATCTGTTCGAAGCGGCTGAATGGGAAGTACGCCTCACCGCGGATCTCGATCAGCGCTGGCGGTGTCGTCGTCTGCAAGCGCAACGGTACGTCGTGCATCGTGCGCAGGTTGGGCGTCACATCCTCGCCCACCGAGCCGCTGCCACGCGTGGCACCGGTCACCAGCAGCCCATCGCGATAGGTGAGCGAGACGGCAGCACCGTCGATCTTCAGCTCGCAGCTGTAGCCGCTCCCGTCCACCGCATCGCCGGACAGCTTTCGCACCCGCTCGTCCCACGCGGCCAGTTCACTTTCGTCGAAAGCATTCTCCAGCGACAGCATCGGCACCAGATGCACATGCTTGGACAGCGCCGACTGCGGCTCACTCCCGACGCGCCGCGTGGGCGAGTCCGGTGTCTGGAGCGACGCTTGCTCGCGCTCGAGCTCCTGCAGCTCGCGGAAGCACGTATCGTACGCGCGGTCGCTCATGGCCGGCTGATCCAGCACGTAGTACTCGTAGCTGGCGCGCGTCAGCAGTGCGCGCAGTTCCGCCGCGCGCGCGGTCTGGGCCGCAGTGGCGCCTGAGGATGAGGGAGTCGGCATGGCTGGTAGTCAGGCGGATGAGGTCGATGGCGAATCTACCTCTCTGCCCCCTCTCTACGCTCGGCTACGGCACTGTGTGGCTCGAGGGCACGAAAACTGCTGTGACGGGTATCGGAACGCGCTGGTCCTGACACCGCTTACGGGAGGCTGAAATGATCTATGAAGATGACGAAGTGACCGACGAGAATGGCCACGAATACGAGGCCGTGGCGTCGCGTGAATCGGGTGCGGGCACCATCGCACTCGCGTTGTTGGCCGGTGCAGCCATCGGAGCGGCCGTCGCGCTCATGATGGCACCACGCACGGGCAGCGACATGCGCCGCGTGATCCGGAAGCGCGCGCAGGGCCTTCGCGATACGGCCGGCGGCGTGTTCGACGACACCGCCGATGAAGTCCGGCGACAGGTGCGCCGCCGCAGTCGGCAGATGCGGCGACAGATGGAACGCATGGGCTGAGCGGTCAGTCGAACACACGAATGCGGCGCATCCGACCTCGGATCGCGCCGCATTCGTGTTTACGGCCACCCCGCCAACCGTCAGCGCAGCCGCACCACCAGCTGCTCGCACTGCTGCTTGTAGCGCGCATCATTGAACTCCACCGTCGGCATGCGCAGTGCCTCCTGACAGGTGGTCGTCGCCTTCAGCGCATCGCCGTTGTCGGCATAGATCTGCGCCAGGTCGAGCCGGTGCGTGATGCGACCAGGATCGGCCGACACCGCCGCCTCCATGTACCGGCGCGCGTCGGCCCAGCTGGCGCGACCGAAGACCTTGGCGCCAAGAAAATTGCGCGCCGCGAACCGCGTGATGCCATTCAGGCGCATGATCTCCGCATTCCACATCCCCAGCACGTGCAGTGCGCCCGCATGCCGAGGGTCGATCTTCACCGCCGCCTCGGCCTGATCGTGTATCTCGGTGGCGTACTTCACCCGCTCTCGACTGCCCACGGAGAGTGCAGTCCGACCAAGTGCCACGGCCAGCATGAAGCGGCCATCGGCACCGCCGGCGTTGGCGGCCACGGCTCGTCGTGCGTAGGATTCCGCGCGACTGTTCAAGGTAGTGTGCTGCGCTTTCGTCGGGGCGGCTTCGGCAAGGTCGATCAGTTCGCGCGATGCGCGCCACAGCAGCTCGTAATTGGCAGGGGCCGAAACCAGCGCAGCCTCATACCGATTCAGCGCCGCCGTGGCGTTGCGGGCGGCCCGGTCCTTCTCGGCCATTTCAATCACCGCCGCCGGCGCCTGCGCCTGCATCACCAAAGGCAGCGCACCGGTACCAGCGAGCAGCGCGACGCCGTGCAATGCACCCACCACGGCCCGCAAGAGCATTTTCATTCAGGATTCCGTATGAAGACGATGTCCGGCATCACCAGCTGTCTTACCCCACGCGCATCCGCACGGTTCAGCGCATGATCCTGCGCAATCTGATCGAGTGCAAGCGTGATGGGGGGCGTCTCTCCGCATCGGAGCTGAGCGATATCGCGATCGCCGCCGCCGATGGCTCGGTGCCGGACTACCAGCTTGCCGCCCTGCTGATGGCGATTTTCTGGCGCGGCCTCGATGGCGACGAAACGAGCGCGCTCACCGCCGCGATGCTCGCCACGGGGAGCCGTTTGCAGCGTCCCGCCAACGCCGGCCCCTGGATCGACAAGCACTCCACGGGCGGTGTCGGTGACAAGACCTCGCTCATCCTCGCACCGCTGCTGGCCGCCGTCGGCGTCACGGTGCCGATGATGTCGGGCCGCGGACTGGGACACACCGGCGGCACCCTCGACAAGCTCGAAAGCATCCCCGGGTTCCGCACCGACCTCTCGCTTGCACGCGCCGAGCAGCAGTTGTCGGAGATCGGGTGCGCACTGATCGGCCAGACGGCGGAGATCGCCCCCGCTGATCGCCGACTGTACGCCCTGCGCGATGCGACGGCCACCGTGGAATGCATTCAGCTGATTGCGGCCAGCATCATGAGCAAGAAGCTCTCGGAAGGTCTGACGGGCCTCGTGCTCGACGTCAAGCGGGGAAGCGGCGCCTTCCTTCCCGAACTCGATCGCGGACTGGAGCTGGCCCGCACCATGATCGCACTCGGCGAGGCGGCCGGCGT
>JBBSCZ010000132.1:0-8824 GCA_038249795.1 Gemmatimonadales bacterium | reverse complement strand
GTGAGGTGGTCGGTCACAGGAGTCACCGGGACTGGACCATGGTCATTGATCATGGTACGATTCAGATATGCAAAAGCCCGCCGAATCAATTGCCATCTCGGAATTCAAGGCGACGTGCCTCGCCGTTCTCGAGCGAGTGCGCCGCACCGGGGCATCGGTGCTCATCACGCGTCGCGGCGTGCCGATCGCTGAGATCAACCCCCCGTCGGGCGCGTCGGCTGGATCAGTGTGGCTAGGCTCGATGCGCGGTTCGGCCACGATCGCCGGTGACCTCGTCGCCCCCATCGCGACAGAAGACTGGGACGCGTTGCGCTCGTGAAGCTGCTGCTCGACACGCACATCTGGCTCTGGGCCCTGCTCGAGCCCGAGCGACTTTCGGCGCCCGTCCGCGATGCGCTGCAGTCGCCGGAGAACGAATTGTGGCTCTCGCCGATCAGTGTCTGGGAGGCGATCCTGCTGGCGGAGCGCGGCCGCCTCGTGGTGACGTCCGATGTGCAGCTGTGGGTTCGCGGGTTGCTCGCCGCGCTGCCGCGGCGTGAAGCACCACTGACGTTCGAGGTCGCGCTGATGAGTCGCCGCCTCGAGTTGGCACATGAGGATCCGGCCGATCGCTTCATCGCCGCCAGTGCCTGTGTGCATGACTTGACGCTCGTCACCGCCGATGCCAGGCTGCTCGACGCCGTCGGCTATGCAGTGCTGGCGAATCGGTGAGCGCACCGGCGTTCGCGCGCCGACGCACCCGGAGCCGGGTCACCGCATCAGGCTGCATCGCCGCCGCTGAGGTGCGCGAGCATGTGGACCGGACTGCTCAGGTCTTGGCGGGCGGGCCGGCGGCAGCGCTGCCTGGAGGCACCTCGCCGGTGATCTGCTCGTCCGCCGCACGGAAGGGCAGGAAGATCGAGATGCGGCGGTTGGTGGGGTCGAACGGGTCGCTGGTGTTGCGCAGGTCGCGATCGGCGAGACCACGCACCTGCTCCAGGCGCTCGTTCGGTATACCGGCGCCCACCACCACGCGTCGCGCCGCATTGGCGCGATCGGCGCTGAGTTCCCAGTTGGTGTAGCTGCCGCCAACCCCGAACGGGGCGCCGTCGGTGTGACCCTCGAGGATGATCGGGTTGGTCAGCTGCGCGATCTCTTCGGCGATGAGCGAGATCGCGACCACGGCCCGGGGCCGGAGCACGGCGGAGCCGGTCGGGAAGAAATCATCGCCGCTGCCCTTTTCGACCAGTTCGATGCGGAGGCCATCCCGGGTGATGATGATCTCGATGGAGTTCTTGATCGATTTCAGCGACGGGTTGCTGTCGATGCGCGCGGCGATGCGTGACTGAAAGTCCTTGAACTGCTGTTCCTCGAGCTTGCGCACGATCAGCTTGAGCGCGGTCTTCGAGACGCGCGCCGGTGATGCGCCTGAAGAAATGGGTGAGGCGCCGCCGCTGTAGCCACGCGAGTGTCCGACGGGATTCTCGAAGTAGCCCTGGACCGCCTTCTTCGTTTCGACATCGAGGCCGACCAGCCACAGCACCATGAAGAAGGCCATCATGGCCGTCACGAAGTCGGCGTAGGCGAGCTTCCAGGCGCCGCCGTGGTGACCGCCGTGGCCACCACTCTTCTTTTTGACGATGATGATCTTCTTGCCGTCCTTCCCTGCCATTACGCGGCCTTGGCTGCTTTCGCGAGCTCCTCGAGTTCCGCGAACGTCGGACGGTCGAGCGGCTCGATGTTGCGGCGTGCGAATTCCACGGCCGTCATCGGTGCGTCACCGCGCGCGAAGCTGAGCAGCGCGGTCTTGATGCACATCAGGTAGGCGTGCTCGCTGGCATTCCGCGTCTCGATGGCCTTGGCGATCGGGCCGAAGAGACCGTAGCAGAGCAGAATGCCGATGAACGTTCCCACCAGTGCTGCGGCCACCTTGGCACCGATTTCAGAGGCGGGTCCGCCGATGGCGCCCATGGTGATGATCACGCCGAGCACCGCGGCCACGATGCCGAAGGCCGGCATGGCGTCGCCGACGACGGCGATGGCACCGGGAACCTGCGCGGCCTCGTGATGGTGCTGATCGAGGTCCATGTCGAGGATCTCGGCCAGGTTATGGTCTTCGATCGTGCCGGTGAGCAGCACCTTGAGCGTGTCGGCCAGCAGCGACACCGCGTGATGATGATGCATGAAGCCGGGATACTTGCTGAAGATGTCGCTCTTCGACGGATCCTCGATGTGCGACTCGAGGCCCACGAGGCCATCCTTGCGCGCCTTGTTGAAGATCTGGAACAGCACCTGCAGCAGCTCGCCGTAGGCCTTCTTGTCGAACGGGTTCGGCTTGAGCAGCCCGAAGATGCCGGCGCCGACGGCTTTCAGCAGGGAGGGCGGGTTCGCCATGATCATGGAGCCGATGCCGGCGCCAAGGATGATGATGAACTCGGTAGGTTGCCACAGCACGGCCACCTTGCCATGGTGCATCACATAGCCGCCGATAACGGATCCGACGACGATGACGAGGCCGATGATCAGGAACACTGGTGGTAAGTCCGGGCAAAGGGTCTGCAGACGACCTGGGGTCGCCTTCCGTGTGGGAGTATCGGCCGGTTTTGTCGCGGGCTGGACTGCAGAACGCGGTGATCGTGGAGCCCGGGGATGACCGGGAGTCAGGCTCCGGAGCCCACCTGGCAGGACGTCTGCGCCTGGTTCGAGACCATCGACGCGCTGACCCGCGGGCTCGGCCACTCGCTGAACAACCGTGCGCTGGCGCTCAGCGCGACGATCGAGTCACTGGACCCGAGACGCCCGCTGGGTGGTGAGATCACCACCGCGCTGACTCGCGAGACCGAGCGTCTCTCCGAGCAGCTGCGTCAGCTTCGCGCGCTGCCCTTCGACGTGGCGTCCGAACCGATGCCGCTGCTGATCCGCGACGTACTCGGCTCGGCGATTCAGCTGCACCGTACCCATGCGAGTCTCGGTCAGGTGCCGGTGTATCTCGAGGGGGCGGCCGAGGCGCCGCCGGTGCTGGCGCCGGAGTCGTCGCTGGTGCACGCGGTGCTGGTGCTGCTGACGGCGCTCAAGCTGTATGCCGCGCCGAACGGGGTGGTGCGGGTGCACTTCGATGGGACGGTGGAGGAGTTGGTGGTGCGGTTCGAGGCGTTGCGGGATCCGGGGGATCCGCATGAGGGGAGCGGGGGGGCGGTGCTGGTGCGGCCGACGGCGCTGGCGGCGGGGCTGTTGCGTGGGGCAGGGTTGGAGATGGAGCAGCAGCTCGGGCCGGAGGTGGCGCGGGTGGTGTGGGTGTTACCGAGTTTGAGGGTGATGCGGCGGCGGGGGCGAGAGGCGGCAGCCGCTGGGTGACGTGTGGTGTCAGGCCGTCGCGGTGCGCTTGTCGCTCATTCTTGCGAGTCGCGGCGACGCGGCGCGAGCAGGCCTTCACTGACCTGCTGCGGCGTGGGAAGATGTTCGTTCACACTCGCCCGCCGGTTCTGCGCCGCCACCTGATCCACCAGCTCGGCGCGAAGAATCGTCGTCTCAGGTGGCGCCTCGATCCCGATCCGCACCCCCCCGCGATCACAGTGCACCACCACGATCCGGATCCCACCATCGATGACGATCGCGTCACCGGCCTTCCTGCTCAGGATCAGCATCCTTGCATCCCCGTCAGCTCAATTGTGAATCGTGCCAGGCGCCGACTCCGCGTCACCCGTCGTGCAAAAGGCAAGAACGAGACTAGCGACCCATGTTGATCAACGTCTGCGACAACTCGTCCACCACGGCAATCAATCGCGCCGCCGCCGCATACGACTGCTGGAACTTCATCAGGTTCACCATCTCCTCGTCGAGCGACACACCCTTGATCGACTCGCGCCGCGCATCCGACTGCGACGTGAGCGTGCGCATCGCGTCGGCGGTGCCGTTGGCCGCACTCACGTTCGCAGCCACGCGAGCCGCCACCGTGCGGTAGCGCTCACTGATCGAGGCCGACGGGTTGGTGGCCGTTACCGGCAGGCCGTCGACCGTCACCGGCGTGCTGCGCAACTGTGACAGCGCGAGCGCCACCGTATTGTCGCCATTCTGACCAGGCGCGCCTGACGACGCAATTCGGCTCACGTCGGTTTCGATGGCGGCATCGAGCCTGATCGTGCGTGCGGTCGTGCGCGTGGCGTCGAAGAAGTCGCCGGCGGCAGTCGTGCCGATGAAGCCGGTTCGATGCAGTGCGTTGGTGTTCGTCACCAGCGCCCGCGCCACGCCGTCCAGCGCCGTCAGCGCATTGGGAAACACGGTGTTGTAGCCGTCGAGCATGCCCGATACCGCACCACCCAGGTTGTACATCGTCTCGGTGGGATCACCCGACGGCGGCAGTTCCCCCAAAGCAATACCCAGCCTGGTCGGATCGCTCAACTGGCCCTGCAGACGCACCGACTTGAAGTTGGCGCCATCCACCAGCGAATCGCCACCGATGTTCACGTTCACCGACCCATCGGCCTGCGGATAGGCGCTGGCACCGATCAGCGACGCGAGTTCGTCGATCTTCGCGTCACGCTGATCACGCATGTCGGGCGACTCGTTGCCCGATGACTCGGCGGCCACGATCCGCTCGTTGATGTCGGCCACCTGCGAGGCGAGTGCGTTGACGCGGTCCACCTTCTCGGTCAGCCGCGCGCGCATCACCGTCTCTGCATCGGTGATCTGATTGCCGAACTGGTTCAGCTGTGCCGCCACCTGCGAGGCGCGTTGGCGCACCACGCCCCGCGCAGCCGAAGAGTTGGGATTCGTGGAGAGATCGCTCCACGAGCTCCAAAGCTGCTCGAAACTCGACGCCAGACCGGTATTCGATGGCTCACCAAGAATGTTTTCCACTGCCTGCAGCGCATCTCGGCGCTCTCCGGCGAGCGACGCACCCTGTGCATCACGACGGAAGGTCCAGTCCATCAACTCGTTGCGCATGCGTTCGGCGCCGTCGGACTGCACGCCGGTACCGAAGATGCCCTGCGGCAGTACCTGCGGCGTCGAGGCCTCGATGCGCAGTCGCTGGCGCGAATAGCCGGGCGTCTGTGCGTTGGTGATGTTCTGCGATGTGACCGCGATCTGCGCCTGACTGGTTGCGAGACCGCTGCGCGCGATGTTGAGCAGGCCGCCGAAATTCATGGTGTGCGCCTCAGACGGAACGATCGAGAAAGCGCGGTGCCGTGGGCACCATCGCCGGCGTGAGGTGGGCGGTGGTGGGACGGACGGCGGTCGCCGATGCGGTCGGAGCGGCGTAGGTGGCGGTGGGCTGCGCCGTCGTGCCGAACAGCTTCTGCACGTAGTCGTTGCCGTTGTCCATCGCCGACTTCAACACCTTCTTGTTCGTATCGACCTCGCGGCTCAGCTCCATGGCAGCCTGCTGCAACGCGTTGCGCGCTTCGATCACGTCGGTCGTGGCGCGATCGCCGAGGATCTCCTCGAGATCGTTCACGTTCATGTCCTCCGCTCCGCCAAGCAGGCGGTTGACGGTCTTCCGCCGCCGGCGCGCCTCACCCAGCGTGGCCAGCACGCGATAGGTGGCGAACACGCTGTCGTCGAGCGCCTGCAGGTCATCAGCCGATACGGCCGCACGCTGCTTGCGCATCACCAGCATCAGCTCCTCGAGGAGCCTGCGCTCCGTGCCCAGCACATCCGACAGCACTTCCACCGCAGTCTCGCGACGAGGCGTGACAGGGGGATACTTCTGGGCGTAAGTCGGCAGCATGAAAGTCTCAGGGGGTCCGGACGGGTGATACCAGTGGCGATGCGGGAGCGGTGTTCGTCGCTTCGGAATTCGGTGCAGTGGTTGGGACGGCAGACGCCTCATCGAGGCCCGCTTTGGTGCGCAAAGCGCGGTAGATGGCGTCGCCCAGGCCGCGATGCCACCGCGTACCAGTATCGGCGGCGAGGCGCTCGTCCATGAGGCCAGCGAACAGCTCCTCACCCTGACTCTGCGCCACGATGCCACCATCGGTGGGGACGCTGGCGCGCATGGTCTTGTACAGCTGCTGCACGAACATGCCCTGCAGGTCGGCAGCGGCCTTCCGCATCTGTTTGTCCTGCGGATCCAACGGCGTGCCACCGACTCCGGAAACGGATGCAACATTCATCGGATCACGACCTCCGCCGAGATGGCACCGACTTCACGCAACGCACTGAAGATCGCCGCAATCTCTTTTGGTGACGACCGGATACCATGCAACGCACTGGCGATCCGCTGCACCGAGATGCCGTTCTCCAGGCGCACCTCGCCCACCGGCGCCTTGGTGGTGTCGCCAGCGGCGATCAGATTGCCGCCGATCGAGAGCGTCAGCTGCCCATGCGTCACCACCGCTTCGCCGACCGTCACCTCACCACCGGCCACCACCGTGCCATCGCGTCCGTCGATCACCACCTTCGCGCCGCGGGCCACGCGAATCGCCAGTTCGCGCAGCTTGCTGATCGCCAGACTGCGCGCCGAGCCGGCAGAATCCTTGAGCGTGAGCGTCACCGAGCCTGGATCGTCGACGCGCGCAGTGCCCGCGCCCACGGCGCTGTCGATCACGGCGGCAATGCGGCTGGCGACGGCGATGTCAGGCTCACGAAGCAGCAGCGCAGTCGTGGCCGTGGCGTAGTTGGCGCGGGGCAGTTCCACATCCACCACACCGCCGGCCGGAATGCGTGCACTGGTCTCGACCCGGGTGCCGTACGAGCGCATACCATTCCGATCGCTGCCTTCCGAGAGCACCACGCCACCCTGCGCCGTGGCCATCGGGGAGCCGCCCACTTCGGCGAGCAGTGGCGTCATGTAGAGCACACCACCTCGCAGCGATGGTGCGTCGCCGATGCTGGCGACCTGCACGTCGAATCGACCACCGGGACGCAGATACGCGCTCACCTCGGCGGTCACGAGTACCGCTGCCACGTTGCGCGTGCGCAGCACGGCAGCCGGCACGTTGATGTCGAAGCGACGCAGCAGATTCACGATGCTCTGCACCGTCTGGCCACCCTGCCAGCCGCCCATGCCACGGTCGCCCGTGCCATCGAGACCGGCCACGAGTCCATAACCCACCACACGCACCGGTGCCGCACCGTCGGCCAGCACCAGATCGCGGATGCGTGACTGCCCATGCAGCAGTGAGGCACTCATCAGGCAGGCGATCGACATCAGCAGACAGGCCACGACCATGCGGCGTGTGCGGCGATCGCCACCGACGGCGCTCATCGTACGATGCTCGATCATGGCCAGAGCGCGCTGATGATCTTGCCGAAGATGCCCTGCTTCGGCTTGCCGAGGCTTCCCTTGTTGGCAATGTCGAGCTTTGCATCGGCAACTCGACTCGACGCGATCGCGTTGCTGCCGTTGAGATCCTGCGGACGAACGGCGCCGGTGAAGTTGATCGATTGCTGTTCCTTGTCGACACCGATCGTCTTGGTGCCCTTGATCGTGAGCACACCGCTGACGGGATCGATGCTCATGACGCGCGCGGTGATCTCGCCGTCGAGTCGGAGCTGACGTGATCGGTCACCACGCTGCGCGCTCTCACCGTTGTTGCTGGTCGAAAACTCCGCACCGGGTGCAGTGGCGGCGACGGCGCCGGGGGTGATGAGCTGGAAGTCGGTGTTCCTGCGACGACGCTGTGTGGCGTTGTCGGTCATGTTGGCCGACGCCAGCGTGAACTCGTCGATGTGCACGATGATCAGGTCGCCGACGGTGTACGATCGGCGATCGGAGGTCCAGTTCAGGCGTGTGGGTCGCGCGTTGAGCGCCGACGCCGGTGCCGGCGGGGCCACCACCACGCTGTCGCGACGGTTCTGGCCATGGGCATGCTGTGTGAGCAGCATCGTCAGGCCGATGAGGGCCGTGGCGCGCATCAGGTTGTGCTGGGTGATGGGCATCAGTCGATTCTCACGGTGTTGCGTCCGGTGGCGACACCGGCGAGACGCCGGCCGCGCGCGAGACGAATGGCGACGCGCCCGCCGAGCGAGGCGTTCTGCAGCGCAAAGCCGGGGATCACCAGGCGTACGCCGTCGCGCACGACTTCAGCCGTGACGGAGTCGCCAGCCGTTACTACGGTCGCGGCCTCGGTATCAGCATCACGAATCGTTTCGCCTTCGCGGATCACGCGACGCGCGGCGCGGCCGAGTGTGGTGGCGACGAGTGGTGGCGCGCTGTCGATCGATGCGCCCCAGACCAGTGCGCGACGAACTGTCACATCGCCAGCTTCGAGCTCACGTCCTCGCGACAGCGTGTGCGACGCCACGACGTCTTCGCGCTCGTAGCCCACGCGCAGTCGGCCGACGAGTGTCGGGGCGCCGAAGCGCACGCTGCGCATGGTCACGGTGTAGATGCCCGAGCGTTCAGAGCCGCTGATCTCGGCGTGTGCGGCATCCAGCAGTGTGCTGTCGCCACGGATCACGCTCCATTCGGCGCGCCATCCGGCAGCGGGCGCCTTGCCCCATGCGTGCGTGATGCGCGCCACGAGGGAGTCGACGGCGGTCTGCTGCTGTTGTGCCTGCGCCGGTGACGACATGGCGAGCAGCCCGAGCATCGCGAGACGGCTCATCATCGTACCAGACCGTTGGCGACCTGCAACATGTCGTCGCTGGTCTTGATCGACTTCGATGTGAGTTCGTAGGCGCGCATGGTGGTGATCATGTCGACCATCTCGGTGACCACTTCCACGTTCGACATTTCGAGCGCGCCCTGCATCAGGCGGCCGGTGCCCTCGTCCTGCGGAAAGCTGACCATCGGCTCGCCGCTGGCGGGGGTGGCCGAATACATGTTCTGCCCCATCGCCATCAGTCCGGCGGGGTTGGTGAAGCGGGCGAGCTCGATGCGACCCAGTTCCTCGGGTACCGT
>JBBSCZ010000131.1:0-8919 GCA_038249795.1 Gemmatimonadales bacterium | reverse complement strand
TCACCGGCAGCAGCTGTGCCGTGTAGCGCAGCGAGGCGGGACCGAGACGCAGCAGGTTCGTGCTGGCCCGCAGTGCGATGGCGGACTGCGTCACCCCCGACGCCCGCGCATCGAACACGGTGACGGATGTGGACGCGCCCACGCTCTGCATCGCCTGCGCACTGATCTCCCAGATGCCACTGTCCTGCGCCTGCGCGCGGCTGACAGCGACCAGTGCAACCGCCGCCGCGTATGTCAGCCGGCTCACCACTGCAGACTCCCCACGATGTCGAGCAGCTCGGTGACTGACGACGGTGGCGAACCAGGGAGCGACGGCTGTGGCGCGGCGAGGATACGGATGTTCATCCGGCGCCCGGATGGCTCGGTGAGCAGCACCGCCATGTCATTTCCGAAAAACAGCGTAACCCCGCCGTCGGCTTCGATGGAAAAGTCCGCCTCGACGAACAGGATCGCCTCGCGCCCTGCCACCATGACTGGACACCAGCCGGGGTACGTCCTTGGTATAGGCAGGCGTCGCAGGTCGAACAGGTGGAACACGTTTCGCAGCTGCGTTGCGAACAGCTCGTCATACGCAAATGCGATGAGCCCCAGCGAGCCAACGCTGAACACGGCGCCGCGCCGTCCGCCGATTGGCACCACCGAGACTCGCGTGCCCGCCGGTATGGCGATCGTCGCCGTGCTGCCAGGAACCGGCTGCCGTACCGACGGACCTCGACGCGTGGCCGGCGTTGGGCAGGGGCCAAAGAATGGATTGAGCTTCCTGTCGGGCTGCGCCACCGGCACCGCGGGTTCGAGCGTCAGGAAGTCCGGTTCCGGCCCAGGCGCGGTGGGATCGGTGCAGGCCGTCACGAGGCCGACGCAGGCAGCGAGCATCCATCGGCGACGCACCATCTGACAGAGGTTCTGACGGAGCACGGGCAGGCGGCGAAAGGGACAGCGACACCAAGGTTGGAATGCCGTCACGAATTAGTTAGCCGCTGAGTCTAAACCGACGCCACGGTCCGGTTCCCTTGTTTCAGGGCGACTTCGGTCAGGGCGTCTTCGATGGCGCGGGCGCCGGTATCGCCCCCGCCGGCACCAGATCCTCACGCTTCACCGTCCGCTGCGCCGCCTGCAGCAGCCCGGCCAGACGTGTCCCCTGCATCGGCGCACGAAGTACGCCGCCGCCGCCGCCCAGACTCGAGAAGAGCAGCTCGCCCGGCGGCGTGAAGATGAAGCTGCCGGACCACTTCTTCTGCAGCGTGAACAGCTTTGCCACGCGCACGTTACCGCGCGATGCGATGCTTGCCGACCAGGCGAGCCAGGTGCCACGGCCATCGACCACGGTGTAGAGCGCGAGGGGATGCAGCTTCTCGTCGACGGGGATGCGCTGCAGCGCCGGCACCAGCAACTCCTCGAAGCCGTCGAGGGCAAGGCTCCACGGACTCGACGGCGTCGCCACGATCGAGTCCCGGCTCCCCGCATCGAAGAGGAAGCCTTTCTGCACGCGGAAGGGACGCCAGTACGGACCGGGCGGCTGCATCGTCGATCCGGGTTCGTAGAGCGACGCGCTGACCAGCATCGAGTCACGCCAGACGGCGCGGACCTCGTTGCGCCACCCATTGCGGCGCACCACACGCAGCACGAGTGTGTCACCGCGCCATTCACGGTAGTGCAGTGCGGCGGTGTCTCCACCCGACGCGCTGACGCTCATCTCGCCGCGACGCGCAAATTTCAGCACCCCTGCCGCCACGGTTGAATCCACCACGCGCTCGATCGTCGCGCTTTCGATCCGCACGGGTACGGTGTCCTTCATGTCGTGCGGCGGTGCCCAGCCGCGTCCTGTGAGGCGTCGCGCGTGCTCGCGATAGATCACGGCACCGTCGCTCGTCCGGATCAGCTGTCGCTCGAGCTCTTCGCCATCCAGCACGGACCACGGCCGCACGGTGTCGGTGGGCTGATTGGGCTGCTGACGAAGCATCAGGCCACTCGACGTGTCGGTCATCGCGCGGCGTACGAAGATCGGCGTCAGCGTCATGCCCAGCGTGTCGAGCGGCAGCCCCACCGTGACGGAGTTGGCGGCGACGACACGCGTCACACTGCGCTGGACGCCGTTGCGCACCGAATCGACACGACCACCGCGGTCCGGCAGGGCTGCGCCGGCCGTCAGCTCCGCACAGCGAGCCAGCAGCAGCGGCGAGAGCTCACGTGCGAGTGCCGCCGTGTCGCCGGTGATCCCGGACACGACGCCCGTCGGACTGTACTCCACGCTGATCTCGACCGTCTCATCGCGCAGGCCGAGCTTGGTGCGCCGGATGTCGAGCTGGTAGCCAGTACCTGCACGACGCAGCGTCCGTCGATCCACGTACTGTCGCTCCACCGACACGCCATGCACCCGCTGTCCGCTGCCGCTGATCTGCTGCACCCGCAAGCTGCCGATCTGCCACCAGGTCGCCAATCGCAGGCACGGCTGCTGGGCTGCAGCGGCGGAGGAGACCGTCAGTGCGCCGAGGATGGCGAGCGCGGAGAGCTTGAGCGACATGCGGCGTTTCCTGGCAGCGGACCGGCGCCCGTCAGGCCACCGGCTCCGGCTTTTTCGCGCCCGGCTCGCTGTCGATCACGGCCTGAGCGATTTGTGACATCGGCACGGAATTGTCCTGCGAGCTTCGCTGCATGATACGGTATGACTCCTGCTCCGTGCTGCCGGTACGCCGCATCAGAATGCCCTTGGCGCGTTCGATCAGTTTGCGCTCTTCCAGCTTCTGCTTCCAGAAGGCCGCGTCCTGACGGCTTTCGGACAGTTCACGCGCGCGCGCCACGGCAAGGCGCAACGTGCTGTCGAGAATGCCCGGAGGAGCCGGCTTCGGGAGAAAGGCGATGGCGGCCGTGGCACGGGCATCGTCGGCACTGAGTGAGACCGACTGGTCGCCGCTGAACAGCACGACCGCCGTGGGCGCACCGGTCGCCGTGATCGCCTTCGCGGCGTCGATACCGCTGCCATCGGGCATGTGCACGTCCAGCAGCACCACGTCCGGCAACACGTCGGACGCCACGGCCACTGCCTCGCGACCCGTGCCGGCTTCCCCGACCACCGCGTAGCCCAGCGAGACGAGCAGCTCACTCAGGAGCGGGCGCGCATGCACATCATCATCCGCGAGTACGACCCGGATCGGGGAGTCAGCCATTACGAGCCCTTGCGGATACGCATTGTGAAGGGAGCCCAGCAGGAGCGGTGACGCGAGAATGTAGCCAATATGCAGAGCCGAACTGAAACTGTTGCCGGACGACGCTACGCGCCCAATTCGCGGACGGGCCACGGCGCCTGATCAGCGTGCCGCGACCTGTGCCAGCAATTCCTGCGCGACCAGCGGCTTGCGCAATGAGAAGTGCGCGTCCGCCATCGCTTCCGGACGCAGCTCCCACCCCGTGATCACACCCACGCGCATCTGTGGATAGTGTCGACGGATTCTGCCCGCAAGTTCAGTCCCGTCACCATCCGGCAGTCCGATGTCGGTGAGCACCACGTCGAATGGCGGCGAATCACCCGCGAGCAGCGTGTCGGCGGCTGCCATCGTGGCGACGGCGACCACGTCATGACCGGCCATCTGAAGCACCTGCGTCACCAGTTCGCGCCCATCGACATGATCCTCGACCACCAGAATGCGACGCGGCGGCAGTGCATGCGCGTCGATTGCGACCATGTCAGGCGGCGTGCGCGTGAGTGGATCGGCCACCGGAAACAACAGACGCACGGTGGTGCCGCGGCCCGGCTCGGAGTCGATCTCGACACGACCATTGTGCCGTTTCATCACACCGTAGACCTCCGCCAGTCCGAGGCCGCTGCCGTTGGCGCCCTTGGTGCTGAAGAACGGCTCGAAGGCCCGCTCTCGCACTTCGGCGCTCATGCCATGTCCGGAGTCCTGCACTTCGACGATCGCACTGGCACGGTCGCGGCGGACGGTCACGCTCAGCGCGCCGCCGCCCTTCATGGCATCGAGAGCATTCTGGATCAGGTTCAGCAGCGCTTCGCGCACTTCGCCTGCCAAGGCGCGCGCCATCACGCCTGAGGCCAGCGCGCGGACCAGCACCACCGTCCCACCGCCGACGCGCTCGGCCCAGATCGGCCGCGTCATCGCGATCACCTCGTCGGTGATCACGGCCAGATCGATGCGCGCATCGGGGGCGAGCGTGATCGGATCCTGTCGCAGAAAGCGCCCGACGCGCGACGCCGTCGCGGCACCCGTCTCGGCGGCGCGCGCGATGCGGATGGCATAGTCGTGCACTTTTTCCGGATTGTTCGCATGCAGCTGCAACAGGTGCGCAGCGGCGACGATCGGATTGAGCGCGTTGTTCACATCATGCATCACGCCAGCGGCCAGCTGCCCCACGGCCGCCAGTCGCCGCTCACGGCTGCGCGTCTCTTCCAGGCGCTCGATCTCCGCCGTGCGCTCCTTCACCTGCTGCTCGAGTCGCTCGGCCTCGGTCGACACCACCTCGTACAGCTCGTTCGCACGCCGCACCTGCTCGGCGAGTTCGCGGGCGAGGCGTGTGCGCTCGGTGACGTCGCGCTCGACGGTCACCGCTCCGACCACGGTGTTGGCGGCATCACGCAGCGGATTCGCGTTCACCTCCATGATCTGGGCGCCTTCGGCACCGCGACGCACCAGCATCGTCTCGTTGCGCACCGTCTCACCGCGCAGCGCGCGCGCCGTCGGATGCTCGTGCACGAAGAGCGATGTCCCGTCGGCACGACGCGGAAGATCGGCGCGCCACAGCTCACGCAGTGATGCGAGATCGTGCGCATCGTGTTCGGCGCTGGCGGCGGCGTTCTGCCGAGTGACCACGCCCTGCTGGTCGAACACACGCACGCTTTCGGGCAGCACGTCGAAGATCGCTTCGAGCTGTGCGACGCTCCGTGCCAGGGCCTGTCGCAGCCCCTCGATCTCCGTCACTTCCGAACCGACGATCAGCAGCCCGCCCGAGAGCAGCGGCACGAACGTGAGTTCGACCATCTGCAACGCACTGACGGTATTGCGGAATGCCACACGCCGGGTGCGCGACTCCATGCGCATAGTGGCCGCGTCGATTTCGTCGCTCAGATCGGCGAGCGCGTTCGGGAACGCATCGTAGGCACTGGGACGCCATCCGGCTGGCACCAACGCGCCGATCAGCGAGCGATAGCGCAGGTTGGCGCGCATCAGCAGCAGCTCGGCGTCGAATTCGGCCACGGCCAGCGGCAGCGCATCGAAGATGTGCTCGAGCCGAGCGACGGTCGCCAGGGGCGACGACGCGGGATCCGTGTCGATGGACGTGGTACTCGGCAGCGTCATGCGTGAGGCTACGCGTCGGCAGCGGTCACGTCAACGCGCAGTCAGGCAGCCGCTTCACTCCCCGGATCACCCGTCTCCGTCCGTTCACGGTCACGGGCGCGGCTGGTACCGAGCAGTCGATGCGCCGTGGTGCCGGTGATGAGGCGCACGCCGCGCTGATACGTGAAGTACTGATACGCCCACTGCACGAACACCGTGAGGCGATTGCGGAAGCCGGCGAGGTAGAGGATGTGCACGAAGAGCCACGTCAGCCACGCGATGCCACCCGTCATGTGGAACGAGCCCACCTTGGCCACCGCCCGGTAGCGGCCGATGGTCGCCAGATCACCCTTGTTCACGTACGCGAATGGAGAGCGCGCGCGGCCCGCGAGGTCGGCGATGATGCCGCGGGCCGCATGCTCGCCCATCTGGTTCGCGGCCGGCGCCACTGACGGCACCGGACCGCCACCCTCACCGGCAACGGAGGCGATGTCGCCCATGGCGAACACATGGTCGTGTCCCGGCACTGACAGGTCCGATTCCACCACCACGCGCCCTGCGCGATCGAGCGGCACGCCCAGTTGCTTTGCCAGTGGTGACGCCTGGTTGCCCGCGCCCCAGAACACGGTGTGCGCATCGATGCGCTCACCGCTGGCCAGCGTCACGCCGGCATCATCGACGCTGATGACGGCGGTATTCAGTCGCACTTCGACACCAAGGTCCTCCAGGTCGCGACGGGCGCGCGTGCTCAGATCGTCGGGGAATGTCGAGAGTACCCGCGGTCCGCCTTCGACGAGCACGACCCGGGCTTTCGAGGGATCGATCCGCCGGAAGTCGTCCTTCAGCGTCTTGCGCGTGATCTCCGGAATCATCCCGGCCAGCTCCACGCCGGTCGGCCCCGCTCCGACGATCACGAACGTGAGCAGCGCGTCGCGCTCACCGGCGGCGCTGGCCCGTTCGGCAGCCTCGAAGCTGAGCAGAAACCGGCGGCGCATCTCGAGGGCATCCTCGATGTTCTTCAGTCCCGGTGCATCCGCCTCCCACTCGGGGTGACCGAAATAGGCGTGTCGGGCGCCGGCGGCAATGAGCAGGTAGTCCCAGTCCACCGACGTCGTGCCGGCATCCAGGGACAGCGTCTGCGCCGCGAGGTCGATGCCATCCACCTCGGCCATGATCACGGTGGCGTTGGCCTGGTGCCGCAGCATCCAGCGGATCGGAACGGTGATGTCGGCGGGATTCAGCACCGCCATCGCCACCTGATAGAGCAGCGGCTGAAAGAGGTGGTGATTGGTGCGATCGATCAGCGTGATGCGGACGTCGGCCTTATCGAGCGTTCGCGCCGCCGTGAGTCCGGCGAATCCACCGCCGATGATGACGACATGCGGCCGCGGGTCGGCGGAATGCGTACTGGTGATGCGGGTACTGGTATGCGGCTCGGCCGGCATGGACACTCTCTGTCGCCGAGTCCGGAAACCATGTCGAGCCGGAGGTGGCGCTATAGGGGAAACGCGAAGAACTCGCGCTTGTGAATCTTTTCACAAACTACACTTTCTGACGACTCAACGGTCCTGAACGCGGCAGACTCTGCCTTTGCAGGGGCACGTTCAGGCGTTTTTGGCTGACGGTTCGACTGCAACTGCAACGGAAACTGCAACGGCGTAAC
Organism: Gemmatimonadales bacterium; assembly: GCA_038249795.1. GTDB lineage: Bacteria > Gemmatimonadota > Gemmatimonadetes > Gemmatimonadales > Gemmatimonadaceae > JACMLX01. The sequence goes on along the minus strand of JBBSCZ010000131.1, from coordinate 1,968 downwards.
GCAAAGGGTGCAAGGACGCCAAGGCGCAAAGGAGTTGTTGGTGAGTGCGAAACCAGGTAAACGTGCGGAGCGCAATATTCGTGCGGAGCCACCACAGCTTTTGCTGTTGCCGTTTTGCTCCCTGGCGTCCTTGCACCCTTGCGTTCAGCTGTTGAGCGGTTCTGCTGTTGAGCAGTGCAGCAACTGAATTGCTCGTGGCAGTCAGCGTGCCCTGACCCTCACCGTGACAGGAAACATGCAGCTCACCATCATCGTATCACTCACCACATGCGCCCTGCTCATCGCCGGAGTCGCACCGATTGTGGCTCCGGGGTTTCCGGTGCCCGCCACTCAGCTTACGGAGCACACCGTGCTTTTGCATGCCCGCGGAACCTTCGACGTGAAAATCACGCCGCAGCCGGCCGACGACTACGCCGACTCGGAGACGATGGGACGAATGCTGCTCGACAAGCAGTTCACCGGCGACATCATCGGCTCGGCCAAAGGGCAGATGATCACCGGCATGGGCACGGTGAAGGGCTCGGCCGCCTACTCTGCGATCGAGCGTATCTCCGGAAGTGTGGCCGGACGCAGTGGAAGTTTCCTGCTGCAGCACACCGGCATCATGCATGACGGGACGCAGGAGCTGACGATCACCATCGTGCCTGCCAGCGGCACCGGCGAGCTGACCGGCATCGCTGGTACCTTCGCGCTCACCGTCGACGACAAGGTCCATCGCTACGACCTCTCCTACACCCTTCCTTCCGTCCCCTGAGCATCGCGTGGCCAGCACTCGCACCCTCACACGCACGTCACGCAGCGTCACGCGCTCGCTGAAGAGGCAGGTCGTCACGCTCGGCGCGTCGGTATCGGCGGTCTGGGTGGCGTTCGGCGTGAACATGCTGCTCGGTGGCGCGCTACTGCGCTTCGGGATCGTGCCACGCACGGGCGATGGCCTGATCGGCGTACTCGCGGCGCCGTTTCTGCACGCGAATCTGGCGCACCTGACCGCGAACACGGTGTCATTCCTGTTGTTCGGCTGGCTGGTGATGCTGCGCGACCGGCGTCACTTCGGTGTGGTCACGCTGATGGCGATGCTGGGCAGCGGGCTGCTGTCATGGACGCTCGGCGCACCGGGGTCGGTGCACATCGGCGCGAGTGGAGTCGTGTTCGGCTACTTCGGATTCCTGCTCCTCGCCGGGTTCTATGCGAGGAGCGCGGGGAGCATTCTGCTCAGTCTGGCGGTGGCGGTGCTGTGGGGCGGGACGGTGTTCGGGGTGTTGCCCGGCACGCCGGGGATCAGCTGGCAGGGGCACCTGGGCGGGTTCATCGGTGGGGTACTGGCGGCGCGGCGGTTTCGAGTCTCGACGTAGTGGTGCTCATACTCTGCTCGTGAATCGCCACGAAACCGTTGCGTCCGATCTGCGGCGGCGCGAATCAGTCGCTGTCGATGGAGCAGCATCCGAACGAACCGCAGCGCCCCCAGGCACTGGCTGTGAACCTATCGACGTCCGCGTTCAGCAATGCCTGGCGGACGCCTGCGTCACCAAAGCTGAACGGGACAATTGCTCTATTGACTGATTCCGTCTTCGGGGTGGACATTGCTACGAAGCTGGCTGCGGCTCTGATCCCTTCACAGCCGATAAACGCCAGATAGTCAGAATAGCCATCCTCGTGCTCGTGCCGTACTGCACACTGGGTCCACTGCCCACGCTTCAGCTGTTCGATCGAGAAAGTCCGCGCGCCAGTCTTGATGTTCAACCTCGATGAGATTGACCACGAGGTCCAGGTACCTATGCGGCGATCCTTCTCGGGCTTTACAGCCATCGAGACGGACGTATCCAGTCGGACGGTCACGAACTGCACTTCGCGACGTAACTGCTTCGTCCAGCGCCGGGTTCCGTACTTGGCCTCCCAGCAGTTCCCCGGACCGTCGGAATTGAACAGGGCTATCACGACATCGCGATCCTGTAAGCCGGTCGCGGGCAG
>JBBSCZ010000130.1:0-8985 GCA_038249795.1 Gemmatimonadales bacterium | reverse complement strand
CCGAATTTTTCGAGGGTGTTCTGCCGCACGTAGCGGTCCACCTGCTTGATCTCCACATCGGTCAAACCGGAGTACGCCTTGGCGAACGGAACGAGCGTCTCACCGTCCCACACCGCGAAGGTGTAATCGGTGAAAAGTCCCGCACGACGTCCGCTCCCCGACTGCGCGTACACCAGCACCGCATCCACCGTGAGCGGCGTGACCTTCCACTTCCACCAATCTCCCACACGCCGCCCGACACCATATGCCGAGACCCGCCGCTTCAGCATCAGCCCTTCGGCGCGCATCTGACGCGAATCGGCGCGCGCCGTCTGCACCTCGTCCCACGACGCGGCGGTGATCACTGGCGACAGGTGCATCGTCCCTCCAGTGGGTAACGCATTTACCACACGCGACAGCTGTGCACGACGCTCGTCCATCGGCATTGCACGCAGATCCTCACCGCAAAGTTCGAGCAGGTCGTACGCGATCATCGCGCACGGCACATCGGTGAGCAGCTTCTTGCCGACGGTCTTCCGATTGATGCGACGCTGCAGCTCGGAAAATGGCAGTGGTGCCCCATCGCGCCACGCCACGATCTCACCGTCGATCACCGTGCCATCCGGCAGGAATTCCGCCGTCTGCTCCACCTCGGGAAATCGACCGGCCAGCAACTCCTCGCCGCGACTCCACAGCAACGACCTTCCACGACGTCGCACGAGCTGCGCGCGAATCCCGTCCCACTTCCACTCCACCTGCCACTCCTGCGCCTCGCCAAGTGCGGTGAGCTCCTGCTCCATCGCATAGGCGAGGAAGAACGGATAGGGCCGGCTCCAGTCGGCATCGTCGGTGTCGGGATCCATCAGCCGTCCATACCACGCACCACTCGGCTCCCACTGCCCCATCAACCGGTGACTGATCGCATCGGCACTCACGCCACTCACCTGTGACAGTGCGCGTACCACCAGACCGTCCGATACACCAACGCGAAAGGCGCCGGTGATCAGCTTGTTGAACACGAAGCGCGCGGGACCGCACAGTGTCGCCCACACCTCGCGCAATGCATTGCGCTGCAGCGTAGGATCCATGCGCGAGAGCGTCAGCAGCCGCTCCTCAACCCAGTACGACAGCGACACCGGCGCCGACGGAGCTTCGGACTCCGGCACCAGCAGCGAGATGGTCTCGGCGAGATCACCCGCCTGCGAATACGATTCCTCGAACAGCCAGTCCGGCACACCGGCGGCCTCCGCTGCCCAGGTGCGCAGGTCGCCCGACTTGACCAGACGCTTCGGTCGACGCCCGACGAGGAAGGACACGGCCCACGCCGCGTCGTCAGGCGATGCATCACGGAAGTACGCGACCAGCGCCGCGACCTTGCCCTGCGTCGACGTCGTCCGATCGATCGCCTCGTACAACTCGGCAAACGCCTTCACGTTTCCGCCTCGACGGCATCCGTTGCTGTCACCCCGTCGCCAGCGGGATCGACGGCATCGTTCGTGGTCGCCGCGTCGCCAGCGGGATCGACGGCATCCGTCGCGGTCGCCGCATCGCCAGCGGGCTCGAGGGCATCATCACGCTCGCCCTCATATCGCGTCGCAAGAGCGTCGGCCTGCAACCCCTGCTCGCGCAACCATCGCACCACCGGACTGGTGAAGCCATGCGTGACGAGCACACGCTCGGCGCCCGTCTCTTCGATGGCCTGCAGCAGCTGCGGCCAGTCGACGTGATCGGAGAGCGTGAAACCGCGATCTACACTGCGACGCCGACGCGCACCACGCACCAGCATCCATCCACTGGCAAACGCAGTGGAGTGCGCGCCGAACTTGCGAGCCCACGCGCTGCCATCCGCACTCGGCGGCGCCACCACCATCGCGCCCGTCGCGCCGCCACGCGCTGCGGTCGCGTATTCGGTGGGCGGCAACTCCACGCCACCCTGCCGATAGAGCGCCGTCATCTTGTCGACAGCACCGTGCACCAGGATCGGACCGATCGATGGGTCCAGCCCGGCGAGCAGCCGCTGCGCCTTGCCAAGTCCATATCCGAACAGCAGCGAGGCACGACCAGCGGCGGCGTTCTCGCGCCACCAGTCATTGACCTCCGCAAACACCGCCGCCGGCGAAGGCCAGCGGTAGATGGGCAAGCCGAACGTGCTTTCGGTGATGAAGGTGTGACAGAGCACGGGCTCCCACGCATCACACGTCGGATCGGGGTCCGTCTTGTAGTCGCCCGATGCCACCCACACCTCGCCGTTCAGCTCGAGCCGCACCTGCGCCGAGCCAAGGATATGGCCGGCCGGATGCAGCGAGACGCGCACGCCGTTGATCAGCCGCGATTCACCGAAGGGAATGCCTTCGACGCGGTCCGCACACTGACCCAGGCGTTCGCGCGACACCCCTACGCCACGCTCGGCGACGAGATAGCTGCCGCAGCCCCACGTCAGGTGATCACTGTGCGCATGCGTGACCACCGCCCGGGGAACGGGTCGCCATGGATCGACAAAAAAGTCGCCGGCGTCGCAGTACAGGCCGGATTCAGTGACACGCAGCATGCAGGAAGGCTATTGCGGATGCTTGAGAAGTGGGTGCACGCCGCGCGGGATCGAGGCAGCTCAGACCGGTGCGTCATGGACAAAGGCGCGGTGGCGCAGAGATGATCCGTATTCGTACTCCGCTGCGTGACGAGCGGCTCAGATGTTCCATCTGATCGCACAGCAGCAGAGCCCTTGTGTGAAAGGCTTGGCGGTACGAGGATCATGGATCGGTCCGGCGCGTTTCCGCTGCCGGGGCACGCTTCACCTCATCGCACCGAGCCCGACTGCATGGCAGCGCCCGTCCTGTCCGACATCGAGATCCAGCGCGCACTCGGCAAACTGCCGGGATGGAGCCGGCGCGCCGGCATCATCACGAAGACCTTCACGATGCCGACCTTCCCTGAAGGCATCGCCTTCGTGGACCGCATCGCCCTGGCCGCCGAGACGGCCGCCCATCACCCGGACATCGACATTCGCTACACCAGGATCACGATTGCACTCAGCACCCACGATTCGGGGGGCCTGACGCAAAAGGACATCGATCTGGCGGGCGTCATCGAGCAACTCGTCGTGGGCTGAGCCGCAAGAACTCCATGCTGCACGAAGGGCCCGGACGCGCACGGCGGTCCGGGCCCTTCGACGTTTCGCACTGCCACACGTGCCGAATCACGCCGCTTCCACTGCCCGGTCGAGACGCTCCAGCAATGCCAGCACATCCATCGGATGCTCCACGACGTGCGTGGGCGCGAAAGGCTCGATTTCTTCACGGGAAAACGGACCCCACGCACACCAGACGTCATGCATCCCCGCAGCCCGAGCCGCCAGCACATCGTTCGGCGCATCTCCGAGATACAACGCACCCTCCGCCGCCACACCCAGCCGCTCAGCCCCCATCAACAGCGGATCGGGTTCGGGCTTGTGCCGCGCGGTCGACTCGGCGCCAATGATGACCTCGAACGGCGACAGCAGATCCACCTGCTCGAGCGTCATGCGCGCCATCCAGTCACCCTTGCCAGTGACGACGGCCACGGGATGCCCCGCCACCTGCAACGCGTCGATCAACTCGCGGATTCCGGCGTACGCCGTCACGAACCTGGCGAGATTGTCCGCCTGCCACTCGCGATACACGGCAATCAGCGCATCGACCCGCGCGACGTCATGCCCCTCGAAGTGCATGAACTGTGCGCGCAGTGGTGTGCCCATACCACGCAGCCAGACGCGATCATCGGGTCCGTTGCCTCCAATCTCAGCATACGCAGCCCGCATCGATGCGAGCAGTAGCGGAATGGTGTCGGCCAACGTGCCGTCGAGGTCGAACAGCACAGGTCGGGGCGTACGTGTCGCGATGTGTGTCATTCAGCTGAATATAGCCGAACCGAGCCAGTTCTCCGCTCACGATGGTATGATCACGATGCCAGCGGATAGCAGAATTCGCGTGTCCAGTTCGGCGAACAGGTCGTGATCTGTTGTCGGATGGATGACGTCGGGCCCGAAATACGGTGACGTGAGCCCACGACGTTTGCTGTGAGCGGCCCGCGTGGCTTGCATGATCCCGCGCCGCGCCACTGACACGCGAAAGGCTTCGGCGAAACGCTGCGTCCGGCTGTAACCGAGGAGGTCCTCATCGGCCTTCCGGCGCTGCTGCATGCGGTGATCTCCGCCGCGTTCGACCACATGGCGCAGCTCCTGCTCCTCGACGTGCTCCTGTAATGCGCGCACCAGATCGATTTTCGCTGCTCGACGAACGGCACCGATCTCCACGGAGTGACTCGCGGCGCGCCAATCTGCGATCGTCGGTGCGCGGAGCCGCCCATTTTGAAATGCGATCAGCAGCCGCTTACCGTGCACTCGCACCAGTGCCAGCATGATCTCATCGGCGACGTGGCCGGAGCGCACGCACACCCATCGTTGAAACCCGCGGGCGGGCGGTCTGCCTCCGACGAGGCGGCGCAGGAGCGCGACACACTCCACATCGCCATCCGCGCCCTGTTCGAACTGTCGCATCGCGGCACGCTTACCGTGCAGAATCCTGCGAAGCTGATGCAAAGCGGCGATTGGTGCGCGTGCGGGGAGTGCGACCACACGCACGGCGGGAACGGGCGCGCCGATGCGAGCGGCACGCCCTACCCGTTGATCGATCCGTGCGGCGGTCCACGGCAGGTCGAGATGCACGATGGTCGCGACCCCGGCCAGCGACAGCCCTTCACTGAGCACGTCGGTGGTGATCAGCAGGCGCACGGCGCGGTGTCGCTCTCGTTCCGGTGCCAGCAGGCGGCTGATGACTTCCGTACGCGAGACGACTCCTGATGCGATACGTGCCTGAGCGCCGCAGAGCATGGCGATGCCGGTCTGATGACGCAGTTGGCGATAGAGTGCGTCGGCCGTCGCAGTGAACTGCGTGAACGCCACCACCGGATGACGGCACCATCGCGCGAATCGACGCAACGCGACGGCCCGCCGCACATCGCCTTCACCGTCGAGCGATGGCAGGAGCGCCTGCAGCGCCTGCCGTTGCGCGACGGCTCGATCGGCGATGGTGTGGTCAGGCGCGATCGTCGACGTCGCGAGGAGCTGTGGCATGGCGAGTTGGATATCGACGCCCGTCGACGTCCAGGCTCGGCGCACCGCAGCGGTGGGAGCGACGCCGCTGCGCGAGGCCTCCTCGATGGCGACGGTGCCGGCAATGCGGCGACGGACGCGCGCCTTGCACGCCGCATCACTCGATCGCAGAGCGTGCAGCAGGCCGAGTTGGAGGAGTGGGTGGCCTTCGTCGTCCTGATCGCTGATCGGCGGGATGCGCATCATGGCGGCGGCGACGTCGACGTCGACGCTGCGAGGTCGCTGTTCGATTGCGCGACGGAGTTGCACGGTCGGTATGGGGAGCGCGTTCTCGCCACACATGCCGGCGCTTTGGATCTGTGCGATGGTGCGACGCAGTGTGAGTCGTCGCAGGGTAATGACGGACTGTCGTCTGGCGGGAAGGTGGAAGAGTGCGGTGATCTGTTCGAGGTCACTGAAAGCGTTGTGGATCGGCGTCGCGGTGAGCAGCAGCACGTTGGCGAACGCGCAGAGTTCTGCCGTCCGTCGATGCCTGCGAGTCGAAGCGGTGCGGAGGTGATGGGCTTCATCGATGATGATGAAGTCATGGGGAGCGATGTGTGGCGGCGCTGGTGCGCTGAGTCGTTCGGTGCTGACGAAGTCGATGGGCACATCAGTACTCTGTTCTGCCTCCCGCCATCGCGGTCGGAGTGCTGCGGGGGCGATCACGAGCGGCCGGCGGCCGCGCTCTGCTGCGATGGCGAGTGCGACGTAGGTCTTGCCGAGTCCGGGTGGGTCGGCGAGGAGGGCGCCGCCGTAGCGGGCGATGCGGTGCTGAAGCCAGTGCACGGCGGCCGCCTGGTGCGGGAGCAGAGTGATGCAGCCGATGGAGATGGGTGCGTCGGGGGGATGCAACGCGCGAGCGCGGAGGGCGCAGCGGGCGAGGAAGGCGGTGGTGTCGTGTGTCATGAAGCGCGCTGTCGCGTGGTCGTTTCGCGCTCTTCGTGCAGCAGTGTGCCGCACCATTCCAAGAGTGGCGCGACCTGCGAATGAGTCAGGCCGTACGCGTGGAGCGTGGCCACATGCAATGACTCAGTACTGACCGGTTCGGCTCTGCGTGCGCGGGCGGCGATGGGTGCGAGGGATTCGCGGGCGCGTTGCCAGTCGGGGAGTGGCAGCGAGAGGACGGTCCATCCCATGAAGCGGTGATATCCGCCGCGGGCGGGTTCAGCGACGAGTGAGAGCCAGGCGGTGGTGGTTGGTGCATTCAGCAGCGCGGCGAGTGCGTGGGCGTCGACGGGATCGTGGAGTCGCACGCCATAGCAGCTGTTGAGCGGAACGGCTGGGGCGTGTGGCGGCAGGATGGTGGCGCGGAGGGTGCGGCCGATGTCGGCCCAGATCACGCGCCAGCCCGTCGCGCCGAGCAGGTCGGTGCGGAAGAGCGTCCACCATGGGTCACGGGGGCGCAGGTCGGTGCGTGCCAGGAGCGTGCGCTGATGCGGATTGAAGTGTCGTGCGAGCGCGGCTGGGAGTGTGGTGAGCACACTGCCTGCGGTGTCGCAGGGCACGACGATCGACGTCGCGGACTCTGGTGCACTCCAGGCGCGGACCTGATCGCCGCGGAGCACTGGTCGGGCGAAGCGATGCAGTGGGTGTGGCACTTCGGTGGCTGGCAGCAGGAATGCGTCATTGCAGCCGGTTTTCACGCCGAGCGAGGGTGGGGGGAGGATCGAATCACTCCAGCGGTGTCCGATGTCGCGGAGTGTGTCGGCAGCGAGTCGTACTTCCTCGGGAACGATTCGCCATGGGGCGCCGGGGTGTTCACTGGCCGCGAGGTGTGCGGTGGGAATCGTGAAACTGTGTGCGTTCCCGAGCCCGTCGGCGGTGTGGCACTCCATGGCGGTGTCGTTCATGTGCGGCTCGGGGTTGAGGGCGGTGCGTTGGACGATGATGGCGGACGGGTAGACGGCGGCGGAGAAGCCGCCATTGGAGTGCGACTCGTCGCGCAGGAGGCGTGGTGTGCCGAGTTGGAGCAGGTGGTGTCGGAGTGCTCCTGCCGAGACGGAGCGCCAGAGTTTGGCGGGGAGGAGGAAGGCGAGCATGCCTCCGGGGCGTGCGAGTTCGAGTCCGCGCTGTGTGAACGGGATCGCGAGGTCCGTCTGCACGCCGAAGGCCTGGTTTCCACTGACATGTCGGGTGACTGCTGCGAAGCGGTTCCGAAGATTGGTGCGCGTGGCGTCGTCGAGGTGGTGTGAGCGGACCCAGGGCGGGTTGCCGATGACGAGGTCGAATCCGCCGTGGCTGGCGGCGTCGGCGAAGTGGGTGCGGAAGTCGAAGTCCACGGCGCCGCCGTCATCGAGTCGTCGCAGCGTGCGGCGCGTCTGCCTGATGAAGGTGCGCAGGATGGCGAGTCGGCGTTTCTGGCTGGCATTCAGCCCTTGTCGGGCGCCGAAGAGGGTGCGGCTGCGGGCGATCTGGAGGAGCTGTTCGCGTTCGGTCTGCAGGGTGCGGAGGGTGTGCGTCGTCACTTGTCGTGCGGCGGCGCGTTCAGCGGCGTCGATGCGGGTGGCGGCGATTTTTTTCTGTGCGCCGGCGCTGCGTGTGTAGCGTTCCCGCAGTTCGGCGATGCGTCGTGATTTCAGTGTTTGCGCGCCGGCGAAGGCGTCGTTGCTGAGGGCATCGCCGAGTCGGATGTGGTGTTCGAGGTTGGGCAGTGGCGCGATGTCGTTCGGTCGGGTGGTTTCGTCGTCGATGACGATGGAGAGCCAGAGTCGGAGTTCGGAGAGCCAGACGGCCATCGGGGCCACATCGACGCCGAAGATCGAGCGGGTGAGGACATCGCGTCGGATCCGGTGAATCGGGCGTGTGTCGCCGAGTCGTGCGTGGAGGGTGGCGAGTGTTTCGAGGGCATTGACGAGCAGGCTGCCGGAGCCGCAGGCGGGGTCGATGACGCGGAACACTGCGAGTCGGGTGCGGAGGGCGTCGGCATGGCGGCCGTGGATGTGTGCGCCGCGGAGGGCATCGCGGGCGATGTCGTGGGTTGGGCCGAGTGCGAAGGCAAGGGCGTCTTCGACCAGTTGGCTGCCGAGTGTGGCGGGGGTGTAGAAGGTGCCCGTTCCGCGTCGCTGGGTGGTGTCCATGAGCGCTTCGAAGGTCCGGCCGAGGAGGTCGGGATCGATGGCAGCTTCGGACCACGAGGTGGTGTCTTCGCGGGCGGTGAAGCGGTAGCGGGCGAGGGTGTCGAGGATGAGTGGAGCGAGGTGTTCGTCGCGGATTGGCGGTCGTCGGCAGCGTCGTTCGATTGGGGCGCAGGCGAAGAGGCCGCCGTTGAGGAACGGGACGGTGCCGAAGGCACGAGCGGCGGGTGCGCGGTTTCGGGGTGGGGTGTTGAGGGTGCCGAAGGTCAGTGGCGCGAGGAGGTTCGACCAGAGGTGTTGGCTGGTGGCGAGGGTGTGTTCCGTATGTCGGGCGAGGAAGGCGCGATCGTGGTCGAGCCATCCTTTGGTTTCGAGGAACTTGAGGAAGAGCAGTCGTGCGACGTGGAGGAGTGCGAGGGTGCGTCGGTCTTCGGGTGGGACGCGGTCGGGCCAGGCGTTGGCGATGTCGGCGACGTGGGTATCGAGGGCGCGGAAGAAGCGGGTGCCGATTGCGTGTCGGCCGAGCAGGTCGTGCCAGCGGAGGAGAGTATGGGTCGGGTCGGGGTGGAGCGCGGCGGCGAGTGCTGCGACCGTTTGGGCGTCGGAGTCGAGGACGTGTGACGGTGTGGACGACAGGACGGCGATGCGTGGGCCGCGGTTGGAGGAGAGCCAGCAGGCGATGGCGAGTGGGCCGTCGTGTCGGCAGTGGAGGATGATCAGGTAGCGTCGCGGATCGGTGAGCCGGTCGAGGTAGCTGGCGAGGTTGCGGAGGGTGGTGCGCCAGGTTGCCGAATCGACGTG
>JBBSCZ010000129.1:0-8989 GCA_038249795.1 Gemmatimonadales bacterium | reverse complement strand
GCGATCGTTTCGGCACGCACGGTATGGCGCGTATTGAAGCCGTCGCGGAAGCTGGCGGCAAACGGTGCGCTCCCGGACGCCTGCACGCACGCCAGGCGCGGTGCGCGGTCGATGAGACCAAGGCGGAGCGCTTCGCGCAGTGCCGCGCCAAAGGCTGCCGTATTCCCGAGATTCCCGGCTGGCAGCACCAGCCAGTCGGGGGACTGCCAGCGCAACTGCTGCAGCAGATCGAAGATGATCGTCTTCTGCCCTTCGAGTCGCCAGGGATTGATCGAGTTCGCCAGGTAGACGCCGAGCTGCTCTGACGATTCACGCGCCAGACGCAGGCAGTCGTCGAAATCACCGCGCACCAGCAGCGTCTGTGCGCCATAGGCGATGGTCTGCGACAGCTTGCCGAGTGCCACCTTGCCGGCCGGCACCAGCACCAGCCCGCGCAAACCCGCCAGCGCGGCATATGACGCCAGCGCCGATGATGTGTTGCCGGTGGATGCGCAGGCCACGGCAGTCGCCTTGATCCGCTTGGCTTGTGTGATCGCGACCGTCATTCCGCGATCCTTGAACGAGCCGGTGGGATTGTGCCCCTCGTGCTTGATCAGCAGGTCCTCCACGCCCGCCCAGCGGGCGACGCGTTCGCGAGCCAGCAGCGGTGTATTGCCCTCACCCTGCGTGACGAGTTCCGCGTCGGCCGCACCCGGCATGACGAGTTCGCGGAAGCGCCAGACGCCGGAGTCGCCCGGTCCCATTCCTTTCGGTCCGCGCACTGGCATGAGCCGCACGTCAAAGAAGTCGCGCAGCGCCGCAGCGCAGGTGGGTGGCTGCGGATGTTCGATGTGCAGCAGCCCATCGCAGGCAGCACACTGCACACGGGCGTCGAGCGCCGGATACCTCGTTCCGCAGACGTCGCAGACCTGCGCGCTGCCGCTCATCGCTGCTCGGCCAATGTGAGCACATCGGTGAACACGCCAGCGGCAGTGACACCCGCTCCAGCACCAGGGCCGGTGATCACCAGCGGATTCGATTTGTACCGCATGGTGGTGAACGAGAACAGATTGTCGGTGCCACCCAGTGATCCGAGCGGGCTGCTCGCATCCACGGCGATGACGCCGACGCTCACCGTCTTGCCAGTCACGATGATGCGGTAGCGCAGCACTTCACCGCGCATCTGCGCATCGGACACGCGCTTCGCCCACGCATCATCCACCTCGCGCGCCCGCGAGAGGAAATCGTGCAGCGGCAACTTGCGCAGCGCCACTGGCACCAGCGATTCGACCTTGATGCTGCGCAACTCGCCGCTGTAGCCGAGCAGGCGACCGAGGATCAATGCCTTCCGTGCCACGTCCATGCCTGAGAGATCATCGCGTGGATCGGGCTCGGTGTAGCCCTTGGCCATCGCCGACTGCAATGCCACCGAGAACTTCGTGCCGCGTGACATCTCGCTGAACAGGAAACCGAGTGTGCCCGACGGGCATCCTTCGATCTGCAGGATGCGATCACCGGAGGCGACCAGCTTGTTGATGGTGTCGATTACCGGGAGGCCAGCGCCGACGGTTGCCTCGTGCAGCATGCGACGGCCCTTCGACGCCGCGAGCTTTGCGAGGCCCTTGCCATTGCGGCCGCTGGTGACGAGCGGTCGCTTGTTAGCCAGCACGAGATCCATCCCCGCGCCGAGTGCTGCTTCGAGCGTGGCCGACGTTTCCGATGCCGTCACATCCACGACGATCGGTCGTTCGAGCGCATGGGTCGCGATCGCGCGCAGCGCGGCCTCGTCGCTGGCGCGGACACCATCGACCTGCTGCGCGAGTGGCTTGCCATTGGCTTTCGCCTCGGCGAGCGCCATCAGCTTCTTCGGCGTCAGTCCGCGCGGATCGAACACGTAGCCGCTGCGATCGATCACGGCCACCACGCGAACCGGCGCCGTGAGCCGGCCCCCGTCGGGGGTGCGGCGCTGTGCCAGTTGCAGCGCGAGTTCGCGGCCGATCGCACCGAAGCCGAGTACCACCACATCGGCGTGCTGCCGTGCGCCGGCATCACCACCGCCGATCTTGTCGAGGCGGAAGGCGGTGTGCACCGCGCGTTGCGCCACTGCGGCGGCGCTGTCGTCGATCACCACCGAGACGTTCATCTCCGACGCGCCCTGTGCGATCGCGACGACGTTGATGCGGCTCTGTGCCAGCGCATCGAACAGCCGCGCCGAGACACCTGGGGTACCGGCCATGCCAAGTCCCACGATGGCCAGCGTGGCGACCTTGCGGCGGACTTCGATGCCATCGATGTCACGCCGCGCGAGTTCGGTGGCGAATACCGTTTTCCACTTCGCCACCACGGCGCTCGCCACAGGTCCCGGGACGGCGATGCAGAGCGAGTGCTCCGATGATGCCATCGAGATCAGCGACACCGAGATGCCCATCGTCTCGAGCGCGCCAAGCGCGCGCGCGGCGACTCCCGGCAGTCCGGCCATGCCATTGCCCACGATGGTGACGAGCGCCTGCTCGTTGATCACGGCCAGCGCCTTCACCGGCAGGGCCGGCATGCCACGCTTCTTCTCGCCGATGGTGGCGAACGATGAGATCTCGGTGCCCATCGCCGATGGATCAGCGAGCGGGCGCAGATAGAGTCGCGTGGCGGTGGGCAGGCCGATGAGCGCGCGCGGGTGCAGGATCTTGGCGCCATGATAGGCGAGTTCCGAGGCCTCGCGCACGTGCAGCGCTGGAATGAGGCGCGCGTCGGGGACGATGCGCGGATCGGCGGTGAGGAGGCCCGGGACGTCTTTCCACATCATGACCGTATTGGCGTGCAGCACGCGCGCCATCAGTGTGGCCGTGACATCCGATCCGCCGCGACCGAGTGTCACCACCGCGCCTTTCTTCCCTCGTCCGATGAAGCCGGGGATGACCGGAATGATGCCGCGCTTGATGCGCGGCAGAATCAGCTTCGCGGCGGCAGCGGCGGTTTTCAATACATCAGGAGCGGCGCTGCCCGGCACGCCGTCGGTGTACACGAGCTTTGCGGCATCGAGGCCGACGGCGTCGATACGGCGCGCGTGGAGCGCGGTGACGAGCAGCATCGTCGCGAGCACTTCGCCTCGCGATGTGATGACATCGAGTTCGCTGGCGTCAGTCTCGGCGCGCCCGCGGCGCGTGCACCGCGCGGTGAGCTCGGCGAAGACGCGTGCGATCTCCGCTGAGAGCATGGCGCGGGCAGTGGGATCGCTGGTGAGCCCGTTCGCCACCGCGCGATGCCGGCTTTCGAGCGTCGCGAGCGTGGCGCGGGCGCGCGGCGCGGCACTGGTCGCCGCCAGACGGAGCGCATCGGTGACGCCGCGCATCGCGGACACCACGATCACCGGATTTGGCCCACCGTGCATCTCGATGATTTCGGCTGCGTGGCGGAAGGCCGACAGATCGGCGAGGGCGGCACCGCCGAACTTGTGGACGGTGATGGACGGCAGCGGCATGAGCGGGATGGGTCGGGGATGGGGCAAGGCAGCAGGCAAGATGCCTCAACCAGCCCTCAGCGTCGACCCGGTGCGTTCGTCAGCGGGTCGCTGGCAACTCCGACACCGCCAGGTCGAGGGCAATGCAGACAATCCATCACCGTCATTCCGCACACCTGTTCGCCCGTGCATTCTTCCCCGCGAGTCGGTTCGGCACCGACCGGCGCTCGTCGACTTTCGGCAGCGGTCTCCGTCCTTCGCCCCGCTCCGATGTCGCATGCCTTGCTGGTCGGCAAGTTTCTGCCCGTGCACCGTGGTCATCTCGCTCTGTTCGAGGCGGCCCGCGATCGTTGCAGCCGGACCACGATCGTCCTCGAGCGGCGGTGGGACGATCCGATTCCGTGGGATGTGCGGTGGCGCTGGCTGGTGGAGAGTTGCCCGTGGGCCCGCGTGGTCGTGCCCGAGCCGACCCTCCCTCCCCGTCCCGGCGAGGAGAAAGCGGTGCTGGAAGAATGGATCGCTGCGATCGACGCCATCGCACCCGAGGTGACGCATGTCCTGTCCGGCGATCCCGATCGCTTTGGACTGGCTCCGGGGCTGGGTGCCGAATTCGTCCACGTCGACCGCACCGTGGACCGGATCCACGGAGCGCACATTCGCGATAATCCATGGCAGCACTGGGATCTGATTGCCCCGGCAGCGCGTCCCTGGTTCATCCGCACCGTTGCACTGGTCGGTGGCGAGAGCGTCGGGAAGTCGACCCTCGCCGAACAGATCGCGGATGCCTACGACACATCGTGGGTGGACGAATATGGCCGTACCTACACCACCGGTGTGCCGCACCATCGCTGGACCGAGCTGGATGCGATGCTGGTGACCGATGGTCAGCAGGTCCTGATTCGCGAGGCGCAGCGTCGCGCGCGCGGGCTCTGCGTGAGCGATACCGAGGCGATCGTGACCGCGATCTGGACCGAATGGCTGCGGCAGCCGGTGCCAGCGCATGTGTGGGAGGTGGCGGCGCGCCAGCCGATCGATCTCTACCTGCTCTGTGATCCCGACATCGCGTGGGTCGCCGATGGCGTGCGCGTCATGTCGAGCGATCGTGACTGGTTTCACGATCGGCTGATCTTCCATCTGAACCGGCTCGGCAAGCCGTGGGTGCGGATCAGCGGCGCCGGACCGGCGCGGCTCGATGCGGCGAAAGGCGCGATCGAGGCGGCGTGCGTGCAATGGTGGCGCGACCTGCGCGCCTACCGGCGGCAAGACCCGGGGAGCGGTGTCGGGCTGCCCCGGCATCAGCGGGGCTGACGGGTGGCGGTCGTCGGGTGGAGCCCTGCGCAGTACTTTCGCTGATATGCCCGACGCACTGCGTGACGCCACGTTCGACACCGAAGTCCTTGCCGCACTGCCGCACCTGCTGCGGTTTGCACGGTCGCTGGCGCGCGATGACGCGTTGGCCGACGATCTGGTCCAGGAGACGTATCTCCGTGCCTATCGGTCATGGGCCACGTTCAAGCCCGGGCACGACGCGCGGCGCTGGCTCTTCACGATCTGCCGCAACGTTTTTCTGCGGCACCGGGAACGCGAGGAGCGGGTGGTCGATACCTCCGGTGAGGACGCGCAGCTGGAGTCGCTGGCGGCGGTGGTGGAGCATGCGTCCGCCACGCGCAGCGGACTGGGCGACCTGCTCGACCGGATCGACGTCGCGCCTGCGATTCGCGCGGCACTGGCGGCGGTGCCGGAGGTTTACCGCACGGCTGCGATCCTGGTGGACGTGGAAGGCGAGAGTTACGAGGGGGCCGCCGAGGTGCTCGGCGTGCCGGTCGGCACGGTGCGTTCCCGGTTGTTCCGGGCGCGCCGCCTGCTGCAGCAGTCGCTGTACACGCACGCCGTCGATGCGGGAATCATCCGCGCGACCGGCACCACTGAGTCTGGAGGCACGCGATGATCGCCACACAGGAAGGCCAGCCGGCGATGATCGACTGCCGCACTGCCGCGCTCGCGCTGTACGATTTTCTCGATGGGCACCTCGCCGACGCGACGATGGCGAGCGTGCAGCACCACGTCGATTTCTGTGCCGAGTGCGCCCCGCACTTCGACTTTGCACGCCGCATCATGGCACTGCTGCCGTCGTCATTGCCGATCGATGCCAGCACCACGGCCCTAAGCGCTCGTATCATTGAATCGCTCAGGGCCGAAGGCTTTCAGGCATAGCGCTCCAGATCCGAGTCGGGCGGCACCGTCAGCGCAAGGGCAGTGCTACTCACATCACAATCATCACGCCGGCATCGGTACGGCGCTCGACGCGACCGGGCTCTCGGTGCGCCGGTCAGCCGCCAGCCCCGGCGGCAACAGCTTGTAGAGCACCGGCGTCACGAGACGACTCAGGAGCAGCGACGAGACCAGTCCGCCGATGATCACGATTGCGAGAGGACTGTAGAGGTTGGAGCCTTGCAGTGCGAGCGGCAGCAGACCGCCGATTGCCGTCGCGGTGGTGAGCACGATCGGCAGGAAGCGCACGCGACCGGCTTCCTCGATGGCGCGATCCAGGCCGGCACCACCTTCGCGCAGCTGGTTGGTGTAATCCACCAGGAGCAGCGAGTTCTTGATCTCGATGCCGATCAATGCGATGAAGCCGATCATCGCTGTGAAGCTGAGCGTGTAGCCGCTGAGCAAGAGCCCCACCATCCCGCCGATCACGCCAAGCGGAATCACCGATGCCACGATCAGCATACTCTTGAACGTCTTGAACTCGAGAATGAGTACCGTCAGGATGCCGAAGGTGGCCAGCAGGATCGCACCACCGAAGCCACTGAAGCTTTCCTGTCGGCTCTCGATCTCGCCGGCGGCCACCCAGCGATAGCCTGCGGGCAGGGTCCACGACTGCACCGAGTCGAGCGCGATTCGCGTGAGCCGATCAGTGCTGTAGCCGGTGCGCACCTGGCTGGTGACGGTCACACTCCGTTCAGTGTCGAAGTGTTCGATGCGCGGAATCGCCCGTTCCAGCGAGAGCGTGGCCAGCTGCGCGAGTGGCACCGGTGCGCCGGTCATCGAGGGTGCGTAGAGTTGTCCGAGCTCGGTCGGCGTCGCGCGCGCCGCGCGCTTCAGGCGCGCCGTCACGTCGTACGCTTCACCGTCACGATCCTGAATGCGACCCGCCGGCAGTCCGACGAGCCCAAGCCGCACGACGCGATCGACTTCGACTACCGGCACGCCAAGAAGCCCGGCGCGCGCACGGTCGATGCTGACGCGCAGCGTGGTGCGGTTGCTGCCCAACGGATTCTCGATGTCGCGCACCCCCTCGATGTTCGTCAACACGCGCTCGAAACGGGCCGCCAGCGTGCGCAGCGTGTCGAGGTCCGGACCAACGAAGCGCACCGCGATCGGCGCTTCCAGCGGCGGACCATTCTCGTACTCCAGCACGCTGATGCGGCCGTCGGGATACTCGTCGAAGATGGTGCGCAGCGTGTCGAGCATCTGCGGGGTACGCTTCGGATCGAACTGGTCGACCCGTGCCACCACATCGGCGTAGCTCGACCGGTCGTTCTCGGGCGGCACGTTGTAATACACGAACGGGTTGCCGTGGCCCACGTTGCTGAGCACGTGTCGCACGGACTTCCGCGCCATCAGCGTACGCTCGACGAAGCGGGTGGCACTGTCGGTCTGGGCCATGGTGGCGTCGTCGGGCATGCGCACCGTGATGCGGAACTGCGGGACGCCGGCCTTCGGGAAGAGCGAGAAGCCGATCAGCGGCACCAGCGCCAAGCTGCCCACGAACAGCAGTGCCGCCCCGGCGAGCGTGGCACGCGGACGGGCCAAAGCCCGATGGAGCAGCGGTGTATAGGTGGCATTGATCACGCGCTGAAGCCACTGGAACACGCGGTTGCCATGCTCGTCACTGTCCCGCGGCATGACAATGCTGGCAAGAAAAGGAATGATCAGCAGCGACACGAGGAGCGACGCGACGATCGTGGAGATCACGGCCGCCGGCAACGACCGGACGTAGTCGCCGGGGCCTCCGGGCAGCAGCATCAACGGAATGAACGCGAAAATCAGTGTGCCGGTCGCACCGAGAACGGCTGGAGTGATCTGGCGCGTGGCGCTGATGGCTGCCTGCTGCCGCGACATCCCGCTGCGCAGGAAGCGTGCGATGTTCTCCACGACGACGATCGCGTCGTCGACCAGCAGGCCGAGCGCAATCACGAAACCGACGATGGTGAGCTGGTTCAGTGTAAAGTCGAAGAACTGCAGCACCACCGTGCCGACTGCCAGCGACAGTGGAATCGAGACGATCACCACGCCGGCCGCGCGCAGCCCCAGCGGGAGCAGCGTGACGATCACCAGCGCGATGGCAATTGCGAAGTCCGCCGCGAGGCGGCCAAGTCGGCTGCGGACATTTTCGCTCTGATCGAACGCCGTCTGCAGAGTCACACCGGCGGGGAGCTGTTTTTCGTATTCAGCGATGACGGCTGCGGCACGCGGCTGCACCTTCGCGATGTCTGCGCCGTCCTGCATGCTGGCCGCTACGAACACGGCGCGCTCGCCATCATGGCGTGTGATGTGCGTGGCATCAGCATACCCCCAGCGGACCTCGGCCACATCGCGCAGGCGCACCACGGCGGTGCCGTTCGCACCGACGACGGTGTTCCGCACCTGATCGAGCGACGTGAATGAACCGCTGGTCTTCACCACGAACTGCCTGGAGCTGACGTTCACCGTGCCGCCCGGCACGTTGGCGCTTTCGCTGGCGAGCGCACCAAGCACCGCTTGCAGCGACAGGCGCAGGCCGCTCAAGCGGCCAAGGTCCAGCGAGACCTGCACCTCGCGCAGCGGCGACCCCACGCGTTCCACCTTGCGGATACCCGGTACGCCAGCGAGGCGATCCTTGAGCGCGCGACTGCGCGCATCGAGGTCGGCGTACGATGCCGTAGGCGAGACCAGCGCGTACTGCAGGATGTTTACCGTACCGGTGTTGTTGCTGATCACATCCAGCAGCGCCAGCTCCTGTGGCAGCGTGGGCCGCAGCTGGTTCACTTCGCGCAGCACGTCGTCGCGCTTGCGGTCGGGATCGGAGCCGTCGGCAAACTCGATGTAAATCACGCCCAGCCCATCGGTGATGCTGGTCGTGATCTGCTTGACGTCGTCAAGCTCCTTCAGTCGCTTTTCGAGTGGGTTGACGACCAGCTGCTCGATGTCGTTCGGCCCGGCACCCGGATACACCGCGACCACACGGTACGCCGGGAAGTTGATCAGCGGGTCCTCGGCGCGCGGAATGGTCAGAAATGCTTGTGCCCCTGCCGCCAGCAGCGCGATCAGCAGGACGATCGTCAGCTGCGCATTCTTCACGAAGTAATCGATCAGCTTCATGGTGCGGCCTTCCACTGTGGTGCAGCATCATCAGCGGTGCGCTGCGCGGCGGTGGTGACGACGCGGACTGCACTGCACTCCACGAGGCGCGAGACGCCGGCGGTGACGACGGTCTCCGACCCATCGAGTCCGGACAGCACAGGCACCTGCGCCGTCTGCAGCGCCTCGGCCACATCGGTCAGCTTCACG
>JBBSCZ010000128.1:0-9126 GCA_038249795.1 Gemmatimonadales bacterium | reverse complement strand
CGCGACTCTCTGCCTCTGCTGATTCGTAACTGAACTGCAAACAGCGTTCATCGCAGAACTGAACGGCCCCGGCACTGCCAACGGAGAAAACCGTGCCGATCGGCACAGTGCCGCACCGTCGATGCGCTCCGATTTTTTGGTCAACTACGCTCGCAGTTGCAGTTCCCCCCAAAAGTTTCGCAGCATCCACGCGAACGGAGTGTTGCACCGCGAGCCCAAGCGCTGCCGCCGCGCTCTTCTCCGTTGGCTGTTCCGTGGCCGTTCAGTTCTGTGATGAAAGCTGTTTGCTGTTCCGGTCTTGCAGCGCGATCGAACACACCGCCAACGAATCGTCCTAGTCGAACACCGCCGCCAGTGGACACCGGAACCCAGGCAAGACCTCGTCACCGGTCAACTCCCCGTCTGCCGGCACGACACGCTCGCGCCCATCGCTCCTGTACACCTTCGCCTCGACACGGACCGGGTCGATCACCCAGACGACACGAACCCCTGCCGCAAGCCACTTTTTGACCTTTCGCACCACCGCGACGCGCCGGTCGCCGGGCGAGATGATCTCCGCCACCAGATCGGGGACCATTCTCGCATAGCCCACCGCAGGGATCAGCGCGACACGCTTCGCTGAGATGAACGCCAGGTCGGGTGCCAGCACCGTGTCCGGATCGCTGGCGATGTGAAAGCCGGTATCCTGGCCGAACACCACACCGAGCCGGGCCGGATGCACGTGCTGCAGCAGCAGATAGCACAGTTGAGCCGCGTACCGGCCGTGCATGGCGCTGGGGGGCTCGCGCACGATCATGCGTCCCCGGACGAGCTCCGTCGACTTGTCGGGCGGCTGATCTCGCAGCAACTCGTCTGCCGTCATCAATGCTGGTGCGGACATCGTGGCATCCTCGTGTCGTATCGGTGGCGACTGATCTCTTCATCATGATGCCACCGACGCTACGACAATGCGTCACCATTTTCACGCATCCAACATCAGATCACATCACACCGCCACCCGCACCGGCGTCAGCCAGCCGTACGTGTCTTCAGCGCGGCCATTGGCAATGTCGAGGAACGCCGTCTGCAGATGCGTCGTCACCGGTCCGACCTTCCCCGCACCGACCTTGATCCGATCCACGCTGCGTACCGGCGTCAGCTCCGCCGCCGTACCGGTGAAGAAGACCTCGTCGGCCATGTACAGCATCTCGCGCGGAACGATCTGATCCCGCACGGTGAGGCCGTCACGCTGTGCCAGCGTCATGATGCTCGCCCGCGTGATCCCGCCCAGCAGCGATCCATCGAGCGGTGTCGTGATCAGGGCACCGTCCATCACCAGGAACACATTCTGACCCGACCCTTCGCTCACGGTACCGCCCGGGCTCAGCGCGATCGCCTCGGCAAATCCGTTCGCGAGCGCCTCCATCTTGATCAGCTGTCCGCCAAGATAATTCCCGGCGACTTTGGCCAGCGACGGAATGGTGTTGGGGGCGAAGCGATGCCAGCTCGATACGCATACGTCGACCCCCTGCTCCAGTGCCTCGTCACCGAGGTACGCGCCCCACGGCCAGCAGGGCAGATAGACCTCGATCGGGCTCGCGAACGGCACCATGCCGGCGGCACCGTAGCCGCGCACCACCATCGGGCGGAGGTAGCACGAGTTCATGCCGTTCTTCACGACCAGCTCGCAGCAGGCTGCACTCAGCTCGTCGATCGTGTACGCGAGCTCCATGCGGTAGATCTTCACCGAGTTGAGCAGCCGCTGCAGATGCTCGCGCAGGCGGAAGATCGCCGGCCCATTGGGTGTGTGGTAGCAGCGGATGCCCTCGAAGGCCGAGGAGCCGAACTGCATCGAGTGGGCGAGTACGTGTACCTGCGCGTCGTTCCAGGGAATGAATGCCCCGTCGCGCCAGATCCACTCGGTGGCCGCAATCTGACTCATGATGTCGTCTGTCTGGAATTGAAGAAGTCGTGCTCAGAGCAGGGAGTTGACGGCACCGCCGTCGACCAGAATCGCCTGCCCCGTGATGAATGCCGCCTGCTGCGAGGCGAGGAATGCAATGGTCGCCGCGCACTCCTCCGCCTTGCCCAGTCGGCCGACCGGCGTCTGCCCTACCCAACCAGCGAAGATCGCGTCGGTCGACACGCCGCTCCGCTGCGAATTCGCGGCTGCGAGTGCGTCGAGCCGTTCGGTCGCCGTGAAGCCGGGCAACACGGAGTTCACGGTGACACCGTCCTTCGCCACGTCGTTCGCGAGCGTGCGCAGGTAGCCCGTGACTGCGGCGCGCAGACTGTTGCTCAGCACCAGCGATGGCACCGGCTCCTTGACCGCCTTCGACGTGATGCCGATCACGCGGCCCCATTGCCGCGCGCACATGCTCGGCACGAACGCGCGAGTGAGCTCCACCACGCTGCGCAGCAGCAGTTCGCTCGCCTTCGTCCAGGCCGCCCAATCGTGCTCCAGCACCGGTCCCGTGGGCGGGCCACCGGTGTTCGCGATCAGGATGTCGACGTGGCCGTAGCGCGAGTGAGTCTCACGGACCACCGTCTCGATGCCGGCCTCGGTGGAGAGATCGGCCGCCATCGCGAGTACCGGCACGCCCATCGCCTCGAGTCGAGTCGCGGCGGCGGTGATCGATGTCTCGTCGCGCGAGCAGATCGCCAGCGCGCATCCCTCGCGGGCCAGTGCCTCGGCGGTGGCGTACGCAATGCCCTTGCTCGCGCCGCAGACCAGCGCCACACGACCGCCGATGCCGAAGTCCATCGTCAGCGCGCTCCGCTGCGGAGATAGGTATCGCTGCCATCCAGCCAATCCTGCCGCGGTGGGTTGAAGACGTCCACGTCGAGCGTGTCCGCGAGCGCCTCGGCGCGGTGCCGCACCATGCTCGGGATCACCAGCACCTCACCCGCGCGCACATCCACGTAGGTGCCGCCGGGCGCGTCGGCATGCGCACCGATCCAGAAGCGCAGGGCGCCCGAGAGGATGTAGGTGAACTGCTCGTTGATGTGATCATGCGCCGGCACGATCGCTCCCTGCTTCAGGTGGACGTGGGCCAGCATCATCTGCTCGGAGGTGATCAGCTGGCGGCTGATCAGCGGGGTCAGTTCCTCACGAGGCACGGTGTCCCAGGTGAGGTGACGGACGTCGGACATGAGTGGCGGGGTGAGGGTGGCGCGCAGCGATCCCGGAATCCACAATCTACGGGCGCCACCCACCACCTGTTGCCGCGTGACCACCGCGAGCGTCGACGGACGGAGCTGCCGGTCCGGACGATGCGTGCCCGCGCCCCGTCGCACCCGTGACAGTGATGTATCACCGCGATACTCGGATTAATTCGCATAATAGTACTGCATCACCACGATGCTCACCACGCTTAGATTCTCACCGTGCCTGCCGAATCCTCCCAGCGATACCAGATCAGGTGTGACACCGGGCTGCACCATGTCGCCCTCGGGGCCGGCCGATACTGGCGTCCCGCGAAGTGCCCTGCCTGCCGCGCACGCATCGATCGTCGCCGCGTCCGCCGCGCACGACAGTGGCTCCTCGGCAATGCCCCTTGCTCCACCATTCGCTTCGGCCCGACACTGCAGATCGTGCCGGTCGAGTCGCTCGCGGTGCTCTTCCTTGCGCTGATGCTCGGTGGCACGATCATGCTGCACACCGTGGCCGATGCCTGGTGGCCCGCGACGGTGCTGCTGTTCCTCGGCCGCTGGCCCTGGCTGCTCCCCGGTATTCCGGTGCTGCTGCTGGCTCTCATCCTGTCGCACCGACGTGCACTCATCATCACGGTCACGGCCGGATTCGTCGCGCTCTTCGGCATTCTGCAATTCTCGCTGGGATTCGGACGTCTTCTGGCCCATGCCGAGACTGACACCCACGTGCGCGTGATCACCTACAACATCGGTGGCACACTCACGGCACCGATGAGCCTCGTCTCGATGATCACCGACTGGCAACCCGACATCCTCGCCGTGCAGGAGTGCGATGAATCGTCGGTGGAGTTGCTGCGCGGCATGCGCAACTACAACCACGACCTCGGCATCACCTGCCTCTTCACGAAATTCGAGATCGTGCGCATCGACTCGCTGCGTCGCGATGCCTTCGAAAACGCCGACGGCGGAGCGTGGGTGAAACGCTACCGATTGAGAGGGCCTGACGGGGAGTTCGACTTCACCAATCTCCACCTCGACACGCCACGCAAGGGATTCGAGGCGATGATGGACGGGAAGAAAAACGCCACCGGCACCATTGCCAGGAAGACCGAAATCCGCGAGCTGGAATCACGTCTCGCACGACGCTGGGTGGACATTGGCCCAGGCCCCAGCCTCGTCGCCGGTGACTTCAACATGCCAAGCGAGAGTGCCATCTACCGGCGCCACTGGGGCTCGATGCACAACGGTTTCTCGCGCGCCGGCGTGGGCTTCGGCTATTCACGCCGCGCAGGATGGATTCATCTCCGCATCGACCATGTGCTGGCCGACGACGACTGGGTCGTGCAATTGGCTCGGCTCCTGCCTGACTACGGCTCCGATCACCTGCCGATGATGGTCGATGTGGCACTGCAGGCGAAGTAGTCGGCGAGGCCGATCCGAGTCAGCGCTGCAGCGGACGTCCCGTAAGAGGATCGAGACGAACCTTACGCCCCGAGATCACGATGATCTCCGGCAACAGCACGTCCCCTTCGATACTGCCGCCGATCGGTGCCAGTCGCGGACCCACCACCCGCGCCGACACACTCGGCGCTGAGAGCACGCTCTCCGGTAGCGTAAAATCGTCGTGCGCCTCGAGCTCTGCATCCCACCCCAGATCGCGCAACGCTGCCACCGTCACCGCCGAGGTGCGCTGCGGTTGTGACGTCAGCGTAGGAGCCATGATCTCCCCGGCAAATACGTCGCCGCGCCAATGCCCGCGGGTGTTCAGTTGCAGCGGCACCGTGCGTCCCGTGAACCGGCGGCTCTGTCCCAACCGGGGGAACGCCGCCAGCGCATTCGCGCCGACGAAGATCGGATCAATTGCATCCGAGCCGCCATTCACCAGCGTCGTCATCACCCCGCGTCCCCAGATGGTGCCAAGTCCGAGTACATGACCCACTTCATGCTGGATCAGATCATCGAGCTTGCGGTCGCTCAGCGTGTTGTAGTTCAGGATGTTCAGCGACACGGTGCCGAGCAGCGGCAGTCCATTGGCACGGATGACGCATGGCCCGCCCTGCCCCGCGATGCGCGCCGCGAGCGTGTCGAGTTTGACCAGCACGCGCAGACCAGTGATGAAGGCGCCGACCGACACGGCGTTGCGACACTCGCCCACGGCCAGCCGCACGAATTCCCCGGCCGGCGCAGTACGGAGCACACGTTGCCACTTCGCTGCCACGCGATCCATGCTGAGACGAACGCGTAGCGGCAATGGATTCTGGCCGTCGCCATCGACGATGTCGAGCGGAAATTCCGATGGTGCCTGCGCTGTCAGGGTGTCGCGCGCGACGAGCGTACCATTCGTGACGCTCACCACCGCGCGCCCCACCGTGAGGGCGATCAGGTGGCCGCTCCGAATACGCATCCGTCCCCCTGGCTCCACGCCCAGCACCACCTCGCCCGAGGGCACCGTCCGGCCGAGTGTGTCGATCGCGCTGACGATGAACGGGACGCTGTCGCCGATGGCGAGAACGCGATCCACGATGGCCACCGAGAGCGACCGGAGCGGGGTGACGCGCACCACCAGCCGTCGCCGTGTGGTATCGCGGCCGATCACCGCCAGCAGATCGGTGACGCCGGGCTTCAAGGCCTCGACCGATGCCACTCCGATCGACAGCGGCTGCACTCTCGCGATGCTGGTGTCCGTCGACGCAAATCGAGGAGCCACTTCCGCCAGCCGCACGCCTGTCGTCGTGACCACCTGACTCGAGAGCAGTATCTGATCGACCAGTTCGACGGTGTCGGGAGCCGTGATGGTGATGCGGTACGGGCGGGCGACGACGTGGATCGTGCGCGAACCGCCAACACCCGCCGCCGAGACGTCGAGCCGGATCGTGCCGACGTTCCGCGCCCGTATCACGCCACCCGCCGCGACCGAGATCACGGCCGAGTCGGAGGTCGACCAGAGGGTCGTGCCCAGCGTGAGCACGTCGCCCACCCGGTTCACGCCGCGGGCCACGGCCTGCAGCGTGTCACCCAGCAGCACCGAGTCGCCGCCGACCAGCACATCGATGCGTGCGACTGCGGTGAGCGGCAGCAGCGGCACCTCCGTCGACCCGCCGTCGCACGCCGCGACGATCAACGCGAGGGCGCCGACGTGACGACATTTCCGCAGGGAACGGCTCACGCTTTCAGAGGATGACGGCACGCGGGTAACTTAGGGAAAGACGCATACTTGCAAGCAACCGAACCGAATGATGCCCCAGGGCATCCTGCCCCTGCCGATGTCCGAAACGCCTGTCACGCCCGAAACCCCCGCCTACGATCCTGCGGCCGTCGAGTCCACCTGGCAGCAGCGCTGGGCCGACCGTGGCACCAACTCCCCCGACCTCGACGAGGGCAGGGACCCGTACTACCAGCTGATGATGTTCCCCTACCCGTCGGCCGAGGGGCTGCACATCGGCAACCTCTTCGCCTTCACGGGGGCGGATGTTCACGGGCGCTTCCAGCGGCTGCAGGGACGCACCGTCTTTGAACCAATCGGCTTCGACAGCTTTGGGATCCATTCCGAGAACTTCGCGATCAAGGTGGGGGCGCATCCCGCGACGCTGACCCCGCGCAACGTCGAGAACTTCCGGCGCCAGCTGCATCGGGCCGGTCTGATGGTGGACTGGACCAGGGAAGTCGTCACCAGCGACCCCAGCTACTACAAGTGGACGCAGTGGCTTTTTCTGCAGCTCTACAAGCAGGGGCTGGCCTACAAGAAGGCTGCGGCGGTGAACTGGTGCCCCAGCTGCAAGACGGTGCTGGCCAACGAGCAGGTGAAGGATGGTCTCTGCGAGCGCTGCGACTCGCTGGTGGAGCAGCGGCTGCTGGAGCAGTGGTTCTTCCGCACCTCGCAGTACGCCCCTCGTCTGCTCGACAACATCGCGACGCTCGACTGGAGCGAGACCACCCGGCAGGCGCAGCGAAACTGGATCGGCCGGAGCGAGGGCGCGCACGTCACCTTCCGCGTCGCCAATGCGCACGACGTGACGGTCTTCACGACTCGGCCCGACACGATCTTCGGCGCCACCTGGGTGGTGCTCGCCCCCGAGCACCCGCTGGTGCATGAGATCACGACCCCGACGCAGCGCGCCGCCGTGGACGCGTACCTCGAGCGGACCAAGACGCAGGACGTGGTGTCGCGGAAGGTCAGCAAGGAGAAGACCGGCGTCTTCATCGGCGCGGTGGCGATCAACCCGGCCACTGGCCAGCCCATCCCGGTCTGGATCGCCGACTATGTGCTGATGGAGTACGGCACCGGCGCGGTGATGGGTGTGCCCGGTCACGACGAGCGCGACTTCGAGTTTGCCGAAAAGTTCGCGCTGCCGATCGTGCGCGTGGTCGCCGGTGCCGACGATGACGCCAGCGCACCACTGGCCGAGGCCTACGCCGCCAAGAGCGACAGCGACCTGCTGGTGAACTCGGGCCATTTCTCGGGGATGCCGGTACCGCAGGCGAAGAAGGCGGTGGTGGCATGGCTCGAGGCGCGCGGCAGCGCGACGCCCATCGTGAACTATCGCCTGAACGACTGGTGCATCTCGCGGCAACGCTACTGGGGTCCGCCGATCCCGATCATCTACTGCGACAGTTGCGGCCCGGTGCCGGTGCCCGAGGATCAGCTGCCTGTCGTGCTGCCGCTGATCGACGACTTCCGTCCCGACGACAGCGGCATCTCGCCACTGGCGCGGCACGACGAGTGGTATCGCGTGCCCTGTCCGCAATGCGGCATCATGTCGCGCCGCGAAACCGATGTGAGCGACACCTTCCTCGACAGCGCGTGGTACTTCCTGCGCTACCCGAGTGCCAATCGCACCGACGTCGCGTTCGACGCGGCCCTGACGCGCAAGTGGCTGCCGGTGACGACCTACATCGGCGGCAACGAGCACGCGGTGCTGCACCTGCTGTATTCGCGCTTCATCACCATGGTGCTGAAGGATGCGGGGCTGATCGACTTCGAGGAGCCATTCACGCGCTTCCGCGCCCACGGCATGATCATCCGTGAAGGCGCGAAGATGTCGAAGTCGAAGGGCAATGTCGTGAACCCCGATGACCTGATCGACCGCTGGGGCGCCGACAGCTTCCGCACCTACCTGATGTTCCTCGGCCCCTACGAGGAGGGCGGCGACTACCGCGACAGCGGCATCACCGGTGTGCGCCGGTTCCTCGATCGTCTCTGGGGCTCGGTGCATGAAAGTGTCACCACCGGTACGGTCGACGCTGCCGTGATGCGCAAGCTGCACGCAACGATCAAGAAGGTGACGGAAGACATCCCGGCACTCGGCTACAACACCGCCATCGCGGCGATGATGGAATACCTGAACGTCCTGCGCGCCAGCGAGCGCACGGTGCATCGTGATGAGGTTGCGCCGCTGGTGCAGCTCGTGGCACCGTTCGCGCCGCACCTGGCCGAGCAGTGCTGGGAGTTCTTCGGTCACACCGGTTCGATCTTCGATGGCGGCTGGCCGACGTTCGACCCGGCCCTGCTGGTGACCGACACGCTGACGATCGCGGTGCAGGTCAACGGCAAGACGCGAGGCACGGTGCAGGTGGCGCGCGACAAGCAGCAGGCCGACGTGTACGCGGCGGCGCTGTTGGACGAAAACATCGCCAAGTTCGTGATCACCGAGCCGAAGAAGATCATCTACGTGCCGGGGCGACTGCTGAACGTCGTCGTGTAGGTCGACGGCAACAAAAACAACAACAACAGCAACTGCAACTGCTTACAGCGAATCACAGAACTGGACTGCCGCTGAACAGAATAGGCGCTGAACAGCGTGATGTCGGTCACTGTGGGTGGCGGCGCTCCGATCGGATCGGGGCGCCGTTTTTTCGGGGGAACTGCGGGTCCGTGCTGTTGCGTCGTCCCGCTCGACGGGCAGGGCGCTGTTGATCGCACCCCCAAATCATGGCAGTTACTGTTCCGCAGTGGCCGTTCAGCCGTTGTCTGGTTCAGCGGCAGTGCCGTTCTGT
>JBBSCZ010000127.1:0-9191 GCA_038249795.1 Gemmatimonadales bacterium | reverse complement strand
GACGAATGGGAAGCCCTGCCAGTAGCCAAGGATCACGAGACCCGGCAACACGAAGATGATCGCCGACAGCGTGCCCGCCGCGGAGGCGATGGTCTGCACGATGTTGTTCTCGAGGATCGTGCCACCCGGCAGCAGCCGGAGAATTGCCATCGAGATCACGGCCGCCGGAATCGACGTGGCGAAGGTGAGGCCGACCTTCAGGCCGAGGTAGACGTTGGCGGCGGTGAAGAGGAGCGTGAGCAGCCCGCCCAGGATGACCGACCGCAGTGTGAGTTCTCGCATGCGGGGAAGATGGGCACTGCCGCAACGAGGGCAACCACCTGCGAGGATGGAACCCGTCAGCGTCAGTGGAGCGATTATCCGGGGAGGACGAGGCGCAGGTACGGCGGGGGCGCGCTCCACGTAGGTCACGAATCGATGTACACTGACCCTGGTGCGGTCGACGCGTGCGGGTCTGCGGGCACGGATTCTGCGACGCCACGTCCGCACCTGATCCACTGACCACGATGTCATCGAGGCGATGACCCGTTGGTGTCGACTCGATACGGGGAGTGTCATGACGATTTCGAGTACTCGCTTCATGTCGCGCGGAGCAGCGCTGATCAACGCTGACGTCGCACTGCTGATTCTGCGCGTGTGCTTCGGCGTCACGCTGGCGGTATTGCATGGTTGGGGCAAGACGGCGACGCTGCTCTCCGGCGACGCTGCCGGATTCCCGTCGGTGCTCGGCATTCCGCCGACGCTGTCATGCCTGCTGGCGGTGCTGGCAGAGATCGTTGCGGCGCTGCTCGTGGCGATCGGTATGCTGACGCGGGCCGCCGCCGCGTATCTCTGCATCTTCTTCGTCATCGCGGTCGTCGTGATGCACGGCGGTGCGCTGTCAGGCGAGCATGGCGGTGAAATGGCTTTTCTGAATCTCGCAGCGTTCGCGGCCATCGCGCTGGCGGGCCCCGGAGGCTACAGCGTGGACGCGATGCCGCGGGTCCGCTGACGCGCGGAACGGCGGACATCCGGCGTTACCAGCATGCGTCCCTCAGGCGGTCGTGAGCCTGAACCAGCGTCGCCGCTGCAACGGTCGGTGCACCGCAAAGCCGAGTGCATTCAGCGGCAGTGCGCATCGTGGTTCGTCGTACACCGTCGGGCGCATCAACCAGCGTGTGAAGAATCGAAATGACAGGCGATTCGGCGGCAGCGACACGAGATCGTGGAGTGCGCCTTTTGCATACGGGACGGCCAGTGTCGCCTGTTCTCGCGTGCACCAGTCGGGCCCTGCCAGCACGATCGACAACGAATCCTTGTATTCGGATCCATACGCCGCGAAAAGGTGTGTCCCGCCCAGCGTGTCGACGGCGGTCTCCCGGACGGAGCCCGAGACTGTGAGGCCGCTGCTCCGTCCTTTGCACATGACAGTCGAATGCAGCCCATGTTCATACCTGGCAGCGCTGATACCTGCCTCGTGAACGTCCCGGTGCCATCGCTGCCAGTCCAGGTCGATCGTAAGTGTCATCGCCATCGTGATGCCGCGGGCGTTCTGACTGCTCCCCTCGGGGCGCCCCAAGCAGCGATACGAGTCGTCGGTCCACGAAACGAGCCAGCGGAGTGGCGTCCGGGTATCGAGCAAGGCGTGAACGAGCAGGAGCACGGGGATGACTGCGTCGACTTGCGTGAGGTATCGAAGAGAATGGGTAGCACTGCGGGCAGGCGTTGTCGATCGGGACGCCTGTCCGTTACACGATACGGAGCGTACATGTTGCGCAGGCCATCGGCATGGCGGCGCTGGTGTCGTGATCCGAATGCGCTTTCGGGAGTATTCCGGCTGAGCGTGTCCCCGTGCGGTGCGTCGCGCAGTCGCCAATGGCGGACACGTACAGCGAAGAGCGGACGGTTGACGACTCTGTCCCCTTGAGCGGTCAAGGACTCTGACCCCATGAACGGACCCCATGAACGTAGACCCCTTAAACGCAGCATGGGCGGTAAGGCGTCGCAGTCACGGCCCATCATGCTCCCTCTCTTCCAGCTGCTCCCCCAGCTGCTCCTCCAGCACCTTGATCTCCGTCCGTGAGCTCTTGATTCCCAGCCGCAACCGGCCGTGGATCCCCATGAACTGGTTCGCGACCCACACCACGGCAAACCATGCGATCACCACGCCGCGCCAGTCATCGAGGAGCAGCCGGTACCCGCTGCCGAGCACGGCGAGCAAAGCGACGTAGTGACTGAAGCAGTACTCACAGGTGCCGAGGTAAAAAAGTTTCCGTACCAGCAGGCGTGGATCCTCCTTGCTGCGACGTACGCAGTAGTCGCGCGGCTCCGCAAAGATCTCCTCGTGCGTCACGGTCCACGCGATGCACGCGACGGGAATGGAGAGCGTGAACAGCCAGATGAGCTGAACGCCGATCGACATACAAGCCTCCAACGGGACGCGGACGAGGTGCAGGTGTGCACGCTCCCACGCTCGCGCACATCCCGCGCCACCGTCCGTTTTCTGGATCAGGTCGCAATCGTCACGACGTGCCTGGTATTGCCGTACCGGAGCGAGGTCAGCGGTCGCCGGCCCGGACTGTCATTGCCACAGCGACACCGTCATCGCTCGATGTTCCTGACGGCATATGCCGAACTACTCCTCCTCCGCCTCCGCCCGACGACGGCGACGGGTGCGCGGTGCGGCCGGGGCCAAGACGCCAGCTGCCGCACGCACCGACGGAATCGAATCGACCTCCTCGCGGAGACGCGGCTTGATCAGGGCGTAGGCACGCTTGAACATTCGATCGTACTGTGACTCCGTGATCGCCCCTTCCTTGACCAGTGCCAGCAACAGTCCTCGTGCTATACCGACATCGAACAGCGATGCCGCATTCCGCACGCGCCGCTCCGCGTCCTTGAGGTACGCCAGAGGCTTGGGCGCGAGGGCATCGCGTTCCTTGTCCGTCAGACTGCCTGCAATTTTCGGCATCGGTGACCTCGCTGTGCGTTCAGTGTGTGGCGACGTTGCGTCGCTGTCGTGAACATTAATCCCCTGTCGCGTTCCGTAATGGCGATGTCAGCTGTAGATCGAGGGTGCACTGCCACGTGACGTCGTTCTGGATAGTCAGGATGCGTTGTGAACGGACTGCGCGATGCCCTTGCGCCTGTCACGCCGAGCGTCGCGACGACGATCGGCGATGCCTGATGTCGTGGGCGCCGACGCTATCGCGAAGGCGCGTGCGACGTGACAGCAGCGATGATGCGTGACGCGATCCCGGTGCCCCGTGACAGAGTGCTCAAGTCGGCATGCCCGCCATTCGCGATCACGATCACGAACAGGCCACGCGACGGAATCATCGCCGACAGTCCGCGATACGCGCCAATCCACCCCTGCCGCTCTATCACACGTGCTGTCGCGCGCGGACGGTCAGGGTGCAACGAGTCGGGCGCGGCCTTCCAGTCGTACTGCCAGCTGCCGAGTGCGCCACCATAGCCGTTGGGGCGAAACATTCTTTCGGTCGAGCTGGCAGAGAGCAGGCGATGACTATCGACCGCGCGATAGAACCGAAGGAGGTCGTCAGCCGTCGAGTACAGCGCACCGCTGGCCAGATAGCGCTCCACCGGTTCGTCCTGCCGCTGGAGTATCCCGTTTGCATTTCTATCGTAGCCCTCGGCCAGTCGCGGAATGACAGTGCGCTCGCACACCATGCCGGTGTTCTTCATGCCGAGTGGTGCCAGGATGCGAGTCTCGAGCAGCGCAGCGAACGACATGCCGGACAGCTCCTCGAGGATCGCGCCGAGGATGACATAGTCGGCGTTGTTGTACCGGAAGCGTGAACCGGGCGTCCACTCCGGTGCCGCCATCAGGTATCGACGCACGACGTCGCTGTGAGTGCGAAGCGTGCTGTCGTCGCTGGCATAGTATCCGGGCACGTCGTCCAGGTCTCGCAATCCCGACATGTGCGTCAGCAGCAGCTCGAGCGTGACCCGTCGCGCTGTGTCGGCTGCGAACCAGGGCAGGTAATCGGCGATGGAGCCGTTCAGCCTCAGTTGCCCCGACTGCACGTACTGCATGATCAGCAGCGCCGTGACCTGTTTCGTGACGGACGCGACGCGAAAGCGCGTAGTGGCGGCGTTCGGAATTGACCACGTCGCGTTGGCCATGCCCGTCTGGCGCTGATAGAGAATTCGACTCCGGTTCGCGACGAGCACGGTGCCCATGAATCCCGACGATGTGGCGGCTTCGCGGATGATGCTGTCGAGCGCCGGCGTCATGCCTGTCGCGCGTGATTGCGCCGACACGGACGTTGCGCCGCCGAAGAGCATCGCCGTCCCCACGAGCCAGCGCCTTCCCATCTTCATCATCTCCCCGTCCGGATCAGTGAGTCCTGCGATCCGTCGATCGGATGACGCAGCCCGTCGCGAAGTTCGCCGGATTCGCCGCGACGGATGCAGGGAGTATCCCACGCAGGACTCTGTCCCCTTGAACGATCAAGGACTCTGACCCCTTGAACGATCAAGGACTCTGACCCCATGAACGGAACGATCAATGACTCTGACCCCTTGAACGATCAAGGACTCTGACCCCTTGAGCGGACCCCTCGAACGGACCCCTTGAACGGACCCCTTGAAAAACGGACCCCTCATCGGATGGACAGGATCACTCAGCGGACAAACACGAAGCTGTTGGTCATGCGCCCGTAGCTGGCGCTCGTGATGCCATTGCGACTCGAGCCCGAGAAGGAGTCGCGTCCCGCGCGGATCTCGACGGTCACTCGCCCTCCATTCGCCAGCGTGATGAGCCCGGCGTGGACCGCCGCCGTGCACACGGACGACGTCTCGCCGTAGATGTCGGTGCCCGTGATCCGCTCGGCGCGCCCGCCTCGCGGACAGTCGAACACGAACTGTCGCCCCGCCTCGCGCGAGAACTGGATGATCCGTGAGGTCCATGTCAGCGCAACGGCTTCGGCCGCAGGACGGGCGCTGATCACCGGCGAGACTGCGGGGCGAGCCGACACGACAGGGCCGGGTGCAGACGCGCAACCAGCGGCAGCGAGGACGAGGCACAGCAGAGGCAGGCGCATGGTTGGGCGGGGAGGCCGCTGCCCAGATGGATCAGCGAGGTGGAATAGGTCCTGTCGGGACAGGAACTCGATTTGGGATTAGTAGAGTATACGACCGCGGCTCCAGCCGCGCGAGGATCGGCGCGCGGGCCGCAGCGAGACGTCCACCACGCCGGGTCGACGCGTGGCATGGAGAGCAATCGGTACCTAAATCGACGGCCACTCACGCCAGCGTGCGCGGCTGTGAAGATGCGACTGCGGAGTTGCGTCGTGCGAGCAGCGGACTGGGCGCTCCCCGTCGAACGCCACTGTCTGCTCAGCGTCCCTGAATCGACAGGCCATCTTCAGTGGCAGGCTCGATGCCCGCTTCGTCGCCGGTATGGTACTGGGTGTGCGCGCGACTGATCGCACTGCGTCGGGAGTTGCGGTCGATGACGTCGCAGCCAAAGTCGATGATGCCTGCAGGTTGTAGCGGCCCATACGACCATCGGTCGAGAGCACGAGGACGATCAACTGCCCGTCGTCTGGCGCAACGTATTCGAGTGTGGCAGACGAGCCGGTTCCGATGGACTCCTTTAGTGTTGAATTCGACCGCCCGATATCGACCCGTCTTTTCATGGTCCAGAACATCAAGGCGCCCGTTAGCGTGGCAGATTGCGTCTCCGTCGTGCTGCAAGCAGAGTGACCAAGAGCGTCGACGTGTTCAATCGCCCGAACGGGTGAGCGGGTACCTACGGTCTGCGCCGTCGGGCACAGGGAGTCTGAATGGCGAATCGACTCAGGAAGATACACGCTTCGGTTGCCTAGTCTGGCTAGTCAGCTGTATTGAACGATGCCTCAGGAATATTCGATCTACGATGCGAAGGCGCAACTCTCTTCGCTGGTGAAGCAGGTTCGTGAAGGCAGCAGCTTCATCATCACCGTTCGCGGTGAAGCGGTGGCAGAACTACGGCCGATATCCAAGCCGGATATGGCGCCTCTGTCTCTGACAGCACGTATCGGTGAGTTGAGGGCCACTGGTGAAGTGTCAGCCGCTCGCCGAGCGCCGGGTGTGCCCATCGTCGTTCCCGTCGGAACTGACATATCCGGTGCATTACAGCGGTTTCTGGACGATCGCGAATGAGCGTCGCGTTCGTGGACAGCTCGGTGATCGTCTCGCTCGGACTCAATGAATCCGCGGCGCCGGACGTCAGGAAGCGACTGGTGAAGTTCGAGGCCTTATGCGCATCGCCGCTGCTCGAAGCCGAGTACGCGAGCGCGTGCCGGCGAGAGAATGCGACACCAGACGCTCGATTGCTCGATCTGCTGGAGTGGGTCATGGTGCGGCGTTCACTGAGTCCGGAGATCAGCCGTACCCTCCACGCGGGCTACGTACGCGGAGCCGAATGCCATCATATCGCCACGGCGCTCTACCTCGCGCCCGACGCTGGCGAACTCACGTTCCTGACGAATGACGTGCGGCAGCAGGCTGTGGCACGCGCGCTTGGATTTCAGATCTGAGGCCGACGGTGGGTCCAACCCGCATGTGTCGGTGCACGGGACCCTGGCGTCCACGTGATCAAGATAAGTGTGCGACTCGAGCACTGAACTCTTGGAGACCGGACCCTTCGAAGACCGAAGGGCCGACCCCGTCAAGGTTCAGGAACCCTACGGCGCGACAGGACGGACGACTTTCCCCAGAAACAGAATCGTCCCGCTGAGCCGCTCGCGAATTGCAAAGAGGAACGGCCGGTCGACGATGAAGGACGGTGGCAGCGAGGTCACAGTCACCCCCACCGAGGTCACCGCGGCCGCTTCGGCGCCCTCCTCGTTCACGTCGACGAAGACCTTCTGCACCACGTCCGAGATGGCACGGTTCGACGCCGGCGATCGAAACATCGGGTCGAGCTGCGCATTGCCGAACGGACTTGGCATTCCGAGCGTCGCGAGATCGGCTTTCAATTTCCGCTCGACCTCGAGTCGGAATTTCGGCAATTGCACGAGCAGCGTGTCCGACTGCGCCGGCAGACGGGCCAGCAGCGACTGCCATCGAGCCGGGACCAGCGAATCGACGAATGATTCGAGTGTGCCTGCGGGTGGCATCACCAGCGTCATCACGAAGGCATCGCCGCCGAACGGCAGCTCGCCGACCAACACGCCGTCGTCGCCGAAACTCAGGCGGACGAGGCCCTTTGCCGATGACATCGTGGGCACGCGAATCGTACTGCTTGCCGAGACGTAAAAGTCTGCCGCGCGTGTATTGGCCGGATCGAACTTCGAACGCCACTGACCCTTGAAGTAGGTCGCGTTGATCAGCACCGCGATGTCGTCCGGCGTCAGCTCGTCGATGATGGTCGGAATCCGTGCGTTGGTAGCGTTGGAGACCCAGGCGTTGATGGTCGTGACGCTCGACGGCGCGGCGAACGGCAATGACTCGATACGGGCGCCAAAGGCGTCGGTCAGGGTCTGACTGAAGGTCGTTGATGGCGGCGATCCGGTGTCGAACCAGGCGCTGTTCGCAAAGGTCATCTTCACCGACGTGTCGAGCGTGGTGAGGAGCGGAATCAGCGCCTTGTATGACGCGGCCACGTCGGCGACCGGTTGGGTGCCGAAGCCCAGCGTCCGTCGGACCTGATCCAGTGTCTCGCCCTCCGAGCCTGCCATCAGCATGCCGAGGGCGAGCGATGCCGAGACGGGCGAGAGCGCCAGGTTGCCGTCGCGGGCGGTGCGCGCGTTCACGGTGCGAAAGAGTGCCAGCCCGAAATTCGTGGTGGCCGTGGCCGCGAGTTGCTCGTCACCCGACAGCGCGCGCGGGAGGGCGGTGATGAGCGGCTGCGCTGTGGAGGTCCCGCCGGTGGAGCTCGTGCACCCGGCGACGAAGAGTGCCATCAGGGTCAGACGCGAGACATGGTACAGCGGTCGCATACGATCTCCAGAGTTCACTGATGTTCCGGCCGACGCAGCTGCGCCACAGGCGACCGTGCATCTCACATACTCGTGAGCTCGCGCTGCGGTCACGCAGATGCCGGATGGGACATGGGTGAGCGAGGCGCGCGTCGAGCTTCCTGGTCGTCGACCTGAAACGCAGGCTGCCTGTCACAGCGAGTGACGCAGGACGCGTATTAATGAAATTGTAATGGCGGAAGTTCGTGCGCGCTGCTACGATTGGCCGTGACGCGCCCTACCTCTCGATACCAGCCTGATGCTCTTCCAACGCCGACTCGCCGTCGTTTCGCTTGCCGGACCGCTTCTGGCCAGCGCGCTTCACTCGCAGGTCACGCCCGTACGCGACACGGCACCGCGCCCACAGCCGCTCCCGACGGTGCGCATCATCGAACGACCGTCGGATCTCAAGCGCCTCGGCGGCAGCGCAACGATCCTCGACTCGACCCAGCTCACCGCCGCGCGCGTGTTCACCGTCGAGGAGGCGCTGCGAAAGGTACCCGGCATCCACACACGGATCGAGGACGGCATCGGATTACGACCGCACATCGGCATACGCGGGCTCGATCCGCTCCGCTCGCGCAAGGTATTGCTGCTGGAGGATGGAATTCCGTTCGTGCTCGCTCCCTACGGCGATGCGGATTCGTACTACCATCCGCCGATCGATCGCTTCAGTCAGGTGGAAGTCGTCAAGGGTGCAGGCCAGATTCTGTATGGCCCCTCAACCATCGGGGGCGTGATCAACTACATCTCGGCACCCATTCCGACGCGTGCAGCGGGCAGTCTGCAACTGGCCGGTGGACCAGCGGGGATTTTCACGGGCGTCGGTCGATGGGGGACGACGGTGGGCAGGCTCGGGGTGGCGGTGGATGCGATTCGGAAGCAGAGCGATCTGGCGCGCGACAACAGCGATGGGCGCATCTCCGATCTCACGGTGCGCGCGCAATATGCACTGGCAGCGCAGGCGTTCACGCTCAAGCTGAATGCGCACGATGAGAACACGCGCGCACCGTATTCGGGGCTGACCGAAGCCGAGTGGGCGGCCAACCCTCGTTTCAATCCGTTCGTCAACGATCGGTTTACCACCCGGCGGTTTGGTGCCTCACTCGCGCATCTGCTCCGCATTGGCGGTGCCGAGCTGACGACGACCGGATACACGTACCAGATCGCTCGTGAGAACTGGCGACAGAGCGGGAACTCGGCGCAGCGTCCGAACGATCGAAGCGATCCGTCGTGCGGCGGGAT
>JBBSCZ010000126.1:0-9200 GCA_038249795.1 Gemmatimonadales bacterium | reverse complement strand
GCCGAAGAAGCTGGTCGCACCAGTGCAGACGTTATCGATCAACGGCCCGGTGCATGACAGCCGACGAAAGGCCGTGCCCCACGGGATCAGGAACACCGTCTCCACATCAAACACGATGAAGAGCATCGCCACGAGGTAGAACTTCACCGAGAAGCGCTCCCGGGCGTCGCCTACCACAGGGATGCCAGATTCGTAGGCTTCCGACTTCACGACGCTTGGACGCCGGCGCATTGCCCACTGCGACAAACCGATGATCACGGCTGCATTCACCAGAACGAAACCGATCAACATCAGGATTGGGAGGTAAGCTTGAATCCCCATTCGTGGTCAAATACTCGTGAAAAATTTCACAAACGTGTCACACGGAAGGTAGCCGAGCGACGATCGTACTTCAACGCTCCAGCATGGCTCGGGGAGTCTGGATGAACGGAACTCATTCTCCCAGCCGTGGCACTGCGGCGGCCGGTCCGCTACGTTCCCGCGCCATGCCTATCATGAACGACGCCTGGATCCGCCGCATGGCGCGCGACCACGGCATGATCGAACCCTACGAAGACCGCCAGGTCCGCGACGGTGTCATCAGCTACGGGGTCTCCTCGTATGGCTACGACATGCGCGTGGCCCGCGAATTCAAGATCTTCACCAATGTCCTCAGCTCGATCGTCGACCCGAAGGATTTCGACCCGAAGAGCTTCGTGGAGTTCGAGGGTGACGTCTGCATCGTTCCCCCCAACAGCTTCGCACTGGCCCGCTCGGTCGAGTATTTCCGAATCCCTCGGGACATCCTCACGATCTGCGTGGGCAAGTCCACCTACGCCCGCTGCGGCATCATCACGAACGTGACCCCATTCGAGCCGGAATGGGAAGGATTCGTGACCCTTGAAATCTCGAATACGACGCCGCTGCCAGCGAAGATCTACGGCAACGAGGGGATCGCGCAGGTGCTCTTCCTGCAAGGCAACGAGCCGCCTGAGATCAGCTACCGCGACAAGAAGGGAAAATACCAGTCGCAGGTCGGTATCACCCTGCCGAGGCTCTAGCGGTCAGCACCGGGCCTCTTCGCTGCTGCAGCGCCTCACACGACGGGCCCGACTCCGATCACCGGTGTCGAGCCCGTCGTGATACCACCGGAACCGGCTGATCAGTCCGCGCCATGACCTGCCATCGCCGGCACCTTGGTGGCCTTCGCCACGATGAAATCGCGGTTCATCCGCGTGATTACGTCGATCGAGATCTCCTTCGGACACGCCTCCTGGCACTCGCCAAACAGCGTGCAGTGCCCGAAATGCTCCTCGTCCATCTGGGCGACCATTGCCTCGACCCGCCGGTAGCGTTCCGGCTGGCCCTGCGGCAGCCGACCGAGATGCGCGATCTTGGAGCCCGTGAAGAGGGACGCCGATCCGTTCGGGCAGGCTGCCACACACGCGCCGCACCCGATACAGGCCGCTGCGTCCATGGCGGAGTCGGAATCCTGCTTCGCCACCAGAATCTCATTGGCATCGCGGGCACCGCCGGTCGGGGCACTGATGTAGCCGCCTGACTGAATGATGCGATCCAGCGCCGAGCGATCCGTGATCAGGTCCTTCAACACTGGAAACGCTGCCGAGCGCCACGGCTCGACGGTGATCTCCTGCCCATCCGTGAAGTTCCGCATGTGCACCTGGCAGGTCGTGGCACCCTTGACCGGGCCATGCGCCACTCCGTCGATCATCATGCTGCAGCTGCCGCAGATCCCCTCGCGACAGTCGTGCGCGAAGGCGATCGGCTCCTTGCCCTCCTCCTCGAGATGATCATTGACGATGTCGATCATCTCGAGGAACGAGGCGTCCGACGGGATGCTTTTCGCCTGATAGGTCTCCAGACGTCCGGCGGCCTTCGCGCTGGCCTGACGCCAGACGTTCAACGTGAAATCCATTACTTGTAGCTCCGCTGGCTG
This sequence comes from Gemmatimonadales bacterium, assembly GCA_038249795.1. GTDB lineage: Bacteria > Gemmatimonadota > Gemmatimonadetes > Gemmatimonadales > Gemmatimonadaceae > JACMLX01. The sequence goes on along the minus strand of JBBSCZ010000126.1, from coordinate 7,264 downwards.
AGCTGCACGTTCTCGAACGTGAGCGGTTCCACGAGCCGCGTCGGTGCCGCGTTCTCGCCCTTGTACTGCCACGCGGCAACGTGTGCGTACTCCGCATCGTTGCGCAGCGCTTCGCCGTCCGGCGTCTGGTACTCGGTGCGGAAATGCCCCCCGCAGCTTTCCTCCCGCTCCAGGGCATCGTGGCACATCAGCTCACCGAGTTCGATGAAATCCGCCACCCGGTTTGCCTTCTCCAGCGCCTGGTTCAGATCGGCATCGCTGCCTGGCACGCTGACGTTGCTCCAGAATTCCTCCTTCAGCGAACCGAGTTCGCCGATCGCGGTCGTGAGCGACGACTTGTCACGCGCCATGCCGCACTTGTCCCACATGATCTTGCCAAGTTCGCGATGGAAACTGTCGGTCGAACGCCTGCCCTTGATGTCGACCAGCGTCTTCATCCGTTGACTCGCCGCCATCTCAGCCGCGCGCACCTCGGGATGGTCGTTGGTGATCGCTGGCAACGCGGCTTGCGCGAGATAGTCGCCGATGGTCAGCGGGATCACGAAATAGCCATCGGCGAGACCCTGCATCAGCGCACTCGCCCCGAGGCGATTCGCGCCATGATCGGAGAAATTCGCTTCACCCAGCACGTGCAAACCGGGGATGGTGCTCATCAGGTTGTAGTCCACCCACGTGCCGCCCATCGTGTAATGCACGGCGGGGTAGATGCGCATCGGCTGCTTGTACGGATCCTCGTCGGTGATACGCTCGTACATCTGGAAGAGATTGCCGTACCGCTCCGTGATCGCCTGCTCGCCCAGCCGCTTGATCGAGTCGGCGAAGTCGAGATAGATGCCGAGTCCGGTGTCGCCGACGCCGCGCCCTTCATCGCAGACTTCCTTGGCGGCGCGACTGGCGATATCGCGCGGCGCCAGGTTGCCGAAGCTCGGATACTTTCGCTCGAGAAAATAGTCGCGCTCGGCGTCGGGGATATCGCGCGGGTTGCGCGTATCGCCCTTCGTCAGCGGTGCCCAGCACCGCCCGTCGTTCCGCAGCGACTCCGACATGAGCGTCAGTTTCGACTGATGATCGCCCGCCTGCGGAATGCAGGTCGGATGGATCTGCGTGAAGCACGGATTGGCGAAGGCCGCCCCTTTCTTGTAGGCGCGCCACGTCGCCGTCACGTTGGACTGCATCGCGTTCGTGGACAGGAAAAACACATTGCTATACCCACCGGACGCCAGCACCACAGCATCGGCGAGGTGCGATGTGATCGCGCCGGTGCGCAGGTCGCGGGCGACGATGCCGCGGGCCACGCCGTCGACGAGGATGACGTCCAGCATGTCGGTCAGCGTGTGCATCGCGATCGCGCCCTTGCCCACCTCCTTTTCGAGTGCCTGATAGGCACCCAACAGCAATTGCTGCCCAGTCTGACCGCGGGCGTAAAAGGTCCGGCTCACCTGCGCACCGCCGAACGAGCGGTTGGTCAGCAGACCGCCATACTCGCGTGCAAATGGCACGCCCTGCGCCACGCACTGGTCGATGATGCTCACCGAGACCTGGGCCAGCCGATACACGTTCGCCTCACGGGAGCGGAAGTCGCCACCCTTGATCGTGTCGTAGAACAGGCGCTTCACCGAGTCGCCGTCGTTCTGGTAGTTCTTCGCGGCGTTGATGCCGCCCTGCGCCGCAATCGAATGTGCGCGACGTGGCGAGTCGTGATACACGAAGCACGACACCTTGTAGCCGAGCTCCGACATCGTTGCAGCCGCTGAAGCGCCGGCAAGTCCGGAACCGACGACGATGACGTGGTACTTCCGCTTGTTCGCCGGACTCACGAGCTTCATGTTGAAGCGGTGGGACTCCCACTTCTGCTCGAGTGGACCCGACGGAATCTTGGACTTCAGTTCCATATGCTGTGCGCCGACTAGTTGAGAACGCCGAGAAGGAAGGCCAGCGGAATCGCCGCAAACCCGAAGGAGATCACGACCGCCAGCACCACCGGCAGGTAGCGCTTGATGGGATGTGCCTTCTGCTTGGCCACGCCGAGTGTGCGCATCGAACTCCACGTACCGTGAAACAGGTGCATACCCAGCGCGATCATCGCCACCAGGTAGAACGCTGCCACCCACTTGACGGCGAACCCGGTCTGAAGGTTCCTGTAGATCTTCCCCTCGACGTAGTCCGGGTGCACGGTTCCGACCGTGAAATGCAGGATGTGGAAGATGATGAAAGCGAGCAGAATCACGCCGCCCCATCGCAGCGTGCGCGAGGCGAGCGTGCTCACCTGTGGCTTGCGCATCGTGTAGTCGACCGGCCGTGCGGCACGCGACAGCATCGTCAGCTGATAGGCGGCGACGACGTGCAGAATCACCGCCGAGATGAGGACGACACGCGCGATCAGCACTACTTCATGCAGCGGGCCGTGCAGCAGCGCACCGTAGGCATCCAGCTTCTCCGCCCCCGAGAACGCCTGAAGATTGCCGGCCATGTGGCCGATCACGAAGCCAAGGCCGATCAGCCCCGTCGCGCCCATGACCACCTTCTTTCCGATGGTCGAGCGCCAGAACGTCAACACCGTGTTCATCGAGCAGGTTGCTCCGAAACTTGGTCAGAATGTTCAAGCGGTGGACCAGGCACCGGCCCGGTCCACCGCTGACTGATACTCAGAGTGTGAGCGCGTCCATCGGTTCCCGGACGGCCTGCGCACTCTTCTCGAGTGCCGATCGCTCGTCCGCCGACAACTCGACCTCGATCACCTTTTCGAGTCCATTGCGGCCAAGCTTGCAGGGGACGCCAAGGAAGAGACCGGACATGCCGTACTCCCCCTCGAGCCATGCGGCACACGGCAGGATGCGCTTCTGGTCGTTCACGATGGCCTCGACCATCTGCACCGCACCCGCCGACGGCGCGTAGTACGCCGAGCCTGTCTTCAGATGTTTCACGATCTCGGCGCCGCCATCGCGCGTGCGCTGCACGATGGCATCGAGCGTCGGCTTGTCGAGCAGCTGCGTCACGGGGATGCCGCTGACCGAGGTGTAGCTCACCAGCGGCACCATCGTGTCGCCATGACCGCCGAGCACCATCGCGCGGATGTCCTTCACCGACACATCCATCGCCATGGCGAGGAAGGCGCAGTAGCGTGCGGTGTCGAGCACGCCGGCCATGCCGATCACGCGCTCGCGCGGGAAACCGGTGACCTGCTTCGCGACGTAGCACATGACGTCCAGCGGATTCGACACCACGATCACGATCGCATCCGGCGACGTGCGCTTCACCTGCTCGCAGACGGCCTTCATGATGCCGGCGTTCGTGTTGACGAGGTCATCGCGCGACATGCCCGGCTTGCGCGGGATGCCGGCCGTGATCACCACGATGTCGCTGCCCGCCGACTCGTCGTAGCCATTGCTGCCGATCACGAGCGAGTCGAAGCCCTCGATCGGAGCGCTCTGATACTGGTCGAGGCCCTTGCCTTGCGGCACACCCTCCGCCACGTCCACCATCACCACGTGGCGCGCCAGCTCCTTCTCGGCAATTCGTTGTGCGGCGGTGGCGCCGACGTTGCCGGCGCCGACGACCGTGATCTTGTTCACCATATGCGTAGTCGATCTCAGAGGTATGCGGTGGACGCATCAGCATGCCGATGCGGGTAACCATCACTTGTAAGTATCGACGGAAAACTAGAACACATCACTACAGGCGACAACGAGGATTCGTCAGACTGGACACTTGGCTAACCTCCAACCTGCGATAATGCACGGAGTCCGCCGACCTGCATCTGCAGCAGTGCATGCTCCTTCGGCTTCCCGGCGAGCGCCTCGCGGAACAGCGGCTCCAGCGGCTGCCCCGCGCGCAGTGCGTCGCGGAGGTTCACCTCGTGGTCGCCGAAGAGGCACGTCCGCAGACGCCCATCGGCCGTCAGACGCACCCGGTTGCAGGTGCCGCAGTAGGTGTGCGTCATCGGCGTGATGACCCCCACCGTGCCGGGAGCGCCGGGGTACCGGTAGTACGTCGCCGGCCCGTTGCCGCGGCTCGGACCGGCGTCGGCCACCAGCGCGTCGACGGCCGAGATCCGGTCCAGAATCTCGGCTGTCGGCACGACATGATCCCAGGTCAGCTCCCGCATGTCGCCCACCGGCATCAGCTCGATGAAGCGGACGTGCCACGGATGGTCCTGCGTGAGTCGGGCGAAATCGCTCACTTCGTCGTCATTCACCCCGCGCATCACCACCACATTGACCTTGATTGGTGACAGCCCCGCCGACTCGGCCGCCCGCAGCGAGGCCACGGGGGCGAACGGGAAGTTGCGTCGCGCGATCGCAGCCACACGCTCCGGACGCAGGCTGTCGGCGCTCATGTTGATGCGGTCGAGTCCGGCATCGCGGAGCGGCTGCGCGAGTTCCGGCAGCCTCACGCCGTTGGTGGAGAGGGCGATGTCCTCGACCCCCGGCACGGCGCGCAGCTGGGCGACGAGTTCCGTCAGCTGTGGACGGATGGTCGGCTCGCCGCCGGTAAGCCGGATGCGGCGAAGGCCGAGCGGTGCGAGCTGCTGCACCACCGCCGTGATCTCCTCGTAGCTGAGAATCTCCGCCTTGGGCAGCCACGGCAGGCCTTTCAGCGGCATGCAGTAGGTGCAGCGGAAGTTGCACCGATCGGTGACGGAGATGCGCAGGTATTCGATGCTTCGCCCGAACTGATCGGTGAGCGTGACCCGGCTCATGCGACCGACACCGGGACCGAGATCGCCGTCGGATCGACCCACGCCCGCTCGCCGTCGACGTACTGCTCCTGCTTCCACACCGGGACGCGGCGCTTGAGCTCCTCGATGATGAAGCGACCCGCATCGATCGCCGGCGCCCGACGCGCATGTGCCACCGCAATCGCCACGCTGATCTCCTGCAGCACCAGCAGCCCGACCCGGTGCTCGACGGCCACCCGCACACCGTCGAACTGCGAGCTCGCTTCATGGGCGATGCGCTCCATCTCTTCGAGTGCCATGGCCGTGTAGGCGGAATACTCGATGCCCGTCACCGCGCGTCCCTCATTGACGTCGCGGACGGTACCGACGAAGAGCGTCGTGGCTCCGGTGGCAGGCGTCGTCACCTCGGCCAGCAGAGCGGCCGGGTCGATGGGCGTGGTCACGATGGCGCAGCGGATCATCCGCCGGCCACCGGCGGAATCAGCGCAATCTCCTGCCCTGCGTGTACGGGTACGACGCCACGCGTGTAGCGGCGATCGACGGCGAGCACCGGAGCGGCCGGAAGGACGCTCCCTCCGGGCAGGCTGCGCAGCGCGGTCACGACATCGGCGCTGGTGGCCGGCTCCGGGACCGTCACGGTCACGGTGCCAGACCCGAAGGCGTCGGCGTACGAAGCAAACAGCAGAACCTGAAGTTGTGTCATATCGGCAAGTCGTGGTGGCTCATGAAGATAGCGCACTGCGAGAATGAACGTTCCCGGCATCCGGGGTGGAAACGCGAACGGGACGCCACCGGGCGCCCCGCACGACGCCCTCAGGCGCGTATCAGCACGTCGTGCCACGACTCAATCGTCGTAGTCCTCATCCTCGTCAGGAAAGCCTCCCTCGGGCACTTCCTCACCGGCCACCAGCGCACGGAGTTCCTTCGACGGCTTGAACACCGGCACCGGCCGCGCGGACACCTCGACGGGCTCGCCGGTACGCGGGTTGCGCGCCATGCGCGTCTTGCGCTGACGGATCTTGAAGGTCCCGAAGCCGCGTACTTCGATGTTCTTCTGATCCTTCATCGCGTCCTTGATGGCGTCGAGGAATGCATCCACGACCCGGGCGCAATCCTTCTTCGAAATCACCGGACCTGCCGTGCGAGTGATCTGCTCGGTGACCCGCTCCACCAGATCGGCTTTCGTCATGGACGCCCTCAAGGAGTCATTGCCCGGATGTCACCGGGCTCGGGCGCGAAGCTAGCCACGTAGAGCGTTGTCAGTCAAGAGGTTGGCTCGTTTCAACGCCTCTTGCGGAGGGTCGCCATGAAGTCATGGAAGACCGGCCGGGCATCGTGCGGACCGGGGGCGGCCTCCGGATGGTACTGCACCGAGAACACCGGCAACGTGCGGTGGCGCAGCCCCTCGATGGACCCGTCGTTCAGGTTCACGTGGGTCACCTGCAGCTCGGAGGACCCCGTCACGGCCCGCGCGTCACCCTGCACGGCAAACCCATGGTTCTGCGACGTGATCAGCACCTTGCCCGTCGCGAGCTCCTTCACCGGCTGATTTCCGCCCCGATGGCCGAACGGCATCTTCCGGGTGCTGCCACCGAACGTCAGGCCGATGAGCTGATGCCCCAGACAAATGCCGAAGACCGGCGTACCGGACTCGGCCACACCACGAATCATCGCCGGGGCGTACTCGATCGCCGCCGGGTCGCCGGGGCCATTCGACAGGAAGACGCCGTCCGGCTTCTGCGCCAGGATCTCTTCGGCCGAGGTAGTGGCAGGCACGACGGTGACCTTGCAGCCCTCGTCGGAAAACAGTCGCAGCATGTTCTCCTTGATGCCGAAGTCCACGGCCACGATGTGATGCGCGGTGTTCGTGGCGCCGTAGACATAGGGCTGCTGCGTCGCGACGCTCGTGGCCAGGTCGGCACCTTCCATGCGCGGTGCGGCCGCCAGCTTGGCGCGTGCGGCCGCCGACGGCTCCTCGCCGGCACAGATGACGCCCAGCATCACGCCGCGACTGCGGAGGTGCCTGGTAAGGCGTCGGGTGTCGACATCCTGCAGCGTGGGCACACGCGCGCCCGCCAGCCAGGATGGAAGGTCGCCGGTGGCGCGCCAATTCGAATACGTCTTCGACATCTCGCGCACGACGACGCCGGAGATCTGCACGCGGCTGCTCTCCGGATCCTCCGTGTTGACGCCGTAGTTGCCGATCTGCGGCGTGGTCATGACCACGATCTGTCCGTTGTACGAGGGGTCGGTGAAGACCTCCTGGTAGCCGGTCATGTTGGTGGTGAAGACGACTTCCGCGACGGTGGGTTCGACGTCCGCGTTGACCAACCCCCGAAACGTCGAACCGTCCTCGAGGAGCAATACCCCGGGGACGGTGTCGAGCGAGAGCGGTGTGACTCCATTCGTCACGGCTTGACGGGGGCCGGGGTCGTTGGTGCAGGCGTCGTCGCAGGTGCGGCCGGCGTGAGCGGGAGCAGAGAGCCAGCACCTGGCTTGCCACCCGGCGCCGGGGCAGCTGGCGCGGCCGGTGTCGGCGTCGTGAAGGCATTGTCCAGCACCGACTTCGGCGCGCGCTGACGGCTC
>JBBSCZ010000125.1:0-9274 GCA_038249795.1 Gemmatimonadales bacterium | reverse complement strand
CTCAACGGGTGGATGGCGCCACGCCTGCTGCTGGCGTTCGCGCTGGTGGCGCTCTGGGCCGCGCTCATGACCGGCGAGTTCTTCGTGCCGCGCTGGCTGCGTGCGCATCCCACGGCCTATCTGCTCTCGCACATGGCGATCATGCCGGCGATCGATGTCTATACCACGGGACTGGACTGGCTCGCGGCAGGCGTGGCGCCACCGGCGAAGCTGCTTCCGTTTCTGGCGGTCACCTTCCTCAATGGCATCCTCATCGAGCTCGGACGGAAGCTGCGAGCGACGGACGGCGAGCGCGCTGGTGTGGACACGTACACCAAGGCGTGGGGGCTGCACCTCGCTCCTGTCGTCTGGCTGGCGGCGCTGGCCGGGGCAACCGTGTGTGCGCTCCTCGCCGCATCGTTCACGCATGTTCTCGCGTCGACTGCTGCAATTCTGATTCCGCTCGCGATCGTGGCATCGGTGCCCTGTGTCGGATTTCTGCGTGCGCCGACGTCGGCGGCTGCCGCGCGCACCGAACGTGCGAGCCAGCTTTGGCCGCTGGGCACGTATCTGGTGCTCGGCGCCGCCCCCTCCGTGCAACGCGCGCTGCAGCACGCCCTCGCATGACCACGCAATCTGCGTGGCTCTGGGCTCCCGGCGATGCGATGGTGGATGCGCAGCATATCGGCGGCAAGGCACGCCAGCTCGCTGCACTGCAGCAGATGGCCGAGACGCTCGGCGCAGCCGTGCCGGAATTCGTGGTGCTGCGCACCGAGGTGTTCGACACGTTCTTCACGACGTTGGCCCCGGATGCGCCATTTCCGGAACCGTTGGCGGCGGCAATCGACGCCGCATTGCGTACCGCCGGGCTGGCGCAGAGTCTACTGGCCGTGCGCTCGTCAGCGACGGCGGAAGATGGCGCGACGACATCATTTGCGGGACAGTTTGCCACGGTGCTGGGCGTGCACGCGGCCGACCGTCATGCACTGCACGCCGCTGTGCGCAGCGTGTGGATGTCGGTGCACACGGCACATGCTGCTGCCTACAACGCTCGCCACGCGTTGGAACCGGTGCGCATGGCCGTGATCCTTCAGGCGCTGATCGACCCCGTGGCATCGGGTGTGGCATTCGGCATGGATCCCGTCACCGGTGTTCGAAACACCACCGTCATCAGCGCCGTGTACGGGCTGGGTGAAGGATTGGTGAGCGGAGAGCTGGACGCCGACTGCTGGCATGTGAGAGACGACAGCGCCACGGCACCGGCATTCACAGCCGCGCTCAAGACGCACGCGATTCGCGTGCACCCCGATGGCGGCACCAGACGGTGCGAGCTCGAGCCACAGTTGGCGCACGGACCGGTGTTGTCTGACGAATCGGTGCAGCGACTCGCGGCGCTGGTGCGCACATTGTCATCGACGCTGGGTGCACCGCAGGATGTCGAGTGGGTGATGCGGACGACGCCCTCCTCGCCGACGCACGAACTGCTGCTGCTGCAGACGCGTCCCGTGACCACCGGCGCTCCACTCGCGCCACCAGACGCCAACGATCCGCGCGGGAAAGGCCGCCGCGTCTGGGATAACTCCAACATCGTCGAGAGCTACTCCGGAGTCACGACGCCCCTCACCTTCACCTTTGCACGATCGGTGTACGAGGACGTGTACCGGCAGTTCTGTCGGTTGATGGGGGTCGAGGAATCACACATCCGCGACAACGAGAGCACGTTCGCGCACATGCTCGGCCTGGTGCACGGGCGCGTCTATTACAGCCTGATCAACTGGTACCGCCTGATCGCACTCCTGCCCGGCTTCGAGTGGAATCGGGCCTTCATGGAGCGCATGATGGGCGTGCGCGAATCGCTGGAGGCGGCTCCACCCGGAGTGAGTACCGGAAGTCGATGGCGTGACTTCTATCGCCTGGTGCGCATGCTCATCCGGATGCTGCGCGCACATGGCGCGCTCGCGACCGACGTGCCCGCGTTTCGCGCGCGGGTCGAGCGTACGCTGGCACCCCTCCAGTCGGTGGCATTGAACACGTGGGAGGCCCCGCGCGTTGCTGCGCTCTACCGACAGCTGGAGCGGGAGTTGTTGCAGCACTGGCGTGCGCCGCTCGTGAACGACTTCTTCGCCATGGTGTTCTTCGGCGTGCAAGGCCGCCTGCTCGAGCGCTGGCTGCCCGCTGCCGCACCGACACTCGGCAATGATCTCCTGTGTGGTGAAGGCGGCATCATCTCCACTGAACCGAGCCGGCGCGTCATGGCGCTGGCACGTCAGGTTGGTGACGATCCGACGCTGCTGGCGGTGTTCGAGAGTGAGTCCGACGACATGACGCTCTGGCGCTTGCTCGGCGCGCGTACCGGGAGTGCCGCGTTCTTTGCGTCGCTCGAATCGTACGTCGACGCGTTCGGCGACCGGTGCCTGGAGGAGCTCAAGCTCGAAACAATCACGCTGCGCGAGGATCCAGCCTTTCTCGTCCGCATGATCCGCGCGTATGTCGCGCAGGGTTCCATGGATCCGGATGCGGCATGGGCGCATGAGCGCCGTGTACGCGAAGACGCGGAAGCGGCCGTGATGTCCATGATTGGTGGCTGGAAGCGACGAACGTTCTTCTGGGTGGTTCGCAACACGCGCGCGCGAGTGCGAGACCGCGAGAATCTGCGATTCGAGCGCACCCGGGTCTTCGGCATCGTGCGCCGCATGGTGCTGGGCATCGGCGACGCGGCGGCGAGAGCGGGGGCGATCGACAGTGCCCGGGATGTGTTCTGGCTGAGCATCGAGGAGACACTGTCGCTGGGTGAGCAGGCGTCCCCACCGGCGGATCTGCGTCACCGCATTGCACAGCGACGTGCGATGTTCGATCGCTGGCGCGCCGGAGCCGCACCCCCCGATCGGTTCGAGACCCGCGGTCCGCTGGGCGAGTGGGAGGGGCCACTGGACGAGGAAATCCCGCTGGCGGCGGCGGTCCAGTCGGTGGAGGGTGATCTGCTTGGCACGGGCTGCTGTCCAGGCGTCGTGCGCGCACCGGTGCGGATCGTCCGGGATCCAGCCTCTGCCAGCGCGCTCACCGGGTGCATTCTCGTCGCCGAACGTACCGACCCGGGCTGGACGCTGTTGTTTCCGGCGGCGCTCGGACTGCTGGTGCAGCGCGGCAGCTTGCTGAGCCATTCGGCGATCGTCGCACGCGAGATGGCGCTGCCATGCATCGTAGGAATTGCGGGCTTGCTCGAAACACTGGTGGACGGCGAGGTGGTGGAAATGAATGGCGCCTCCGGTGTGATTCGCCGTGGTGTCGCGTCGCCGTCGGGCAGCATCGAGGGTGGGAGCGCGTGAGCAATGTCGCTACCAAGGCACGATTTGATTTCGTGCGCTATGCGAACGTCTGGGAGGACGCCGACGTCCTGTGCGAGGCGTTGCGACCGGTGGCGGCCGGTCGGCGATTGCTGTCGATCGCCTCTGCCGGCGACAATGCGCTGGCGCTGCTGACGCTCGATCCCTCCGAGGTGGTGGCCGTCGACCTGAGCGCGGCCCAGCTGGCGTGCGTGGAGCTGCGCGTGGCGGCATTTCGCGCGCTCACATATCCGGATTTGCTGGCGTTTCTGGGTGTGCGACCCGGCGAGCAGCGTCTGACCACATACGACGCGTTGCGACCACTGCTCTCGGCGCGTGCAGCGGCGTTCTGGGATGTGCGGCCCGCCGAGATCGCACTGGGTGTCGTACAGGCAGGAAAGTTCGAGCGCTACTTCGCCACCTTTCGAAATCGGATCCTGCCGCTGGTTCATTCGTCGTCGACCGTGCGACAGCTGCGAAGCGCGCAGACGCTGGCGGAGCAACAGCGTTTCTACTCGGCGCGATGGGACGGTTGGCGATGGCGTGCCCTGTTCGCGATTTTTTTCAGTCGCTTCGTGATGGGTCGCATGGGGCGTGATGCCGCGTTCTTCGAACATGTCGATGGGCCCGTGGCGACACGGATTCTCGCGCGTACTGAACATGCGCTCACCGCGCTCCCGGTGGCGACCAATCCCTATCTGGCGTTCATCCTGACGGGGAATTTTGCGCCCGAGGCGTTACCGCTGTACCTCCGACCGGATTCGTATCCTTTGATCCGGCAGCGCCTCGACCGCATCGTTCTCGTCGAAGGAACCATCAATTCGGTCGCGGGTGAGTTTCACGGATTCAATCTGTCCGACATCTTCGAGTACATGTCAGACGCCGAACACGAATCGGTCTATGCTCAGCTGGTGGATCGTGCTGCGCCCGGTGCGCGGCTCGTGTACTGGAACATGCTCGTGCCCCGTTCGCGTCCCGCATCTGAGACCCGTACCACCACGCTCGCTGCGCGTTCGGCAGAGCTGCACGCCACCGACCGAGCCTGGTTCTACCAGCGGCTCGTGATCGATCAGCGCCTTCAGCCAGCCGTGCCGACGTGAGCATGGCATGAACCGTACATGATTCCACTCCCCGATCCGATCACGGACATCTCACTCGTCCGAGAGCTGTGCATGGCGGTGGCGGTGGGGCTCGGCTTCCTCGCAATCCTCGGGAGTGCCGAAGTGTGGCGGCGACGGAGTGCCCCCCCAACCGAGTGGACGCGCAAGTTCGTGCACGTGGCCAGTGGTCTGCTGGCGATGACGTTTCCCTGGCTGTTCGCCAGCCACCTGACGCTGCTGGTGCTCGGCAGCACACTGATCACGCTCTTCACCGTGGCGCGGCGCCAGGGGTGGCTGCGGGCGGTGCTCGATGTGGAGCGGGATTCGGCTGGCGAGCGGTGGTTCCCGGTGGGTGTCTACCTCCTCTTTCTCGTCGGCCACCGTCAGCCGGTGTTCTACCTCGTGGCGTTGTGCGCGCTGGTGATCTCCGACACACTGGCGGCGCTGCTGGGACGACGATACGGCCTGTCGCAATTCGCGGCCGGCAAGGGGCGAAAGAGTCTCGAAGGCAGCGCCGCGTTTCTGCTGGCCACCTTCCTGGGTGTGCATATCCCGCTGCTGGTCCTGACGGACATCGGACGCATCGAGACCGTCATGATCGCGATGCAACTGGCGCTCATTGCCACCTGTCTCGAGCTGATCGCCGAGCGGGGCAGCGACAACGTGATCATCCCGCTGGCCGTCTACTATCTGCTCGTCAAGATGACGCCGTACGGCTGGCAGTGGATCGGGTGGCAGTTGCTGGCGCAACTGACGCTGCTGTCGGTCGTGCTCGTGATCGCACGGTGGAATCGGTTTCTCTCCTTTGCCGGTGCGATCGCCGCACATCTCGTGCTGTACGCCACGTTCAGTCTGGGCAGCCCGACCTGGACGCCAGCGGCGCTGCTCACGCTCATCGGCTATCTGTCAGTCACGGCAGTGCGTCGCGAGCGCGCCAAGCTGCCGGCGGGCGGCTATCAGGTCAACGGCGTATTCCACATGGCAGTGGTGGCGATCGTGCTGCTGCTGCTGGAAAACAGTCTGGCGACGTTGCCGCAGTTGGGCGCGCCATGGCGAGGCGATCATCCGTTGTTCGGACCGTTCATCGCCACACTCGCCGCACCGCTCGCGATGACCGTGGCACGCGTCCAGCACCCGGAGCGCCAGCGACCGGCAGGATGGCGATGGTTGATCGGCGCCGTGGTCGCGTTGATCGGCGTCGCCGGACCCGGACTGCTGGCTGGTGGCTCCCAACGTCTTTCGACCGATCTCGCCCTGTGCATTCTTCTCATCGCGGTGGCCGTCGTCGTCTGTGCATTTCTCGATCGACGCGGACGCCAGACGGCGAAGCCGCTTCCCGAGCTCACGGCGCAGAGTGTATCGTCGGCCGTGGCGGCGTTGATCGTCACTCCTCCGTACCTGCGCATCATCGGAGTGCTTTAGTGAGGCGCAGCGGAGCCATGTCGCAATGACGAAACAGTCGGAGTGGGAACTCGTGCAATTCGCGGCGGTGGCAGGTGATCCCCGGCTGGTCGAGTTCAACGGCATGGCCTGCGCACACGAGAATCTGGTGCCGGGGACACAACTGCTGCTCGTTCGCCGACGGGGAGTCGCCGAGGCACGAGCGAGCCTGTTCACGGTCGACGATCTGACTGACGCACCGGGGCTCTCCGGACTCATCGGCCACTACGAGGCGCTCACTGCCGAGTCGGCGAGGGTGCTGCTGGATGCGGCGACCGCACACCTGCGAGCCCTCGGTGTGCTTCGCATTCTCGGGCCGATGAATGGTAGCACATGGCAGCGATATCGCTTCGCACTTGGTGCGGACGTTGGCGCTGTTGCGACAGACAGCACCGCGCTCCGCGCTGCGCCGGTCGACACACCATGGTTCACGGGTGAGCCGACCAATCCGTTCACATATCCGGCACAATGGCAGGCGGCCGGATTCGTACCGGTGCTCCGCTATGAAAGCCGGATCGAGCGATTGCCCGAACTGAGTCCTTCGTCTCCGCCATTGCCCATGTCGACTCCGTCGGCGGAGGATGCCGGCTCGTCCCCCGTACCGAACGTGCACGTCGCCTCGACGCAGCTGCGCACGATCAATCTCGACGCGTTCGATGACGAGCTGGCCACTCTGCACGCAATCAGCTGCGATGCCTTTACTGGCAACAGCTTCTATTCGCCGATCACGCTCCACGAATTTCGTTCGCTCTACGCGCCGTTCCGTGACCGACTCGATCCGCGATTCGTACTCATCGCCACTTCACTGGCCGATGTCCCGCTGGGCTTTCTGTTTGCGTATCCCGATCCATTGAGTGTGCGGAACGGGCGCGCCGATCGATTGATCATGAAGACGCTGGCGGTAGCGACTGTGGCGCGCGGGCAGGGTGTGGCTTCACTGCTGTTGGATCGCGTGCGCGCTCAGGCCGCCGAACTGGGGTTCCGGGAGCTCATCTCGGCGCTGATGCACGAGGACAATACCTCGCGAGGTATGGCGGAGCGGCGCGCATCCACGCTCTGGCGTCAATACGCGTTGTACGAGCGCGTGCTGTGAGCGCGCGAGCTGCCGGGCACTGCGCGTGCGATGACATCAGGTGGCATGCATGAATCCGAACATCGCGGCCCGCCTCACACGCCAGGCCGAGGTGCATCCGACGAAGGCGGCGATCGTGGCATGGCGACACGGACGTCGACAGGCGGTGAGCTATCAGGAGCTCGCGGAGCGAGTATCGGCGACGGCGGCTGGATTGTCGGGACGAGGGGTCTCGGCCGGCGATCGCGTGCTGTTGTTCGTGCCGATGTCCATCGATCTGTATGTGGCACTGCTCGCGGTGCTGCATCTGGGCGGCGAAGCCGTATTCGTGGATGCCTGGGCGACAGCCGCACGTGTGAATGCCGCGATCCGTGCTGCCGATCCACGTGCCTGGATCGGAACGCCAATGGCACAGCTGCTTCGGTTGCGCAGCGCCGCACTTCGCCGCATTCCGATCTCCGTGGTGGCGGGACGTGGCTGGTCACTCCGTCGCCTCGAAGACCGGGAACACCAGCGTGATGCGTCGCCAGTGACTCCCGACACCGTGGCGCTGGTGACATTCACGACCGGAAGCACCGGCCCACCGAAGGCGGCGGCCCGGTCACATGACTTTCTCTGGGCGCAGCATGAGACGCTGGCTGCGCATCTCGGTCTCACTGGGTCGGATATCGACATGCCGACACTGCCGGTGTTCGTGCTGAACAATCTGGCACTTGGTATCACCAGCGTGCTCCCGGACTTCGATCCGCGGAAGCCGTCGCAGTTCGACCCTGCGGCTGTGCTGACGCAGATGCGGACCGAGCAGGTCACGACGCTCGTCGCATCGCCTGCGTTTTGCGACCGACTGGTGGTGGAAGTGCTGCGTCGTGGCGAAGAGTTGCCGCTCCGTCGACTGTTCACCGGTGGTGCCCCGGTGCTGCCGCCATTGCTTCGGAATCTGTCGCGCGTCATGCCGCAAGGCGCGGAGGTGATCTACGGCAGCACTGAAGCGGAGCCAATTTCGGGTATCGCAGTTGCGGACATGCTTGCATCCCAACGGCAGCGCACCGTCGACGATCCGATCAGGCGCGCTCGAACGTCCGGCGATGGCTGCGACGAGGGCCTGTGCGTGGGCTATCCGGTGCAGGGCATTACGGTGCGTATCATCCGACCGTTCGAAGGACCGATTCGCGTGTCGGGATCGGACTGGTCGCCCTGGGATCTGGAGAGTGGCGCGACCGGTGAGATCATCGTGAGCGGACGACATGTGCTCACCGGATATCTCGACGACCCTGCGGCCGATGCAGCACACAAGATTCACGATGGCGATCGCATCTGGCATCGCACCGGTGACGCCGGCTATCGCGACTCGCGCGGTCGTCTGTGGCTCATGGGACGCGTGCAGCGTCGCATTGAGCGCGATGGCCAGACGTGGTGGCCGCTACCCGCCGAATTGCGTGCGTTCGAGGTGGATGGTATCGAACATGCAGCCTGTATCACCCTGCCACCGGACGACCGCGCACTGTTGTGCGTGGAACTCGCGACAGGGGGAGAGCGAACGGTGGCCGAGCGCGCCCTCCGTGCGGCGTTGCATCCATGGCCAGTCGATCGGATCGTGTTTCTGTCGCATATCCCGCGCGACCCGCGGCATCAGAGCAAGACTGACCATGCCGCACTGCTGACGCTTCTATCCAATGCCGCTGGGGCGGGGTGACTGCCTCGCCGTCACTCGCCCGGCTCCTCGCCGCGGGCTCCTGCGATCAACGGCCGACCTGTGACCGACGCGAACGTGGTGGGGGTTGACAGGTCCGACGGGTCAGACGAGACTGCACCCCATGAGTCAGACGGGGCGCGCCCTCTTTACCAGCTTTTATTACTTTGGCCGCCTCGCGGACCAGGGTGGTAAAGCGCGCGCATAACACCGCACCGACTTTCCTCCGAGGCCCGCAGCGATGCGGGCCTTTCGTATTTTTGCGAGGCTCGGCGCTGCGGACTCCACACCAACGCCACACGGCACCGGAGCCCGCCATGCACAGTCAACACCCCGCCCCCATCGCACGCACCCCCGAACAGCAGCGCGCCGCCGAGCGGGTGGAATTGCTGCGCACCTCCATTGATCGCATCGACGAGATGCTGGTGTCGATGATCGGTGAGCGGCAGCGCCTGGCCCGCGCCATCGGTGTCGCGAAGCGCACTGCTGCCCTGCCTCCGGTCGATTCCACCCGCGAGCACGACGTGATTCAGCGGATTGCCGATCATGCCCGCGATCATGGGGTGAACGAGACCGAGGCGCGTCTGCTGGCGGATCAGCTGATCCGGCTGGCGCGGACGACGCAGGGGTTGCCGGTGGTGAGTCGGCGGGACGCGGCGGCGGCGTGAGG
>JBBSCZ010000124.1:0-9427 GCA_038249795.1 Gemmatimonadales bacterium | reverse complement strand
GGACGCAGGCTTGGTCTCCTGGGCAAAGGCAGGGGCGGCGCCGAACGACGCGGAGGCAATGGCGAGCAGCAGCAACGATGGGCGCACGAGCATGGGCGGTTCTCCAGAACACAGGGTCGAAGTCACAACGGGTCGGCCGGCGAACGTCGCCCGCGTGTTCGTTGGTTGCTGACAGGCCCGTGGAAGTCCGGACCCACCGTCAGCTTCTGAGAGAAAGAATGCAACTTCAAAGTGACTATATCTCTGCCAGTGACCGTGCGCAACCATTTGTGCATTTTTTACGGTTTTCGGGGTACGAATTGAAGTTTTTGCCTCCGAAACTGAGCCACTGTGCTAAATTCTGTGCACGTATTACACTTTCTCGCAACAGAAATTGCCAGCCAGTCACTCCTCGCCCAGCTCTTTTTAGGCTCTGGCAGTCAGGCGGCAGGTCGAGAGCGACATTCGGCGGATCGGTCTCGATGCCGGCGCTACTCTGATTGCGCACACCCGGCCGCAGTTTGGATTCCTGCCTTCCATGCGCTCCCCGGCGAGGGGGGCAAGACGCAGTGCGTGCACCGGCTGAAACAGTCCGCACGACCACGACCTCACGTCAGGTCGCGAGTTGTCGCCAGAACGCGTATCCGCGCCGCAGCACCGTCACATCATCAGTCTGGACGATGTTCGTGCCAGGCGTCCGCGCAGGAATCGGCACACCCGGAATGAACGGCAGGCCTGCCATCATGCTCGCGAGTTCGAACGCGACCCGGACCCGGCGCCAGCGTGAACGGAACCGTGAAACCACCGTCAGGCGGCGCCGAGAAGGTAAACGCCCAATCATCACTGGAGCGTCGGAAGCGTGAGGTCTCGATCAGACGGCTATCGACGACGGCGCGGCGCACGTCGCGACCGGCGACACGCAACGCGACCGACGGCGCACCAGACGGCGCCGTGATACACACCGTCAATTCGCGTAAGGCTGCTGACACCGTGTCGCGCAGCACCACGGCCGTCGGCCCGGGCAGCGGTACCGCCGGCACACGACGTCCCGACACGGCCTGGCCCCACCGCAGCGCGTCGGGAAGCCATCCGGGCATCGACGCCGAGCAACACCCGCATCGCGACGATCGTCGTCACCGCACCGCTCGTCATGTCGCGCAGAAAGAGCGTCTCACGACGTTTCACGAGGTCGGTCGCGAACAGGAACACCACGACCAGCGCAATCGCCACACCACGCACGACGTTCTGACTGCAGTACAGGACGCCGAACGGATGGCAGCTTCATTCAGCTGTCCTGAAAATCTGGTCAGACTAAAACACCCACGGCACCAACTGCACCTGTCGCGTCACCAGCACCCGTGCATGCCGCCCCCCGATCACCGCCACCTTCGCGTTCCCCCACCCCACGAATCCGCCAAACCGCGACGCGCCGGCGAACGGCGACTGCATCGCCCCATCCCGCTCCCCAGCGAGGACGGCGCCGAACGACACGTACCCCGGCCGCAACAGGCGCCGCCCCCACCCCTCCTTCCACAGATAGAACCGGGCCCCAACCTCCGCCACCGTCGCCGCACCCGCTTTCACGTCACCGCTCGGCACGATCAGATACGTCGGCACGTAGCTCACGATCAGCTCCGCGCGCGACGGCCAGCCTTCGGCATTGGGCGCAAACCCGGGAGCCCACTGCGCCAGGTAGTTCAGCCCCACTTCGGCAAGGTTCCGCACCGGTGCACCGGGACCATACTTCCGCTCGAACCGCTGCAGCTTCTCGCGGCTCGCCGCCATCGACTGCCGGCGCATCGCCGCAATGAATGCATCGACTGGTGTGAGCAACTGCGTGGTGCTGTCACGGCCAATGAGCGGCCGCAGCAGGCCGCTGAACTCCTCCTCCATCAGCCGCGCCAGCGTATCCAGCGCCGCCAGCTCCACACCGTTCGGAGTCACGCCGCTCCTCCGCAGCACCACCCCGAACGTCGCGCGTCCGGTGGCCACCGATTGCAGCGGCAAGGGGTGCAGCGCCGCACGCGAGAGCCGCAAGCGCATCTCGCCGAGCTTCGCATGCAGCGCCGGCGATACCGTTCGCAGCTGCGCGATCGAGTCGCCTGCCGACGCACTCGCCAGCAGCGTACCGACGGTGGCACTCGTCATCGCCGCCGAATCGAGACGTGCTGCCGCAGGCTGCGCGACGAGCACGGCGACTGACGTGCAAGTGGCAGCACCGAGAACGATGGCGCGGTGCAGCAACGACACACCGCGCGCGCTCATGTCAACCACGAGCGCAACTGTGTCGCATGGGAGTTCACATACGACTCCCAGCAATGCGGATCCTTCGGCGTGATCTTCGGTGGCTCGCGCTCTCTGATGCAGGCCCTGAAGCAGTCGACGAGTTGTGCCTTGGTGCTGATGTCGAGCGCATCCTGCGACTGCACGATCGCCACCGTTTCACCAGGCACTTTCATGTACGCCCAGTCGGCACGCCTTCGGAAGAAATATCCGCCCACGGGATCGAGGTTGCCGGTGATGCTGACCCAGTTATTCACCGACAACACCTCACCGCCCATCAGCTTCGCCTGCCGTGGGATGCTGAGCGTGTCACCCTGCACGGTGTAGAGCCAGCGCTTGTTCGGCACGAGGTTGCCCATCGCATCGGCGATGGTGCGAATGAGCTGCACCGGCGACGCCATGAAGATCACATTCTCGAAGCGCACGCCGTGCGCCGCTGGTTGCAGCAGGTGACTTGGGAACAGCGCCGCATGATGCAGCGCCTCGTAGGTATGAAAGCAGCCCAGCGAATGACAGATGATCGAGAGTCGCTGGTCGCGCGCAGGAATTCCGGCCGACACACCGTCGTCCACGATCCGTTTGAGCTGCAGCAGGTACGCCTCGCGGACCGCCGCGCGCGCATCGGCGAGCAACACCGGCCAGAGCACGTCACCAACCAGCTCCGCCAGCGTCTCGCCCAGCTCCGGATCGTCGATGCGGGTGGCGAGGATCCGTGTGGCCTCGGTCAGCAGCGCCCCGAGCTGGTTTTTCGATGTGAACCAGTCGTTCACCTGGTCGTAGTACAACTGATACACGGCCACCGGGCTCCCATCGGCACCGATGGTATCCCTGACAGTGTCCGCGATGATCGCGTAGTCGCCAGGCGCGGCGTTGCCGATGCCGTGCACGAGGAGTACGGCGCGATTACCACGCCACTGCTTTCGCTGCGCTGTCCAGGTCATCGCTCCGTTCTCCCCTTGGGATCTGCAGACGATGTCGTCACGTTGCGCGAGTGGCAAGTCCTGCCTTCTCGTGTGCTGCAAACTCGTCCATTGGCCAGCTTCACCGTCCGATCTACACGCCCATGCCTCTGATGCGCTGACGACGGACCCGCTCGTCATCTTCGTCGAGGCAGGCGCCTCGGCCATTCCACCATCGTCGCCTCCAGGATGGATCGAGTTCAACTCGGCGCTGCTCGAATGCCTCCGTTCAAGGGGTCCGCACAAGGGGTCAGAGTCCTTGCCCCTTCGTTCAAGGGGTTCGTTCAAGGGGTCACACTCCTTGAACGGCACGATCAGGAACCGTAAACTCCTGAGCCGCACCCTTGAACGGCGAAAATTCGTTTCCTGTATGATCCTGCCGACGACCGTTTCGAAGACCCCGCACGCAGAGATGTCGGCCCTGTCCACGAAGTTGCCGTCGGCCGCCCGATAGGCGTCGAAGATCGCTCATGAGGCGGCCTCGTCTGCCCCCGGCTGCCGGGGCCGAAGGTCATGGTGCGCAGACAGAGCGGGCTGACGACCAGGCCGGAGCGACCGAGGGCGCGGAATTCCGTCAGTGAGATGGCGCGAGTTGACGTAATGGACAATGCAGTCATCTCCATCGAATATTGTGTCGCAGTGCCGAAGACCCGGCTCGACCCACGCCACCAGCACGAGGCCCACACATGTTTCACGAACTGACCGAGTTCATTCCCGTCTGGCAGTACGAAGCCGAGATGACGCAGAAGACGCTCGACAACATCACCGACGGCGCACTCGCGTACTCAGGGTATGCCGACGGGCGCACCATCGGTCGTCTCGCATGGCACATCGTGCAGACCGTGCCCGAGATGATGGCGAAAGCCGGTCTCGCGGTGGCAGGGCCGTCGGAGCACGAACCGGTGCCGGCCACTGCGCAAACGATCTGCGACGCGTACCGCGCGGCTTCGACCTCGCTCATCGAGCAATTGAACGCCCAATGGACCGATGCCACGCTCCGTGAGGTGGATGAGATGTACGGCGAACGCTGGTCGCGCGCGCAGACACTGGCAATCCTGCTCGCGCATCAGACACATCATCGCGGACAGCTGACCGTCCTGATGCGGCAGGCGGGGGTGCCGGTGTCCGGGATCTACGGTCCGACGCGGGAGGAATGGGCAAACTGGGGGATGCCGGCGCCGGCGATCTGATGCAACACCGCTCGCGATCGCATCAGCAACGCGTTCGCGCACGCTCTGACGGCGACACTCGCTTTCAGATCCGCGCTGACCGCAGAACCGACGCCACGAAATCCGCACGGCTTCCACCGAGATCGACCACGCGCTGCACCAGCACCGGCACCTCTGACGTCCGACCCGCCGACTGCGCCGCGTGCACCGTCGCACGCCAGGCGTCGATCACATCGGCACTCGTGATCTCGTAGCCACTCCCCTGCACCAGCCAGTGGAGCGCCAGCAGACCCACCTCCAGCGCGAAGGCCGGCTGCGTGAGGGCGAAGTCGCGCGATGCACGGGTCAGTGTCCGCGGGTCACACGGTGATTGCCGCGCCAATGCGACGGCCTCGGTCAGGAAACCGGCATCCTTCGCTGCAGCAAACCACTTTCCCTCCTGACCGGGGCTGCCTCGTACGAGGTCCATCAGCACGTCGTGCGGCGGCCGTTCGGGATATTTCTTCGTCACGGTGCGAAACGTGGCGAGATGACTGGACATGCCGTTCGCGCGCGTACCGTAGCGCTGGTACGCTTCCTCACGCATCCCCGAACGCAGCAGGATCTCTTCACAGGCCATGTCGATCGCCTGATCACTCGACCAGGGATTCCGGCCTGCTTCCGCAGACCGCAGCGCCTCGGCCGACCGTCCCGACGCCACCATCGCTTTCACGGCCCACTGCGTGTAATGCCACATCCGTTCTGCGCGCACGACGTCGATCACCTCATCGTATCGACCAGCGTGATACAGTGCGCTGAGGCAGGCCGTCGAGCCTTTGAAGAACGTGCCGAGCCGTCGATCCGGGTTGAGGGCGAGGCGCGTGGTGTCGAGCAACCGGTCGGCCCATTCGTCGGCGACTGCGGGTGCGGCGCAGAGGGCGCCCCAATGATCGCCGATTGACTCGATATATGGGATGTCATCCGCCTGGAACGCCTCGAACAGACGTTCGAGCCACCCCGCGCGCACGGCAGCATCGACGTTGGCTGCCGCAATGATCGGCACCAGCGTCGCAATCGCGTTGTTGACGGCCGTGCCGATCGAGCCGGATGAGCTGTCGACCTGCGCGAGCGCCGGTGAGACTTTTTCGAGGAAGATCACGGCCCCTTCGGCCGCCAGCGGCGTGTCGCGCTTCGCCACCTTCCGGATCTCGGCCACCGCTTCCTTGACGCGGGCGATGGCCGGGCGTGACTGCCAGCCGAAGGAGTTCCGTCGGAAGCTGGCGCGGAAGGCCCAGGAGTGTGGTGCGGGCTTGGCGGCGGTGGACGGGTGCTCGGCTTTGGACTTGGGCATGGTGAAGTATGCGCTGACCGCGGGCTACCGCGCCGGCTGATACAGCGGATCACGCGTCTGCCACAAGTAATTCAGGGTGCTGCCGGAGGAGAGCCAAGTGCGCCCGCCGGCTCCTGTCGCGAGGCGCTTTCGAGCAAGGGGTCCGAGCAAGGGGTCAGAGTCCTTGAACACTCCGACAACCAGTTCAGATAGGATGGCCTGCAGCATCGCCCCCGCCAGAATCGAAACACCTCCTCCGATCAAGAGCCACGATCAGGATCTCCCTTCCCTTGATCCCGACCCCTTGATCCCGACCCCTCGATCCCTCTCCTTCATCTGCGCGTCCCATCGATGAACAACGACCCCCACCGGAGCGAGCAATGTTCGTCCCCAAATGGATCATCGCATTTGTCGCCGTGAGCTTCCTGATGGTTGCAGCCTGGCTGACGTCATTTCTGCTCGGACGGAATCCACTGCCGTTCCCTGACGGTGGGTCGCGGATCTTCACGACGCCAACACCGGAGGCGAAGGCCGCGGTCGTCGCATTGCTGCGTGAGCACGGCCTCCGCGAACGGTTTCAGGCCAATTCGGCCAACGTCCAGCGCTCCATCTTCTGGGATGGCACGATCATCAACACCTCGGACTCCGCAACGAATCAACGCCTCCGCACTCCAGCGGCGAGTATCGGGTTGGTGTCGGATGATCCGGTCGTGAGCGCAAACGCGGCCGCAGCGTTCCTTCGGCAACGTGGATTCACGGCAGACGTGCTGCTCGACATCGAGCCGGGGCTGCCGCTCGTATTCGTGGTGTCGAATGTTTTTACCGGCACGGTCCTGAACTTCCGAAAGAGCCTGATCCATTTACCGAAGCCGACGCCGGTGCAGGACTGAGCCGAGGCAGTGCGTGTGCAGGCGAACGCGGGAGATGAGGGTGAGGCATTCGCCGCGTCGCATTGCCGGGCGGCGTTCGGTCCCTTTTAGTGAAGGCTCAGGGAATGGCAGTTGTTGCAACGCTCCGAGATGCGTAGGCGCCAACCCCTGAGCCAGAGATCGTTTGTCTCTGGTCAGCGAATTCCTCGTTTTTCTGAAGAAGTTCGGCGTCCTCGCACTTGCCGTCGGCGTGCTGCTCGGCGGGCAGGTGCACAACCTCGAGAAAGCACGAATCGATGATGTCGTGATGCCGCTACTGGATCCGCTGCTACCCGCTGGGTCATGGGAAGCCGCAGTCATCATGGTCGCCCAGTCAAAGCTGAAGATCGGGCATCTTGTCGAAGCGACGCTGCATTTCACGATCGTGGAGCTGACGGTGTTTCTCTTGTTGCGGTTCTTTCTTCGTGATGCTGTCGACGATGTGGCGCCAACGAAGTGAGCGCGCTATCGAAAGGTGCATGACATGCGCGGACGCACTGGAGTTCTGATCGGTGCCAGCAGGGGTGTGGTTGCTCGTCGAGGAGGGACGCGTCGGGCTCGATGCCCCCGTGACGATCAAAGCGACGGGATAATTAAAGCGACAGTGCACTAAACTCCGCACATGCCAGAGTCCGGGCGGGCATGAGCCGATCCCGCAGCGCCCGGCGCCACATCTCGCAAGGAGCTACGCGCAGGTTCCACGCGCTACACGAGTTCACACCCGTCTGGCAGTACGAAGCCGAGATGACGCAGAAAATGCTCGACAACATCACCGATGATTTCCTCACGAAGGAGGCTGCGCTGATGGTCGCACCATCGGGCGAGTGGCGTGGCACATCGTCCAGACCGTACCGGAGATGATGGCGAAAGCCGGTCTCACGGTGGCCGGAACAACGGAGCACGAGGCGGTGCCCATCACGGCGGTGCTCATCTCGAGCGCGTACCGAACTGCGGCCACGTCGCTCGTCGAGCAGTTGCACGCACACTGGACCGATACCACGCTGAGCGAGATGGACGATATGAGCGGCGAACGCCGGTCTCGGGCCCAGACGCTGGCCATCCTGATCTCGCATCAGACGCATCATCGCGGACTGCTCACGGTGCTGCTGCGCCAGGCGGGGTTGCCGATTCTGGGCATTTACGGTCCGACGCGAGAGGAATGGGCAGGCTGGGGTACGCCCGCGCCGGCGATCTGACGAGCGCGGTGCACGTCGGCGATTTCCACCTACCGCGCCGGCTGAAATCGCGGATCACCGGTTTGCCACAGCATGAACGAGATCGCCGTCGCCGCCCACTGCGGCGACACGTTGAACAGCGCCCTGTGCCCGCCTGCGGTGTTAACCCACAGCACCGGTTGTGTCGACCTGTTGGCCCGCTGCAATCGCGCAACGTATTTCGCCGCCAGCATCCCGGTGCTGAAATTGTAGTCGTCCGATGCAGAGTGCACGATCACGGCGGGCAGTGCGATCGAGTCGGGTATCTGATGGTAGGGAGACGTCCGCATCAGCAGTCGAATGCCTTCTGGCGTGTCCACGTCACCGATTTCGGCGATGTTGCGGGCTGCCGTAGGGTCGGTGCTCGCTCCGCGAACTTCGTCCGGCTCGCCCACTTCATACAGCACCGCTCCGAGCAGATCAGGGCGCTGCGACATCACCATGCCGGGCACGGTCGCGCCGAACGAGATGGCGGAAAGGGTCACTCGTTTCGCCGATGTGTACCGTTTGGCGATGAGGTGCTCGATCGCACCGATCATATCATCGTAGGTGTTCTGCTTTCTTTCGCGGGTCGCCGCCATGTGCCAGGCATCGCCCAGCTCGCCGCCGCCGCGTACGTGAGCCCACGCATACACGACACCCTGTTCCACTAGATATCCGATCAGCGGATCCATCGCTGGATCAGTCGCCTCTCCGAAGCCGCCGTAGGTTTCGATCAGGAGTGGCGCAGTGCCATCCAGACGCCCGTTCCGCAGCGCCGCCTTGCCGTACACCACCGACACAGGCACCATCGTGCCATCCTTCGACCGAGCCTGCAGACGCTCGCTGATCACGTCGGCGGCCGCCATCGTCGAGTATCCGTCATCGATACCAAGGGCGCGCGCGGTGTCACCCGATGCGAACATCCAATGCTGCACGGTGGCCCACGATTCTACCGAGACGGTGGCACCGGCGCCCGATTGTGCGTGCCCAAATCGCACGGATCCCGTCACCGGCAGCGGAATATTGACGGCCGATGTGGCTCCCGGTGCGAGTCGAAGCAACGTGATCGCGCCCGCGCCGCGCTCCGTGAAGTAGATGCCGTCGTCCTGCACCACATAGCCGGTAATCACCGCCTCGCGTTCCGGGATCACGGTCTCCCATGCCGACGATGCCGTGGCGCCCGACCGCAGGACCCGTCGCACCACCTTGCCACGGTCCGCGCCTTTACGTGCCAGTGCATACACCGTATCGCCGTGCAGCTTGAGCGCCGTGATGCGATCGACGCCGCTGGCGATCTGGACCCACGTCGGCGCTTCATTGCCCTTCGGCAACGGCGACGCGTAGAACTCGGTTGCGTTCTGCTTCGAGCGGTACACCGATCCGAACATCCATGACGAGTTTGCCGACGTGCCCACGCGTGAGGGTACATCCACCTTGTCCATCGGTACCGCAGGCGAAACCCCGAAGCCGAACACCGGGATATCCTCCGACTGCGGCGTGCCCAAGCGATGAAGGAACTGACGTCCGCGATTCAGTTGCTCCGTGGGATCGACACTCGACGTAGTGAACAGTCGCGGGTAGAAGAAGCCGCTGCCATCGGGCAACCACGTCACTTCGTACTGCG
>JBBSCZ010000123.1:0-9553 GCA_038249795.1 Gemmatimonadales bacterium | reverse complement strand
CTGACGCACGCGATTCAGCGCACTCACGGGCAGAAACAGATCAGCGCCCAGCCCGCCGCGGTCCATGGTACCAAGCACGAAGGGCGTCTCACCCAGCCGGCCGAGTTGCTCCCGCAGCATGACGTCGTCGAGCGCACGCTTGCTGGCCGGCGCAAGGACCGCCTCGCTGCGCACGCTCACTTCGTCATCGCCGCAGGTGGCGACAATCTTCAGCGGACCGCCAGCGCTGCCGAAGAGCCGCAGGTCGAGGCGATGCTTCCGCTTCTGGACCGTCGTGGGCAGCGCCGCGAAGCTCTCGCGTGCCGCTGCCAGCAGTGCCGCGTGTGACGAGCGCACGACGGTCCAGCCGGCGGGAATGCGCTGACGGCTGGCGATCACCTGTCGTGTCCGGCCGTCGCGTTGCGACACAGTGCGCACGGCCGTCACCGAAAATCCGATCGCCTTGGTGCCACCGAGTGCCGGTGGCTCGAAGCCGATGCCATCGCCGACCTCGATCGGGTGCGTGACCTCGACGGTGACCTCGGTATTCGATCCATCGAGTACCTGTCCGATCACCAGTCCATGATTGTCGGGCTGCGCGCGGGTGATGTACTCACGACCGGCACGACCCCCGTACATGCCACCGGTATTGCCGCGGCTGTAGATCTGTACCATCGGCTCGACCTCGACGATCGACGGGGGCGTGCGGTCGCCCGTCGCGAGTCGCGTCAGGAAGCTGCGGTAGCCGTGCGTGACGGTGGCCACATATTCCGGCTTCTTCTTGCGGCCCTCGATCTTCAGGCACCCCACACCCGCATCGGCGATGTCGGCGAGATGATCGTGCGCGGCCAGATCCTTCGCGCTGATCAGATAGCCGCGATCGAGTTCGTCACCGCTGGTCTCGTCGGTGAGCACATAATCCTTGCGGCAGCTCTGCGCACACGAACCACGGTTGGCGGAGCGCTCCGAGATCATGCCGGACATGTAGCACTGTCCGCTGTACGAAATGCAGAGCGCGCCATGCACGAACGTCTCGAGCCCAAGGTCCGGAACGGCCGCATGGATCGCACGGATGTCGGCGAGCGTATTCTCACGCGCCAGCACGACACGTTCCACACCGAGTTTCTGCATCACCAGCGCGCCAGACTCGTCGTGCACGGTCATCTGCGTGGAGCCGTGGATCTCTAGCTGCGGATAGACGCGCTGAATCAGGCGCACCACGCCGATGTCCTGCACGATCGCTGCGTCGATCCCGCGGTCGACGCACTCCCCGAGATAGGTGAGCGCATCCTCCAGCTCCGCCGGCTTCACCAGCACATTGAAGGTCAGGTAGACGCGGGCGCCATGCTGATGGGCAAGACGGCAGGACGCCTCCAGCTCGTCGAGCGTGAGCTGCGCGCCTTCATCACGGGCGTTGAAGCGCTCGGCACCGAGGTAGACGGCGTTCGCCCCGTTGGCGACGGCGGCCCGGACGGCATCGAAAGAGCCAGCCGGGGCGAGGAGTTCAGGAACCGTACCTGGGGAACGCGACATCCCTGAAAGATAGCGACCCCGGGTACCGGCTGGGCCGGTCCAGGGTCGGAAATCTCAGCGTTCGTGTGGTGGTGCGCCGCTGCCGTCGATGCGCTTGCGCACGAATCGGAGGATCAGGGCAACTGCCAGCGTACCGATGGCGGCCAGGCGGAACCTGTCACTCTCCGCGTAGACACCATAGCCGAACATTCCGGCGCCGATCAGCGTCAGCGCGATCTGCACGCGGATGATCATCACGACTGCCGTGCGCGATCGAGGAAGTGACGCACGCCAGCGCGGAAGTCCTCGGTCGCCCGAGATTCGACGTTCGTGGAGACGCCCGACGCGATGCTCTGCGCGAAGTCGAGATCATCGATGCGATACAACAGCCGCTTGGTGAGGCTGACCGCCGTCGCCGGCGCCTTCACCAGGGCCTCGATCGTCCTCGCCACCTCGGACGGGAATGACGCCGTCGGGATGCACCGGCTGATCAAGCCGATCTGCTCGGCTTCCGTGGCGCTGATGATCCGCCCCGTGAGCACCAGCTCCGCCGCTCTCTTCTCACCCACGGCGCGGCGCAGCATCGTCATGACCATCGCCGGCACGAAGCCGATACGCACCTCGGGATAGCCGAATTGCGCCGTCTCCTCGGCCAGTACGATGTCACAGGCGGTGGCCAGACCGGCGCCGCCGGCGAGCGCGCGGCCGCGCACGATCGCGACGACGGGCTTGCTCATCTCGCGGATCGTCGTGAACACGGCACCGAGTGCACGGGCATCGCTGATGTGCGCATCGATGCCGGCATCGAGCGTGGCATCCAGCGCCGCGAGATCCGCACCGGCGCAGAAGTCGTCGCCATCTCCCTCGATGATCACCACCCGCACATCGGCCGCTGCCTCGAGCTCACGCAGCGCTTCGACGAGCTCCACCGCAGTGCGATGGTCGAGTGCGTTCTTTTTCTCCGGACGCGTGAGCGTGATCGCGCCGAGGCCTTCGGCACGCACCGAGCGGATCCGCGCGTGCACTGCGGCGAGCGATGAGGGAGTCGGAAGCGTCATCGGTCAGCCCTCGTGATGGATGGGCAATGCGAGGGTGCGCGCCTCGTCGGCGGGCACCGACAGCACGAGCCGCAGCATCGCGGTCGACACCACCTTGCCCTGCGCGTCGGTCTTCAGCGAGAGCGTACCGCCGCCGTCGAGTGCACCATGCAGCAGAAAATTCAGGGCATGCAGATTGGGCAGCTCGAAACGCTCGACCACTCCCGAAATGAGCGCGCCGTAGTGCGCGGCGACACGATCGGTGGTCAGCTCACGCACCAACACCGGATACCACTCCGGCCTCAGCGCAATGACGCCGCAATTGGCCATGTCGCCCTTGTCGCCGGATCGCGTGTGCGCGATGTCCAGCAGTCGCACCTGCACCATGTCGCTGCTCATGACACCACCTCGACCTGAGTCGTGACGACGCGCTTGTCGATCAGCGCGGGCCAATATGCGATCACTTCTTCCACCTTCGGGCGACCACCCGCAAACCCGGTGACACTCGGCGGACCATTGAGCACCAGTGGCGCAATCTCACGCGTGAAGCGCTCGACACTCGTGCGATCCTCGCCACGCACACCAACGCGAAGCTGCACTTCGGGCGCATCGTGGCCATCGCCGGAGAGATGGCCGTGTGTAGCGTTGACACCGACGAATTCCGTCATCACCTGGTCGAACTTCAGTCCGAGCCGGTCGAGGCGCTCACGCAACACGCGGTCAGCCATTTCCGCCTTCTCCAGTGCATCAGGCCACGAGTACACCAGCGAGCCGACCGCCTTGTACCCGGCGCGATAGGCAATCGAGACCTTGAGGTACGGCGTGGACGGACCACCAGTGATGCCATGCACGCGAACACGGTTCTCGCCGTCGGCTGCCACATGGATCGACGTGAAGTCGGCCACGACGTCGGGTGTGATGTACGAGTGCGGATCGCCCATCTCGTACACCAGCTGCTCCGTCACGCTCGGCACGCTCACACGTCCGCCGGTGCCCGGGTGCTTGGTGACGACGAAGCTGCCGTCAGCCTGCACTTCGGCGATCGGATAGCCGATGTTTGCGAGGTCGGGAATGTTGCGCCAGTCGTGCAGGCAGTTGCCACCCGATGATTGCGCGCCGCACTCGAGGATGTGACCGGCCACGATACCCGATGCGAGCGCGTTCCACGCGTCGGCAGCCCACCCGAACTCGTAGCGCAGTGGCGCCATGGTGAGCGCGGTGTCGGTGGAGCGTCCGGTCACGACGATCTGCGCGCCCTGCTGCAGCGCCTCGACGATCGGCGTCGAGCCGATGTACGCGTTCGCGGACAGGACGCGGTTGCGAATCGAAGAGAGCGGCGCGCCCGTTTCCATGTGCTTCAGCTCGTGCCCGGCCGCGATCAACTCGTCGATGCGCGGCAGGAGGTCGTCACCGGTGACGACGCCGATCTTCACCTTGCCGCCATGACCCGCTCTCGCAATCGCCGCCACCAGCGCCTGCGCGCACGCCACGGGATTCACACCACCCGCATTGGCGATCACCTTCACGCCGCGATCGACGATCGCCGGCAGCACAGACTCGATGGCGCCGATGAAGTCGCGCGCATAACCCATCGACGGGTCACGTTCCTTCTGCTTCTGCAGAATGGACATCGTGACTTCGGCGAGGTAGTCGAGCATCAGATAGTCGACTGGACCGCCCTCGACCTGCTGCCGCGGTGCATCCAGCGAATCGCCCCAGAAGCCCTGACCGCTGGCAACGCGTACCGTCCGTGTCATCGTATCTCCAGGCATGAGTTGCTCACGCCATCTCCATCGGTTGTGGGGGGAGCACGAACGCTCCCAGATGTGGACCGGGATTGCGTCGCACGGCACGCAGTGCCAGCGCCAGCAGCGGTCGGGTGTCTTCCGGGTAGACGATCGCGTCGGCGAAGCCGCGGGCAGCAGCATAGCGCGCGTCGAGCTGCTCCTCGTAGTCCTCGCGCATCGACGCGATCGACTGCTGCATTTCGGCCGACGGTTCGGTGCCCGACTTCTTCAGTGCCTCGAGCGCAGGGCCGTGCACGGCGGCAATCGCACTCTCGCCTTCCATTACCGCCATACGTCCCGTGGGCCACGTCAGGATCAGGTCGGGATCGAAGCCCTGCGCCGCCATGGCGTAGTAACCCGCGCCGGAAGCGTGGTTCACCGTGAGCACGAGCTTCGGCACGCGCGCAGTCGCCATCGCCTCGACCCAGCGAGCGCCCGCGCGGATGATGCCTTCATGCTCCGCTTCCGGGCCTACCATGAAGCCTGACACGTCCTGCACGAAAAGCAGCGGAATGCCCTGCCGGTCGCAGCGATCGATGAAGAATGCGACCTTCTCCGCACTCTCGGCGTAGATGATGCCACCAAATCGCGGCTTCTCACCCGGCCGGCCCTTGATCAGCCCGCGTTGGTTGCTGATCACACCGACGGCGATGCCCTCGATGCGGGCGTCGGCGCAGATCACTTCCTTCGCGAGATCGGCCTGAAATTCGAACAGCGAGCCGGCGTCGACCACCGCGTCCAGCACCTGGTGCATGTCGTAGGACATGCGATGGTCGGTGGGCAACACATCGTAGAGTGATTCCGGACTGCGCGCCGGATCCTTGGCTGCAACATCGGCGTTACGTGCTTCATGCTTTGCACCAGGCAGGCGCGCGATCATCTCCCGCAGCATGCGCAGGCAGTGCGCATCATCGTCGGCGGTGTAATGCGCCACGCCGCTCACTGCGGTGTGCGTGCTGGCACCGCCGAGCGTTTCGCCGTCGATCGTCTGTCCAGTCGCACCCTTCACCAGGTTTGGTCCGCCGAGACCCATGAAGGATGTCCCCTTCACCATCACGATCACATCGCTCAAGGCAGGCAGATACGCACCACCGGCAATGCACTGGCCCATGACGGCCGAGAACTGCGGGATACGCAAGTAACGGCGCATCACGGAGTTGTAGTAGAAGATGCGGGCGGCGCCGTACTGTCCGGGGAACACGCCACCCTGATACGGCAGATTGACGCCGGCGCTGTCGACGAGATACACGATTGGGATCCGGCAGCGCATCGCCAGTTCCTGCGCGCGCAGGATCTTGCGGATCGTCTCGGGCCACCACGAGCCGGCCTTCACGGTGGCGTCGTTCGCCACCACCACGACTTCGCGGCCGTGCACGGTGCCAAGTCCGGTCACGACTCCGGCGGCCGGTGCCTGTCCATCGTACTGGTCATAGGCGACCAGCAGGCCAAGCTCGAGAAACGGCGCACCCTCGTCGCAGAGACCAGCCACGCGCTCGCGCGCCGTCAATTTGCCGCGCGCATGTTCCTTCGCAGCTCGTGCTGCGCCGCCACCTTCACGTACCCGAGCCTCGATTCCACGCACCGCATCGCTGAGCTGTCGCAAACGCGTGGTCACGACGGCTGCGACTCCTTCTCCGCAAACCAGGTGCGGATGAACTCGATCAGATCGGTGGTGCTCGTGCCTGGGCCGAAGAGCTGACCCACTCCCTCAGCCTTCAGTGCTTCCATGTCCTCCTTCGGGATGATGCCACCGCCGGTGAGGAGGATATCGTCGCGGCCCTGCTCGCGCAGCAGCGCCAGCACGCGCGGGAACAGCGTCATGTGGGCGCCACTCAGGATCGAGAGGCCGACGACATCCACATCCTCCTGGACGGCCGCAGTCGCGATCATCTCAGGGGTCTGATGCAGTCCGGTATAGATCACTTCCATGCCGGCGTCGCGCAGGGCGGCAGCGACGACCTTGGCACCACGGTCGTGGCCATCGAGCCCAGGCTTCGCCACCAGCACGCGAATCGGTCGAGTCATGAAAATTCAGAGGTCGTGAGGACGGAGAGCAACTCCGGAATTCTAACGGTGGGTCGGCTGACGAGGGAGCGATGGTTTGCGGGCCACCAGCAGCATCTCGGGCGAGGTACGCCTCAGAGGACGATCCTCGAGCCCGTCGTATACGGCCTCCACCTCCAGCCCTGCCTCGGTGCAGAGTTCGGCGAGACGAGTCGCCGTGTAGAGCCGGATCCGATGCTCTCGCTGGCCCGCGCCGGTCGGGCCGTGCCAACGGGTCTGGATGGTGATCGCGCCCGAGACCGGATCGAACGATCGGTCGTGCGCCACCTTGGTGCCATCGCGCGTCTTCCAGCTGTCCCGACGCACCCAGCGGGCGACGACACCGTCACGACTGCCGCCGTACCAGACCAGCCGTCCGCCGGGGGCCAGCACCCGCGCAAACTCGCGCAGAACCCTGGCGTCGTCCTTCGGATCGTCGAAGAAGCCGAACGACGTGAACAGATTGAGCACCGCATCGAAACGTCCGGACCAGTCGTCGGGCAGCGTACGCATGTCGCCGCGCTTGTAGCGGAGCCGCTTGCCCGTACCGCGCGCTCGTGCAATCCGCAACAGCGGCAGCGAGTAGTCGAGACCAGTGACATCGTATCCCGCCTCGGCCAGCAGGTGCGCATGCCGGCCCTGCCCGCAGGGGCAGTCCAGCACCTGTGCGCCGTCCGGCAACTCGAGAAGCTCCATCAGGCGCGTGACTTCCGCACGGTTGATGGTCTCCTCGAAGAGGGGTTCGAATTCGAGCAGATAGCTCTCGTCGAAATACGATGCCCACCACGGACTTTCGCCGGCTCGTGGCACTAGCAACAGCCTCGCGCCGGCTCGCCGATCTGAATCACTGCGCGGAGGATGGCATGTTGCGTGACCATGGTTCTCCCGCTCAGAAGAACACGGGTTCGCGGTACGCGCCGAACACGTCCTCGAGGGCGGCACGGATCTCGTACAGCGTTGCATAGCTGCGGGCGCAGTCGAGAATCAGCGGAACGAGATTGTCGGATCCACGCGCGCCCGTGCGCAGCGCATCAAGGTGTGCCTGCACGGCGACATCGTCGCGCGTTGCTCGCATCTGCGCCATCCGCTCCCGCTGCTCGCGTTCCGCGTCCATGCCGACTTTCAGCAGCGGGATGGTGATCTCCTCATTCTCGCTGGTGAATTCGTTCACCCCCACCACCAGTCGCCGGCGCTGCTCGATCTCCCACTGATGACGACTGGCCGCCTCGGCAATCTTGCGCTGGAACCACCCTTCCTCGAGCCCGCGCACCACGCCACCCTGCTCCTCGATCTGCGCAAAGAGGGATTCCGCCTCACGTTCCAGCGAGTCGGTCAGGCTCTCGACGTAGTACGATCCGCCAAGCGGATCCATGACATGCGAGACGCCCGTTTCATGCGCGAGAATCTGCTGCGTGCGAAGCGCCACCTGCACCGCTTCCTCGGTCGGCAGCGCCAGCGTCTCGTCCATCGAGTTGGTGTGCAGCGACTGCGTCCCGCCCAGCACGGCGGCGAGTGCCTGGTAGGCCACGCGCGCCACGTTGTTCATCGGCTGCTGCGCGGTGAGCGTCACGCCAGCGGTCTGCGAGTGAAAGCGCAGCATCCAGGACTTGGGATCCTTCGCGCCGTACTTCTCGCGCATCACACGCGCCCAGATGCGACGGGCGGCGCGGAGCTTCGCGATCTCCTCGAAGAAATCGTTGTGGATGTCGAAGAAGAACGACAAGCGCGGTGCAAATGCGTCCACGTCGAGACCGCGCGCGATGCCACGCTCCACGTACGTGAAGCCGTCGGCGAGCGTGAACGCCAGTTCCTGTGCGGCCGTCGAACCCGCCTCGCGGATGTGGTAGCCGGAGATCGAGATCGTGTTGAACAGTGGCGCATGCTCCGCGCTCCACTCGAAACCATCGACGATCAGGCGCAGCGCCGGCTCGATCGGGAAGCACCAGGCATGCTGCGCCATGTACTCCTTCAGAATGTCGTTCTGCACCGTGCCACGGATCTTCGACGCCGGCACACCCTGCTTCTCGGCGGCGGCGATGTAGAAGCAGTACAGGATCAGCGCCGGCCCGTTGATCGTCATCGACGTCGACACCTGATCGAGCGGAATGCCTTCGAACAACGTTTCCATGTCGGCCAGCGACGAGATCGACACGCCGGTCTTGCCCACTTCGCCTTCCGAACGCGGATGATCGGCGTCGTAACCCATCAGCGTCGGGAAATCGAACGCGACCGAGAGGCCGGTCTGCCCCTGCGACAGCAGAAACTTGAAGCGCTCGTTCGTATCGCGCGCCGAACCGAAGCCGGCGAACTGGCGCATGGTCCAGAGCTTGCCGCGATAGCCGGTGGGATGGATGCCGCGCGTGTACGGCCACGCGCCCGGCACCTCCAGGGCGGTCTCCGGATCCGGTCCATCGAGCGGCGTGTACAGCGGCTCGACAGTGTCCGCAGAGTTCACGTAGGCAACATCACGGACCTGACCGTTGTCGTAGCGGGCGCGCCATGACGTCACCTCGCGGCGCAATCGCTCGAGTTCGGCCTGCTGCTCGCGGACGGTCTCGGTGAGATCGGAGATCGAAGTCATGTCGTGTGCCCCGCCATCAGAGTTGCACTGCGCGCCAGGAGAGCGTCGGCGATCGCAAAAGGTGTGGTCTCGCCCCGCTCGAGGGCAGGAAGTGCAGCGTCGAGGAATGCCTGCGTGTCCGGATCGCTCCAGAGCCGCCGGCGCAACCGGTCTTCGGCGACCTCGACGATCCGCTCGCGCATCCGGCTCTGGCGCCGTTCCGCCAATCCGCCGGACTCGAGAAGATACTCGAAATGTCGGGCGATGGCCGCGAGCAGCTCGGGGATTCCACGTCCGTCAGCCGCGACGGTATTCACCACGGCAGGCACCCAACCTCCGGCGGCATGCGGATCGGCAGTCGCATCCCGGGCGGCCCGCGCCGGCGACAGCGCTTTCTTCGCCGCTTCCCTGTCCGCATCGCCGAGCTTCCGCAAATCCACGCCATGATGCGCCGGGACGCCGCGCATGGTGTCACCCATGCGCATGCCAAGCATCAGTTCGATGTCTCCGCGCAGCCGGTCGGCGCCGGGCCGATCGCTCTTGTTGATCACGAACAGATCGGCGATTTCCATCACGCCAGCCTTCAAAGTCTGAATGCTGTCGCCGCTCTCCGGCACCAGCACCACCACGCTCGT
>JBBSCZ010000122.1:0-9638 GCA_038249795.1 Gemmatimonadales bacterium | reverse complement strand
GAGCCGCCAGCGCAGCGTCACGCTCAGTGCGCCGTCAGCCGTGGGAATGACGTAGGTGAGTTCGCCATCATCGGCAAAGTGCATCTGCGTGCCGGGCTGAATCTCCAGCGGCGATTCAGATCTGAGCAGAACCCAGGTACCGATGAGGGCCTGACTCGAAAGCGGGAAAGAGCTCATCCGTGTACGGCACGCTCCGCCACGCGATCCCGGCAGC
Organism: Gemmatimonadales bacterium; assembly: GCA_038249795.1. Classification (GTDB taxonomy): domain Bacteria; phylum Gemmatimonadota; class Gemmatimonadetes; order Gemmatimonadales; family Gemmatimonadaceae; genus JACMLX01. The sequence goes on along the minus strand of JBBSCZ010000122.1, from coordinate 9,424 downwards.
GACGCCGCCCCGATTTCAGCGCCCGTCGACGGCGCGGGAGAGCGGGCGGTCGGAAAGTGGCTCGCTGGTGGCTGCAGGGCTGGGAAGATCACACCGCTCCGACTCAGGCTCATCCGTCGCCACGTACGCCAACTTCCCGAGGGCGCTGCGACGGGCAAAATGACGACGACGGGAGCGGGCCACGACACCAGCGGCCCCGCCGACGATCCCTCCGATCAACGACGACATCAGCAGTGTGGTGACGACCAGCAAGGGCTCGGCCTCCGCCGGCAGCCGGAAGCGGCCGTCGAGCAGGTAGGAGCCGATCAGCAGTGACACCATGCTGACGCCGCCGGCCAGAACGCCACCGATCACGACGCCCCAGATCAGGGGAAAACGGCGAACGGTATCATAGCCGGCATACGCCACCAGACCGAAGCTGACGGGCACCCAGTACAGCCGGTTGACCCCGCTCTCGATCGCAAAGAAAAACGCAGCGCACTCCACCACCAGCATGGCGAGCAGCACGGCGAACATCCGAAAGCCATGCCGAGCAACCCAAAGCGTCATCGATCGCTCCCGATGATCAACCTTTCAGCGGATGATGTGTTGTCAGGTGGGCGCATCGATCGGTGATGGACGTTTTGCAAGGTTGTTCTGAAAAGCGAAGTCGTGCCTGCTGCGGAGTCGACGTCAGTGGATAGGTGTACTCATCGCGCCAGCACATCTCCCACGACGCCGACCGACGCCGCCCACCCATCCGGAAGGGACGGTTGCCTTGCGCCACCGTCACGCCGGAAGCTGCCTCGGGAACGAGATCGCGACAGGCGCGCCGTCACAGACGAATGCCGACCAGGGCGTGCCCTGCAGTGCCTCGACCCACTCGGTGCCGTACACCGCCGCCACATCACACCGGAAATCGACCGTGGCACGCTCCCATACCCGCCAGCGCTCGTGCGAGACCTGGTACTCCACCGTCCTACCCGAGCGCTGCGGCGTATAGCCGAGATAGTGCTCGGTGATGAAGCCGACGGGACCGTCAGGGTCGACGGGCGCCGATTGGCCTTCCACGGTCGCGCCAAGCGACTGCCAGGCCCCCGCCTGCCGCCATTCGTACTGCAGGCTTCCGCCTGACGGAGTCATGGCGATCCGGTGCCGCATGCGCACCGCGCGATACGGCTCGTTGTAGGCGAGCCGGGCAGTCCAGGCGATAGCTGGCCGCGGCACCAGTTCGCGCACGAAGACGACGCCGCGCCACCAGCGCCCGTCGACCTTGCGTCGCACATACGCCCGCAGATTGACCTCGTCGAAGTCGCGATGCCACGGGACAGGCACACCAAGAATGCGCGTATCGAGAAATCGGAAGCCGACCATGCTGACCAGCGCACGCCCGTCCAGCAGATCCAGTTCGGTGCCACGCGGTACGTATCGCTGCACCAATGCGGGATCGGCTTCGTAGTTCGCGAACAACAGATCCCGCCATACGGCAGTGAGGAATGAACGGCTCATCCTGATTCAACCGAGACGCCCCCGCTTCGTTCCGGGCGCGGACGCGCGGGTGCACCACCGACCCGTGAGTTTCGTCGTGGAACTCTGTCGCCGGGATGGCCTATCTTGCGAGTTCCCCATACTGTTCCGCTGGCTTCCATCATCAGACGCCTCTCCCATGCACTTCACCGCCCTGCTTCGCTCCGCTGCCTTCTCCGCCGCAGCCTGCGTCATGCCGTGCTCGACCGTTTTCGCGCAGCAGACGACGACGGCTCCGGGACAGCCTGCGGGGCTGAGTGCGACATCGCTCATACCGACATCGGCCGCAGATACGATCGAGATCATCATCACGGCGCGCGCCACCGATACGGTCCGCATCGAAAAGGATTTGCTGCTCGGCGAACGGCGCGATGCCGAGACCCGCTGGGCCGGCTTTCGGGATCAGTCGCTGCGTTTGAAGGCGACGATCAGCGAGTTGAAAGGCGCGATCTCGGCGGCCTCAGCGAAGGAGAAGCTCGCCAAGAAGGACAAGCGCGACGCCGACCGCATTGCCGCGCTGGCCGACAAGCGCCGGATCGAGCGGTCACTCGATCTGGTGGAAGCACGCTACGAATTGCGTGATGCTCAGGCCGAGGAGGCGCGGGTCACGCGGGACTTCCTCGACGCCTCCGTGCGCGCCGACGATGCCGAGTTGGAGATCGCCGAGCGCCGCGATCAGGTGGTGCCCGACGATCCGTCGCAGCGCACCGCTTTTCAGGAGCTGACCAGCCGATGGCTGCAGGCACTGCGGACCCGCTCCGCCCGATCCAACGATGTCGAGGATCAGCGATTCAAGGTGATCGAGGCGCAGATCGCATTGCTCAAGCGCCAGCGAAACTGACCGAGTGCGCCGGTTAGTTGACCGAGTGCGCCGCTTGACTGACCGAGTGCGCCGGTTGTCCGTGCGGGTCTGCAACGCGCAACGGTTTCCGTTGCGCGTTGCGCGCACCGTTCAGGGCGTGGCCGTCTCCGCCAGGACACGCAGGCGCAGGGCACGGGCGCGGTCGGCGACGCGGCGCACGTCGGTGGTCGTATCCAGCGGCACGGCGGCATCGTTCACGTTCTTCGATGTGGCCGAGAGCGTTCCGGTGGAGTCATAGCCGAACGCCAGTCGGGTGCGACGTGGGGTGGCGACACCGGCGGTGACGATGCGGTCGAGCGCCACGTAGTGCAACGCGTCGCCGCGAAAAAGGTAGCGTCCATTCTCCTCGACGCCGGCCGGACCGCGGCGCGTCTCGTCGAGCACCAGCAGCGTGTCACCAGCGAAGAAACCGAACCAGATCACGCTGGTGTCGCCGGTGACGAAGCCGCGCGACACGCGCCGCAGGGACGGCACGCGCAGGTTGGCGACCTCCGCATCCTTGACCAGATACTGCAGTACCATCCGGTCCTGCGCGGCAGCGGCGATCGCTGCCTTGTGCGCCCTGCGGGCCTCTGGAGTCGGTGGCGGGCCGTCGTTCCTGGCGCAAGCCGTGAGCAGCAGCGCGACGCCTATCGCCGATCCCATCCGATGATGATGCCGAGGGACGCCGAGGCCTCTGATCAGCGCAGCGATCATGCAGCAGGCGTTTCGACGGCGCCGCCCAGTTCAGTCCAGCCACGCCAGCCGCCCGTCATCGATTTCACGTTGGTGTAGCCCATCTGCTGCAGTGCATCGGCCGCAATCGCCGAGCGAAAGCCCCCGCCGCAATACAGGACGATGGGGGCGGCCGGGTCAGGTACCAGCCGTTCGATGTCGCGCTCGATGACCCCCTTGCCGAGGTGTGCGGCGCCGGCAACATGACCGGCGGCCCATTCGTTGTCTTCGCGGACGTCGAATACCGTCGCTCCGCCAGTCCGCAGGATCACCTGCACTTCGGCCGGTGTCACGTTGGTGACCCGTGTCTGCGCGGCGGCGACGTGCGCGAGGAATCGTGGCGTGTGGTCCATTCGTCGAGGTGTGAGAGAGGGGTGAGTGTAGCCATTCCCGGCTGCGGCGACCAGTGAAGCCGATCCAGGGAAGTCTGCTTCGGTATGCGCCGGCCGTTACATCACGGAGACGATGGGAACGGCGCGCGCCGATGTACCGTTTGTCATGCCACTTCTCGACTATTGACGGATTGGCGGCTCGACTATACGGTTATGGCGCTGTGCTCCGCGTCGATGTGACGCGGACTGGATTGCGGTCGACGAGTCCGCCTGCTGCGTTGCGGGCCCGTCGTCGGTTTCCAGCACTCTTTCGTGGGAGTAGCGTCTGTCCACGAGTCACGTTGTCGGTCAGTGCCGGGTTGCCGGACTCCGACGCGATTCAATCCACAGGAGTCTGTAGCAATGCGTACGACCGGCACCGTGAAGTGGTTCAATGACGCCAAGGGTTTTGGTTTCATCACCCCGGCCTCTGGTGGAAAGGACTGTTTCGTCCACCACTCTGCCATCCAGATGAAGGGCTTCAAGACCCTGGCGGAAGGCGAGCAGGTCGAGTTCGACATCGTCGAGGGCGCGAAAGGCCCCGCGGCTGAGAACGTCACGAAAGCATAGCGTAAGCGTGACTGTCGGCCTCCCCGGGAGGTCCTCGACCGAAGGGCCGGTTCGCCATGCGAGCCGGCCCTTCGTGCATCCTGACCGGCGCTGGTCTCCCCGACCGGTTAGGTTTCCCGCATCTCGAGCGGTCCCCCTCCCCGGGCGGCCGGGTTGTCGTATCCCATCGAACTGGAAGTATGGCCAAGGAAGAAGCACTGCAACTCGAAGGAACCGTGAGCGAAGTTCTGCCGAGCGCGATGTTTCGCGTCTCGCTCGACAACGGACACACGGTGCTGGCCACGATCGGTGGCAACCTGCGCCGCTTTCGCATCCGCGTGCTTGCGGGTGATCGCGTCACGCTCGAAGTGTCGCCGTACGACCTGACGCGCGGTCGCATCGTCTACCGTCACAAGAACTGACGTCCCCGACGCGCGGCTGATTCTGCGCGAGGTTGTTCGAGTCTGTCCTTTTGTGATCGGTGCGAGGGGCGGTGGTCGGAAACAGCTTTTATCGCAGAACTGCACGGCCGCTGAACTGAACTAACTCTGAACAGCATGCGGTCGCCCTTACGCCGGGCGGGCTTTGCTGTGGGGTGGAAGGGAAGTTCTTGGGGGTTGGCTCCTCAGCGGGGGAAAACTCCGCTCGTCAGCTTTTGCCTTTGCTGTGTGTCCAGCGTCGCCTGCCGCGAGAACGGCCGCCATGTTACCGCCGTTGCTGTTCCCCCAAAAAAAAGACGTCGGTGGGTGCTGAAGGCGGCCGCTCGCACCGAGCGCGCGCATGCTGTTCAGCCGTTGTTCAGTTCGGCGGCCGTGCAGTGCTGCGATAAAAGCTGTTTCGTTGTACATGTGCAACGCACCGATGCATCAACGTGCGCGACAGGCCGCGTCATCACGAACGTACGATGGCAGCCTGCTGACGCGCCACGTCGCGCATCCACGCGCGCCAGCCTTGCACTGCCATCAGCAGCAATATCCAATACAACAGCGTCGACACGTACAGCTCCTGGCGCGGCAGGATCCAGAAGCCGTAGACACTGTTCACCACCAGCCAGCAGTACCAGTGCTCGATCTTCTTGTGGCTCTGCAGCGACAGCCCGGTGATGCCGATCGTGGTGACGAGGGCGTCCATCTTCGACTGCTCGGCGCCCAACGAGCCCATGCCCCAGCCCAGCACCCATGCCAGCGGAATGATCGACGCGACCACGGTCAGGCGGACGGGCGTCGAGAGGCGCGTGACGGGCAGGTCGTCGTCGTGCGTCGGGCCCTTCCGCTTCCAGATCCACCAGCCGTAGAACTGCATCGGCAGATAGTAGAGCAACTGCAGGCCGGTGCTCGACCAGAGGCGCGAGCGGTAGAACACCATGCCGTAGAGCACCACCGACACCGCGCCCCACGCCCACGACCAGATGTTGCCCCGCACGAGCAGCCAGACGTTCACGAGCGTCGTCACGGCGGCGGCGATCTCCGTCGGTGACAGCTCGGTGACGATGCGCTGCCAGTCGATCACGCCGGCGTGGCGTGCGAAAGCAGCGCGAGCGGCGCGCCGGTGTCGGTCCAGCTGGCCGTGATGTCATCGTGCCGCGACCGCTCGCTCACGCGTGCTCCGGCATCGTCTTGATCACCCGGTCCTGCGGCGGGTCGATGCGTACCGACGCCGTCGCCACGAAGATCTCGCGCAGGAATGCAATCAATCCCCCCACCAGCGCCAGCATCGCCAGAATGAAGAGACCGGCGATCCAGCGCGCGGCACTCACGTCGAGCAATGCGGCGAGAAACAGCGTGACGATCACCACACAGATCAGCAGCGCGGCGAGTGTACTCAGCGTGATCGCCATGTTGATCAGCCGCGACCGCTGCGAGAGCACGGCCAGCCGGTCCCGCATGTGATGGCGCTCGGGTCCCACCGGCAGTTCATGGTACTCCAGCTCGAACTGACGGGCACGATCGATCACGCGTCCCAACCGATTGGTGAGCACGCTCAGCATCCCTGCGATCCCCGAGAACAGAAAGACCGGGGCCACCGCCTGTTGGATGACGTGCGCGATGTCGATCACGGAATTGCTCTGCATCATGCAACGTATGCTATTCGTCGCCGGCGTCGAGCGTCTGCTCCCTTCGCGATGTCAGCCGCGGCGCGGTCGCGCCGAAGACGACCGGCCCGCCGCGCGAGCCACGCCTTCCACCTCGACTGACGTCAGATGCCGCCATGCGCCTTTCGCCAGATCACCGAGCGTCAGCGGACCGATCGCGACGCGCACCAATCGCAGTACTTCGGCGCCGCTAGCCTCGACCATTCGTCGGATCTGCCGGTTCTTCCCCTCTTCGAGCTCGACCACCAGCCAGCCATGTCGCTCGCCGGCTCGCAAGACATCCACCTGCGCCGCGCGCAACACATCACCCTCGTCAGTCGCCACGCCGGCACGCAGCGCTTCGAGCAGCGCCGCATCGGGCACTCGACTCACCTGCACATGATACGTCTTGCGCACATGAGACGCCGGTGCGGTGATGGCATTGCCCCACTGCGTGTCGTTCGTGAGCAGCAGCAATCCTTCGCTGGCCTGATCGAGCCGACCTACCGGACCGAGGAACGGGAGCGCGGGATCGGTGAGATGATCGTAGACGGTGGCACGTTCGCGCGGATCGCTGCGGGTGGTGAGCACACCACGCGGCTTGTTGAGCATCACGTATGTCCGCTTCGTGGGCGCGACAGCGGCGCTGCCGTCCAGGACGATCGCATCCGCTTCGGGCACGACACGTCGCGTGCCATCGGTGACGGTGCGGCCGTTGACGCGCACGCGCCCGCCGCGAATCGCCTCCTCGGCCTGTGCCCGTGAGCAGATCCCCAGCTTGGAGAGGGCGCGTGCCAGCGGGACGGTATTGCGCGGCGCAGGTGGCCCCTTCGATTGTGGCGCAGGCGAACGTGATCGACGTGATGGCATGATGGGAAAGATGACGCCGCGACGAACTCGACGCAGCATTGTTCGCACCGATGGCAGATTCCGCGATGTAGGTTCTCCCTTCCCCACCCTTGCGCACATGCCACGCTCTTCATCACCGCGCGACGAACGCTACCAGGTCCCCGACCTCCTCGAGGCCACCACGGCCATTGCGCAACGCTTTCTGGCTGGCATCGGCGAGCGACCGGTGCAACCCGGCGCCGTGACGCTGCCGGCAGCGACCCTGCCGGAGATGGGACTCGGTACGGCGGCGGTGCTCGAGCGACTCGAGCAGACGGTGCTGCCCCTGCTCACGGCGAGCGCCGGCCCGCGATATCTCGGGTTCGTGACCGGTGGTGCGACGCCCGCAGCACTGGCCGCCGACTGGCTCACCGCCGCCGTGGACAACAACGCCGCCGAGGCATCCAGTGTCGCCGCCGTCACGCTCGAGCAGCAGGCGATTGCGATGCTCTGCGACCTGCTCGCGCTCCCGGCGGTGACGGTGGGATGGTTCGTGACCGGTGCGACGATGGCGAACGTGGTGGGACTGGCGACCGGGAGGCAGTGGCTCGGCGAGCAACGTGGCGTGGATGTCGCGGAGGACGGGGCCTCAGTGCTGCCTCGCCTGCGCCTGCTCTCGGGCACGCCGCACTCGAGCGCCGTGAAGGCGGCCGCAATGATCGGCATGGGCCGTGCGGCGGTCCAGCGCGTGTCGACGATCGGTCATTCGGAGCAGGTCGACATTAATGAACTTTCCACTGCGCTGCGCGAGTCCGATGCACCGACGATCATCATCGCGAACGCCGGCACCGTGACCACCACCGCTTTCGATGACCTCGATGCCATGGCAACAATCGCGCAGGAACATGGCGCGTGGCTTCACGTGGATGGTGCGTTCGGCCTCTTCGCGATGCTGCTGCCGGCACACGCGTCGTCCCTGAACGGACTGCATCTTGCCGACTCGATCTGCGGTGATGCGCATAAATGGCTGAACGTGCCGTATGACTGCGGGTTTGCGCTGACCCGGCATGCCGAGGTGCAATCGCGCGTGTTCAGGAATGCGGCAAACTATTTTTTCGACAACGGTGCGCTACCCGATCCGTTTCACTTCGGTCCGGAGAATTCGCGGCGTCTACGCGCGCTACCCGTATGGGCCTCACTGCTTGCGTATGGCCGGTCCGGCATCGGTGACGTGGTCGCCGAATGCTGCGCCTGCGCTGCGAGTCTCGGTGCCTGGATCACGGATCATCCCGATCTCGAGTTGCTGGCACCGGTGAGCCTGAACGTCGTCATTTTCCGACTTGGCGATGCGCTGGTCGCGGGCCGCGATCAGGGCGACGTGACGCGCCGGTTTCTCGCAGCCGTCGCGGCGGGTGGTGACCTGTTCCTCACGCCCGGCGCGATGGGCGGCCAAGATGGCGTGCGTGCAGCGTTCAGCAACTGGCGCACGTCGGTGGGCGATGACCTGCCGCTGATTCAGCGGGGTATCGACAGGGGAGTCGCAGCGATCAGGGACAACTGACGCTGCCACACCCGTTCACGACGAAGAGTGAGCGCTCGAGCACGCGCAGGATCATCGACTGTGCGAATTCCGTTGGGCAGGTCGCTATCCGACGTGACCCATTCGAGCGAAGACGTGTAACCAGTCAGCAGCGGTAGATATCTTTCAAAACTACGCGGATCTGAGATTCCGCCGCAGCGATTCCCGCTGCTCCGGATGATCGATGCGCTCGATTCAAGGCTCGGCTCGCTTGGCCGTCACTGTCAGACTTCTCGTTGCGTCGCTAATCCTCGTCAGCGTTTCCGACGCCGGCATGGCACAACGAACGATCGGCGCCACTCGCGCGGCGGCTATTGCCAAGGCGCCGACGGCCGCAGGCGACACCACCGCACTCCTCACGAAATGTGAGGCCTCGAAGAGCGCGTCCTGTCTGCAGATGGCATGGCTTCTGCTCGCCGGCAAGACCTTTCCCCCCGACACGACGCGAGCCGTCACGTTCATCGAAAGGGCGTGTACTGCAGGCGATACGCGAGCCTGCGGGCAGGCCGCGTGGCTGCTGCGTCAGGGCCGCGGCGTGCGCGCCGACACCGCGAAAGCGTTGACCCTTTTCAGTACGGCCTGCGATCGCCGTGATGCGAAGGCGTGCACGTCACTTGGCTACATGCACGAGATGGGGATGGGCACGGCCCGCGACGTGGCGCAGGCAGCGGCGTTTTACGACCGCGGCTGCGCGGGCGGTGACCGCCGCGGCTGCACCAACCTCGTCAACCTGCGCGATTCCACGCAGGAGATGGTGCTCTCGAGCGGCGCGACGTCGGTGAGCCTGCTGCGCGAGTCGTGCACCATGAAGGACGCGCTCGCCTGCACCAACCTTGGCGTGCGGCTCGAGCGGGGACGTGGTGTGCAAGCCAACGCGGTGCGCGCAGTGGCGCTGTACACGCGAGCCTGTCAGGACAACGTGCTCGAAGCCTGTCTCAATCTTG
>JBBSCZ010000121.1:0-9667 GCA_038249795.1 Gemmatimonadales bacterium | reverse complement strand
TGGACGTGATCGCGAAGCCGGGTTCCGCGATGACGGTGCCTGACATCTCGCGCCAGCTGGTGCAGTCGATCCGCGCCGCGTCGCGTGCCAAGCTCGTGCAGCGCACCGAGACGGTGACCAGTGCACCGGCGATCGCCCGCAGCGCACCCGGGCTGACCGGCCTCTCGATGACCCACAAGCTGATTGCCCTCGGCGCCAGCACGGGCGGAACGCAGGCACTCGAGGCGGTGCTCACCAGGCTGCCGCCCGGTATGCCCGGCATCGTGATCTGCCAGCACATGCCGGAGAAGTTCACGGCATCGTTCGCGCAGCGACTGAACAGCGTCTCCGCAATCGAGGTGCGTGAGGCGAAGGATGGCGACGCGGTGGTGCCGGGCGTGGCGCTCGTCGCCCCGGGCAACTTCCACATGATGCTCACGCTCTCGGGCGCCCAGTATCAGGTTCGCGTCAAGGATGGCCCGCGCGTGCACCATCAGCGTCCGGCCGTCGACGTGCTGTTCGCCAGCGTGGCCAAACACGCCGGCAAGAATGCGGTGGGTGCGATCTTCACCGGCATGGGTGCCGACGGTGCGAAGGGGCTGTTGCAGATGCGCGACGCAGGCGCCCACACGATCGCGCAGGACGAGGCATCGTGCGTGGTATTCGGCATGCCCAAGGAAGCGATCAAGCTCGGTGCCGCCATCGATATCCTCCCCCTCGACCAGATCGCCGACGCCCTCCAGTCCGCCGTCGCCCGCGAACGCCTCGCCGTCGCCTGAATCACTGCGCCTGCACTGGCACAGCAACGGCAACTGCAACTGCAGGGGGGGATTAGGTTGAGGGTATGTCGGAACTGACCCTCGCAGGACACCTGCACCGCCGCTGCGGCGGGCACTACGCGCTGGCGGTGGAGGAAGTCACTATCCGTCTGAGCGGGATGACGGCGCGGGTCGAGCGCGCGATGTACAAGTGCGACAAGTGCGGCGACCGGCAGCACACCGTGGAGCAGCGGGAGGAGGCCGAGAAGGAGGCCGTGCTGACCATGCGCAGTCAGCACACGTTGCTCACGTCGAAGGAGATCAGGCAGTTCCGTGACTCGATCGCGCTCACCAGCGCGCAATTCGGTGAGCTGCTGCATGGGCTGCCGAAGGGGATCGTGGAGGGGTGGGAGAAGGGGCGCTACCTCCAGAGTCCGGCGGTCGATGCGATGATCCGTTCGCTGGCGGATCGTGAGGAGCGGGAGCGTCGCGCGGCGAAGGCGGGCTTCGTGCTGCCTCCGCTGCCGGGCGAATCGGTGCCCGACGCTGCCACGGTCGAGGGTGGGGCGGACGCCGCCTCTGGAGCGAGCGAGGGAGTAGCGGGTAGCACGCATCACGCTGAGCCCGAAGCGATGACGGCGAGCGTTCAGCAGTAGGCCGGCAGCAGCACCGCTGGCCTTCGCTTCACTTCCCCCATCCCTGAGCGCCAGTGCCGCAGTTCGTCAGACGCAGCCCGATGCCGGTGTCCGCCCGTGCCCTGTTCGACTGGCACGAGCGTTCAGGCGCCTTTGAGCGACTCACCCCCGCCTGGCAGCCAACGCGAGTGATCTCGCGCACCGGTGGCATCACCAACGGCAGCAGGGTCGAGGTGGAGGTTCCGGTGCTCGGTGGCCTCATCCACCAGCGGATGCTGATGGAGCATCGGGATTACGTGGCCGGTTCCAGCTTCACCGATGTGCTGATCGAGGGGCCGTTCGCCCGGTGGACGCACACGCACACGATGGAGCCGCAGGCAGACGGCACCAGCGTGCTGGTCGATGCGATCGACTATGCCCTGCCCATCGGCGCACTCGGCGAGGCAGTGGCGGGTTGGTTCGTGCGCGGTCAGCTCGACGAACTGTTCGCCTTCCGGCACGCCCGTACGCGTAGCGACCTGGAGCAGCACATGGCCTACGAGCAGCTGCCACGACTCACGGTGGCCATCACCGGCGGAACCGGCATGATCGGGTCGGCACTCACGGCGCTCCTGCGCACGGGCGGACACACGGTGCGCTGGATCACCCGCAGCCCTGATGCGGCGCGCGGCGACATCGGCTGGAACCCGGCCGCCGGCACCATCGACTCCGCCGCGCTGGCGGGAATCGACGCCGTCGTGCACCTGGCCGGCGCGAACGTGGGCGAGCGGTGGACCGAGGACCATAAGCGGGCGATCCGCTCCAGCAGGGAGCTGGGGACTCGCACGCTGGTGAAGGCACTGGTCGCCATGCCACAACGCCCGAAAGTGCTCGTATCAGGTTCAGCGGTGGGATACTACGGCGATACTGGCTCGAAACTGATTGATGAAAGTTCGCCGATCGGGTCGGGCTTTCTCGCCGACGTGTCGCGAATGTGGGAGGGCGAGACGGCCGCCGCGTCGGACGCGGGGATTCGTGTCGCGATCGCGCGCACCGGCGTCGTGCTTTCTCCGGCGGGTGGAGCGCTGGCGAAGATGCTGCCGGCCTTCCGGTTCGGGCTCGGGGGGCCGCTGGGCTCCGGCGACCAGTGGATGAGCTGGATCTCGCTCGAAGACGAGATCGCGGCGCTGTACTTCCTGCTCATGACCCCGGAGTGCAGCGGCCCGTACAACCTCACTGCTCCGACGCCGGTCACGAATGCCGAGTTCGGGAGCACCCTCGGCACGGTGTTGAAGCGTCCGGCAGTACTGCCGATGCCGGCCTTCGCGCTGAAGGCGCTGTTCGGCGAGATGGCACAGCATACCATTCTGGAAGGGCAACGCGCGCTGCCGGCGCGCCTGCAGGCCGCCGGTTTCACCTTCCAGCATCCTGATCTGACTGCCGCGCTGCACGCCGAGCTCGGCGCGGGAACGGCGCGGGGTGAAACATTCTGACACACCCTCTCGTCTTTCAGGAGACACCGAGCTGATCGCGACAAAGTGCGTCACGACGCTCGAACGGAGCCAGTCATGGTGGTCCTGATTCTTCTCGAAGGTGTGTTGTTCGTCGCGGCGATCCTGGCGCTGGCTGCCCTGTTCGTATGGGGACTTCTGGCGTTCACACCGCTCGGTACCCGCTGGAGGCAGGCAGCGAATCGCCGCCAGATCGATGAGCAGGCTGATCTGATTTGCCCGGTTCACGGGTGGCAGACGCCAGGCTCCCTCGTGCGGCTTTCCAGTGGAGAGCCGTTCTGTTCACAGTGTTATCAGGAGACGTCGTATGGGCAGCTCGATCGGTGATCGCTTCACGGAGATGGGCGTACGCATGCCCCAAGGTGGCGGCGGCGCCCGGAAGGTAGCGCTTGCGGTCGGCATCGGCATTGCCGTGATCTACCTCGCCATCAGTTCGGTGTCGTACATCTCGCCCGGCCATGTCGGCATCGTGATCCACCGCGCCGGGGGCGGTGTGGACAAGACGCCGCTCGGTCCCGGGCTGCACGGGCGCAATCCCCTGCTGACGCAGATCGTCGAGTACCCGACCTTCATGCAGACGCTGGTACTGACCCGCGGCAATACCGAGGGCTCGACGAGTAATGACGAGATCAATGTGAACTCGCAGGAGGGTCAGCCTCTTTCGGTCGACGTCTCGATGTCGTTCGAGCTCAACGCTGCGCGCGTGCCGCAGCTCTACCAGACCTTCCGCACCGACATCGCCACGATCCAGCACGGCTATGTGAAGCAGACGATCCGTCAGGCGCTGCAGGAAGTGATCGGCAGCGAGCAGATCGCCGACATCATCGGTCCGAAGAAGGCCGAAGCCGTTGGTCGCGCGCAGGCGCTGATCGCCGAACGGCTGTCGCCGTATGGCCTCGACGTGAAGCAGTTCACGCTCAACGAGCTGCGCGCACCGGAGACGGTGATGTCGGCCATCAACACCAAGAACGTGATGCAGCAGCAGGCCCTCACGGCCCAGAACGAACTGCAGAAGAACACCTTTCAGGCGCAGGGCGACAGCATCAAGGCCGTTGGCCGCGCGAAGGCGATCCTGGCCGAGGCACAGGCGCAGGCGCAGGCTAACGAGCTGCTCGCCAAGAGCATCTCGGGGAGCCTGGTGCAGTACGAGATGGCGAAGAAGTGGAACGGCGTGATGCCGCAGGTCAGCGGTGCGGCGATGCCGATGATTCAGATGCCTGGGACTGTGAAGCCGTAGGCCCGTTCTGAACAACAGAAACGGTAACCGCAACACCCCTCACACGGAGCCACGGACTCACGGAGAATCGTGGTGACGGACGACTGTCTGCGCAGCGCATAGACGAGAAACGGCTATGGGAACTGCGCTTGGGACAGGCAGTTCCTACTGCCGTTGCAGTTACTCCGTGCTTCCGTGGCTCCGTGTGAGGGGTGTTGCAGTTGCTGCAGTGTTTAGCGACTTGCGCGTCAAAGCAGTTCGCCGTCCTCCCTCCCTCCCTTCGTTGCTTCGTACCTTCGCGTGAAAAGTGTTGCAGTACTCGACATGCGCAGGGTCCGCTGCAGTTCGCGCAGGTGGTTAGATTGATGAGATCTAAGCTCATCAATTCGGGATGATGGGCAGAGAACCAACATCCACTCTGACGCCGGAGATTCGGGCATGAGCATTTTCAGCCGTTTGAAAGACAAGCTGTTCGGCACCAAGGTGCCTGACGCGCCCGCTGCGTCTGCAGCACCGGTCGCTGCTGCTGCGACGCCAGAGCCAGAGCGCGTGATCCCGCTGCTGGACGTCGAAGCGGTGCTGACCTTCATGGCCTCACAGAACGCGCAGAAGCTGAACTGGCAGACGTCGATCGTGGATCTCATGAAGCTGCTCGGCATGGAAAGCAGCCTCTCGGAACGTCGTGAGCTGGCGGACGAACTCGGTTACACTGGCGACAAGCAGGATACGGCCACGATGAACATGTGGCTCCATAAGGAAGTCATGAAGCAATTTGCTGCCAATGGCGGCAAGGTGCCGGACTCGATGCTCGACTGATGCGCCTCGCGCAGTAGCTTGCGTGTCGTCACCGTCCGCCCGAGGCAGAGGAGTGCTTCGGGCGGATTTTCGTTCTCCCGTTGGGGTGGCCAGATGCCCGCACATTCGACACTGATCATCACGGTCGCGGCAAGCCTTGGCATCGCGTTCCTCTTCGGACTCGCGGCGGCCCGGCTGCGCCTGCCACCGATCGTGGGATATCTGCTGGCAGGCATCGCCGTCGGTCCGTTCACCCCGGGCTACGTCATCGACAGCGGCATGATTTCGCAGGCCGCCGAGCTGGGCGTGATTCTGCTGATGTTCGGCGTCGGACTGCACTTCTCGCTGGGCGACATTGCCACGGTCCGACGCATCGTGCTGCCCGGCGCGCTCATGAACAGCATGATCAGCGCCGGCATCGGCATGGGCATCGCCCGCGCCTGGGGCCAGAGCTGGGGCGCCGCCATCGTGCTCGGCCTCTCGATCTCCGTGGCCAGCACCGTGGTGCTGCTGAAGGGGCTCGAGGCGCAGGACCGGCTCGACTCCACCGAAGGCAGGATTGCGGTAGGCTGGCTGGTGGTCGAAGACCTGCTGATGGTGTTCGTGCTGGTGCTGCTGCCCGCCATCGCGCCGCTGCTGAGCGGAATCGGCGCCGAACAGGCGACCGCTGGATTGGCAAGCGTCCTCGGCATTGCACTGCTCAAGGTGCTGGCCTTTGCTGCCCTCATGGTGGTCGTGGGACGGCGTGCCGTCCCCTGGCTGCTGTCACACGTGGCCAAACTCGGCTCGCGCGAACTCTTTACACTGGCGGTGCTCACCACGGCCCTGGGCATCGGTGCGCTGGCATCGGAAGTGTTCGGTGTCTCGTTCGCACTCGGCGCATTCTTTGCCGGCGCCGTGGTCAGCGAATCGGAACTGAGCAAGCGTGCCGCCAGCGAGGCCATGCCGATGCAGGATGCGTTCGCCGTGCTCTTCTTCCTGTCGGTCGGCATCCTGTTCGATCCTATGGTCGTGCTCGAGTCACCGCTGGCGGTATTCACACTCGTCACCGTGGTCGTCGGCGGCAAGTTCGCGTCATCGTACCTGCTGATGCGCTGGCTGCGGCAACCAAAGCACTCCGCACTCGTCATCGGTGCCAGTCTGTCACAAATTGGCGAATTCTCGTTCATGGTCTCCGGCATCGGACTCACCGCCGGACTCATTGATCGTGACATGCAGGCCCTGGTGGTCGCCACCGCGCTCATCGCGATCACGATCAACCAGCCGTTGCTGGCCTTCGTGCGCATCACGGCTGACCGACTCGAGGCTCGCGAGCCGGCGACGGCCGTGCTGCACCCGGTACCGGTAGCTGCGGCCGTTACCGGCAGCAGTATCTCGCCCAGCGAAGACCCGTTCGATTTCTCGGAACTCGACGGACATGTGGTGGTGGTCGGGCATGGTCGTGTCGGCACCACCATTACCGAGGCGCTGCAGCGCGACTCCATGGCGCCGTACGTGGTGATCGAGGAGCAGGAGCGTCTGGTGGCTGGAATGCGCACCACCGGTGAACGCGCGATCCTCGGTGATGCGACCCGCTCTGACGTGTTGCATCGCGCCGGCATCGACCACGCCAGGCTGATCGTGGTGACGGCGCCAGAGCCGATTCGCGCGCGGCGCATCGTGGAAGTGGCGCGCGAGCTCAACCCCCGCATCGCCGTCGCCGTCGGCACGCACAGCGCCGCCGAGCAGTCGTACTTCGAGGATCTGCTGCACGCCCCCGGAGCGCACGGGCGTGCAATCTACGCCGAGCGAGAAGCGGCGCTGAGCCTGGCGCACTACACGCTCGTCACGCTCGGCCGCAGCGATGACGATTCGGACCAGATCATCGACTCGCTGCGCAATGCGACCACGCGTCCCACCGAGATGTACCAGACGCTGCCCGTGCGTGACTCTCGCGCCATTCTGGCCGCGGATCCCGATTCCATGGCAAAAACCGACGGCTGAGCCGCGGCCTCCGTACGCCGATGCGGTGACCGGCGACAGCGCAGCCGTGCACGTTTCACGCCGGCGTGGCAGGAGGAATTCATGCGGCATTCATGCGGCGACGCTATGCTCACTGCATGCGACTCCTGCTCGTCGAGGACGACCCTGCGATGTCTGCCACCGCCGCCGAGTACCTGCGCCGGTCGGGCTTCTCCGTGGACTGCGCGCTGACCGGTGCTGCGGCGCTGAGTGCGCTGCGCCAGCATCCGTACGAAGTGGTCATTCTTGACGTGCGACTGCCGGACACTGATGGGTTCACCATCTGCCGCGAACTGCGGGCGCTGGGGTCCAGTGCGCGGGTTCTCATGGCGACGGCCCGGGATGGCATCGAGGATCGCGTACTCGGCCTCGACCTGGGCGCTGACGACTATCTCGTGAAGCCGTATGCGATGGCCGAGCTGGCAGCGCGTGTGCGAGCACTGCTGCGTCGTCCCTCCGAGGTGGTCGGGACGGTGCTCACCGTGGGCACGCTGCAGCTGGACACGACGACACGTACGGCACGTCGCGATCGACGAGCGATCGAACTGACGACGAAGGAGTTCTCGGTGCTGGAGGTGCTGATGCGTCATCCCGGCGAGGTACTGACCCGCGAGGCGATCAGCGCCAGCGCCTGGGATGACAATTACGACCCGTTCAGCAATGTGATCGACGTGTACGTGAGTCGGCTGCGCCGCAAGATCGATCAGGCGGGTGAGACACCGCTGATGTCGACCGTACGGGGCGCCGGATACCGGCTTGGCACCCCGCCCGACGTGCTGCGGTGGTCGTCGTGACGGCGGCGTGGCGGATCCCTGTACTGTCGATCCGTGCCCGGCTGACGCTCTGGTATGCGGGCTCCGTGCTGCTGGTCTTCGTGATCTTTGCTGCGGCATTGCGCCAGCACGTGCGTTCGGTGGTACAGGACGAATTCAGCGCCAGCGTGCGCAGCTCTGCGGATGCGATCCGTTCCTTCTTCCGCCTCGAGTATCTCGAGTATCACGATGTCGATGCGACCATCGCGCACATCGCGAACGACGTCGTGTTTCCTGATCGCATGGTGGAGTTCATCGCACCTGACGGTGTGACACGTTTCCGCCTCGCAGCCGGCGGCCGACGGACGGCGAGTACGGTTGGGGCCAGTGCGGTCGGAGCGAGCGCCGTCGCGACGAACGGTGCGCTGCTGCCGCCGCTGCGGTCACTGGCGGGTACTCTCGACGCGCAGTCGGCTCCCGGCTGGACGGTGCGCGTGAGCGCCAGCGCCGCGCCCCTCACGCATTCACTGGCGCAGATCGATGCCTGGCTGATGATCGGGATCCCGACCGGCGTGTTGATGGCATGTGGCGCAGGGTGGTGGCTGGCGGGGCGCACATTGCGTCCGGTCGCTGTGATGGCCGAGGCTGCGACACGCATGACCACCGCCCGTCGCGGCCGAAGTGCGCCGCTGCCGCACAGCGCCGATCGCGCGGACGACCGCTTGCCGATCGACAACGCGGAAGACGAACTGGGTCGACTCGGCACACGCTTCAACGCGTTGCTGGACGAAGTCGACGGCGCGCTGGCACAGCAGCGACGCTTTCTCGCCGATGCGGCGCACGAGTTGCGAACGCCGGTCGCGCGAATGATCGGGACGGTCGATCTCGCGCTGCTCGACACCGCCACGCTCGCCGCACCGTCGGTGCGGGCACTCGACGGCGTGCGACGTGACCTCGATCGCACCGCTCGTCTCGTCGACGAACTGCTGCAGCTGGCGAGGGCCGACGCTTCGGGATCGGTGCTGCGCACCAGCGGATATCTCGACGACGTGGTGATGGATGCGGTACACGCCTGGCAGGGTGTGGCGGCCAGCCATGGCGTCCAGCTCGATGTGCAGACGATGGAGGAATCGCCAGTGCGGCTCGACCCGGTCTACGTGGAGCGCCTGGTCGGTATTCTGCTCGACAACGCCGTGCGCTACACGCCGCGTGGTGGCACGGTCCGCGTGGACGTGCAAACGAACAACGGCGCTGCAGTCCTCAGCGTATCCGACACAGGGATCGGCATTCCTGCCGAGGAACGCCTGCGTGTCTTCGAACGCTTTTTCCGCGGGACCGATGCCCGCGCCATGTCGCACGACGGCAACGGACTCGGGCTGCCGATTGCGCGCTGGATCGCCGATGCGCACGACGCCACGCTGGAACTGGCGTCCGCAGCGGGCGGCGGTACGGTCGCTCGCGTGACCTTCCCGTCACCATGAACCCGCTCGGCACGGTTCATTCCCGGTTCATCATCAGGACCCATGTTTCCGCCATGATTTTCAGAACAACGGCTGCGGTGCGGCCGTCACGCACTGCGTCCCGTCGCGCGCTGATCGCGATTGCGTTCGCGGCGCTGTGTGCCGCCCCCGTCGCGCACGCGCAGGAACCGGGCTTCACGCTCGCTGATGCGGCGGCGATCGCGCGGCGCCAGCACCCGTTGCTCACGGCGGCTGGCGGCCGGCGGCAGGTCGCGACCGGCACGGCACGGCAGGAGTCGGCACTGCCCAATCCCGTCTTCGAGTGGCGCAAGGAAAACTTGCGCAGCACGCTCGATCCTGACGAGTTCGTGTCGGTCGGTCTGCCGCTGGACCTTTACGGTCGTCGCATGGTGCTGCGATCGGTGAGTGGCCTGGTAGACAGTCGTGCACGCTCTGATTCCTCCACCACTGCACGCGACGTCGAATACGACGTGGCGCGGGCGTACTGGCGCGCCGCACTGGCCTTCTCGCTGTACGATGCCACGGTGACGCAGCGGCTTGCATTCGACACGATCGCACGC
>JBBSCZ010000120.1:0-9726 GCA_038249795.1 Gemmatimonadales bacterium | reverse complement strand
TTGCCGTCCCTGGTCGCGAAGTGCCCATGCGGACAGGCGAAGTCGTTGTGCGACGATCCCTGACGTTCACGCACGGTGCCGTACATCGCAAACGCCGGCGCCAGCTCCTCGGTGCAACGAAATACCGATTCGTACAGCGCCGCATCCACGTACTGCCCTTCGCCGGTGAGATCGCGATGCCGGAGCGCCATCAGCACGCCGAGGCAGCCGTAGAGCCCCGTCATGTAATCGGCGAGCGTGGTGGAACCCGGCGTGACGGGAGTACCCTTGGGCATGCCAGCGAGATAAGCGATGCCGCCAACAGCGTGTGCGACACGTGCAAAGCCGGGCCGATCGCTGTACGGGCCGGTTTGACCATAGCCCGTGACACGCAGCATGATCAGACGCGGATTGATCGCATGCAGCACGTCCCAGCCCAGCCCCCACTTCTCGAGCGTGCCGGTGCGGAAGTTCTCGCAGAGCACATCGGTCCTGGCGATCAGTTCCTTGAACACCTGTACCCCGTCCGGCTTGCGCAGGTCGAGGGTGACGGAGCGCTTGTTGCGCGCCTCGCTCATCCACGTGAGCGTATCGCCACGCTGCGATGGCGTGCCGAAGCGTCGCAACGCGTCACCGCCCACAGGGTGCTCGACCTTCAGCACGTCCGCGCCGAATTCGCCGAGGATGGTGGCGCAATACGGCGACGCGATGACGGTGGCGACGTCCATCACGCGGATACCCTTCAGCGGCAGAACGCCGCCCGACTCGGCAGTGGTCATGTTCGCCTCAGATGATCTTGTGCTGGTGAAGACGCTGCAGCTCGGCGGCCGTCAGCCCGAGCAGCTCGCGCATGACGGCGTCGGTGGCATTGCCGAGTGTGGGTCCCAGGGAATCAATGCGTCCCGGGGTGGCGGAGAGCGTCGGCACCACGCCCGGTACCACCACCTCGCCCAACTCTTCGTCGATGATGTGCGCGAGGTTGCCGCGCGCCTGAAAGTGCTCGTCCTCGAAGATGTCGGCGATGCTGTTCACCTTGCCCACCGGCACCTCTTCGTCGAGGCAGACTCTCAGCACCTCGTCGCGGTCCAACGAGGCCACCCACTCGGTGACCATGGCGTTCACGGTATCTCTCGCGGCGAGCCGTTTGCGCTGGTCGCCGTACACTCCCGACGCCGAGAGCTCAGGTTGTCCCATCGCCACCGTGAGTCGCTCGAACATTTTGTCGGTGGTGCAGGCAATCGCGATCCAGCGGTCGTCCTTGGTTCGGAAGTGTCCGTGCGGTACGGCCACGAAACTCCCCGATCCCTCACGCTCGCGGATCTTGCCGGAGACGCCGTACACCGATGCGATCTCCTCCATCATGCGGAAGATCGCTTCGTAGATGCCGACGTCGATGATCTGACCGCGGCCGGTCTTCTCGCGATGCCGCAGTGCGACCATGATGCCGATCGCCCCGTAGAGGCTCGCGATGTAGTCGCCGAGCGGCACGGTGCCAGGCAGCACGGGGGTTTCACCGGGAAAGCCGGCGAGATAATTCAAGCCGCCGAAGGCCTGCGCGATGTGCGCGAAACCCGAGCGTCGGCGATAGGGGCCAGTCTGCCCATAGCCTGAGACCCGCAGCATCACGAGGCGCGGGTTGGCGGCGCTGAGCGCCTCCCAGGTCAGGCCCCACTCCTCCATGGTGCCGGGCCGAAAGTTCTCGATCAGCACATCCGACTTCGCCACCAGCCGCAGAAACAGCTGTACGCCTTCGGCCTGCCGCAGGTCGATCGTGACCGACTTCTTGTTGCGGCTTTCGCTGAGCCACTTGAGCGTGGCATCGGGTCGGCTGGTCGGCGTGCCGAAGCGTCGCATCGGGTCACCGCCGATGGGGTGTTCCACCTTCAACACCTCGGCGCCGAACTCCCCCATCATCGAGGCGGCATACGGGCCGGCAAGAAAATTGCCGACGTCGATCACACGGATGCCGTCGAGCGGGCGCGGGGACGTGGGTGCGGCGCCGTCTGCTGCCGCCTCGTGGTCTGCCGCCTGTTCAGGTGCGTTCAATCGTCTGCCTCGCCGCTCGTGTGATAGCCTGCGGACAATTTAACACTCTTTCGCGTGACTGCCCGTCGGGGCGATATCTTCGTCGCCACGCCGCTGAGCAGCAACCGGAACCCTGACGACACGATGATCGAGCCCGTCCCAGATTTCCGCGAATGGATCGGCCGCACCGAGACGGTGCACGACGGCCTCAGCCCTGAGCAGGCGCGCCGCGTGGCCGCGACCCTCGACGATCAGGCAACCAACGTCGACGCCGGCAGCCCGCTGCCTCCGCTCTGGCAGTGGTGCTACTTCCTGCCGCACGCCCTGCAGTCCGCGCTCGACGTGGACGGGCACCCGCAGCGCGGTGGCTTCCTGCCGCCGATCCCGTTCCCGCGGCGCATGTTCGCCGGATCACGCATGCAGTTTCATCGGCCGCTGCAGCTTGGGATCGCCGCAGTGCGCGAAGGCGAGATCCGGAACGTGGTGCTGAAGTCGGGACGCAGTGGCTCGCTCGCGTTCGTCACGGTCGCGTACCGCTTCGTGCAGGATGGCGTCTGTTGCATCGAGGAGGAGCAGGACATCGTCTATCGCGAACCGGGCGCGCCCGTCGCTGCATCCGTGGTGACAACGTTCGTTGCGCCGGATGATGGTGCATGGACGCGGACGATCACGCCCGACGCGCGTCTGCTGTTCCGCTTTTCTGCGCTCACGTTCAATGCACACCGGATTCACTACGACCGGCCTTATGCGCATGACGATGAAGGATATCCAGGACTGGTGGTGCATGGACCGCTGACGGCGATGTTGCTGGCCGACCTGGTGCGGCGTAACACGACGCGTCACGTGGGGAGCTTCTCGTTCCGCGGGATTGCGCCGCTCTTCGACCTCGCGCCATTTCATCTCACGGGTCGGTGCACCGACAATGCCGTCGTGCTCGAGGCACTGGCACCGGATTTGACACCGGCGCTCTCGGCGACCGTCGCGCTCTATTGAATGGTTATGCCTTTGTAAAAGCGGCATCGCTCGATCGCGGTACTGCACTGTCGCTGCACGCAACAGCCGCCCAACCGCAACAGCTTTTCCGGGGGACTGCAGAACGACGGGGGGCCGAGACAATGTTGCTTGAACTGCCCACCGCTACTTGCTGTGGATCTCGGCGGCCGTCGAGCCATGGGGTCCTGCGTAGCGCTTTTCGCCTGCCTTGAGCGCCACCGACAGAACATTCTCGGCGGGGGGCAGCGGGCAGGTGGCGAAGACGGTGAAAGCGCAGGGCGGGTTGTAGGCGCGGTTGAAGTCGAGAATCGTGTAGCCGGCGCCGTCGGCGATCGTGGCATACATGAATCGGCCGGCCGGATACGTGCTCTCCTTGCTCGTCGCGTCACGGAAGATGACGAAATACTGCGTCGAATCCTTGCCCTCGAATGTGGCCGCGAGACTGTAGGGCTGGCCGGCGACCGTGAACTGCAGGATGCCTGGAGAGGCGTACTCCTCGGTCTGCCCCAGCACGTTCAGGATGCGTACCGTACGCGGCGTAGTGTGCGGCACGAGACGCGCCTGCACGCGCAGCGACGTGTCGAGCGGGAAGTATTCCAGCCCCTTGAATTCCCGTCGGAGCACGTACGACGAGTCCTTCACTCGCAGACCCTCACGACCGCCCCGTTCGATGACGCGGTACGTCACGCTTCCGGCACGCAACACCACGGGCGTCGGAGACTTGTCGCTCAGCAGCGTGACCGAGTCGATTGGCAGTGTGTCGACTCGCGCGCCGACGCCCTTGGCTGCCACGAAGCGGAAACCGGAATCGCTACGCGTGAGCGTGCCGAACCGTGCCGGCGTGTGGTCGGCAAGGAGCACGATCGTGCTCGTTCTCGCGTCGCTGCCGATCACGTACGATGCGCTGTCGAGCCAGAACAAGCCTGCCACAGTGCTCCATCCGTCCGGGCCAGCGATGGCATCGAGTCGCTGGCTGCGCCAGCCCTCCGTTTCTGCGGCGTAAACCGCCGAATCCACCGGGATCTTCGCGGTCGCCGGCGCTTCACGAGTGCAGGCGATTACCGTCAGGAGGAGCGCAGGCACGAACAGGCGTGCGGTGGATGTGACGGTCATGTGGGGCCCCGGGCGCACAGGAGAAAGAGAGCAGGCATGATGTGAATCTGACTCGAAAGCGAAGAGATCATGCATGGCGCCGTGCCGGTCGCACGCTTGAACGCCGCCGCCGATGCGTACCCACCGCGTTGCGCAATCTGCGCGATCGACAGGTGCGGATCGAGGCGAGAATCGCGATGCGGCAGCCGAGTCACGCAGCACGCGCTTGGTGCCAACTCGTGGCCACCAGCGACATCGGCGACCTTGCCACCGGGCGAGCCTCGCACGCCGCAGATGTCAAAAACCATCATCCGACTGTATCCCCGGCACCGCGGCGACGCTACTCTAGCGCCGTGCGTCTTCGTCGAGGAGACCCATGCGGCGGGCGGTGTCGACGGCGGCGAGGCGCGATGAGACGTCGAGGCGCGCGTAGACGTTCTTGACGTGCGTTTTCACGGTGTTCACCGACAGACCCAGTTGCTGGCCGGCTTCGTTCAGCGTATGGCCCTGCGCCAGCAGGCGGAGCACTTCCGTCTCGCGCGCGGTGAGTGCCGCCGCAGCGATCGGTGGTCGCGACGGAGGATGCATCGCACTTGGCGGCGGCTCGCCGCGAAACCAGGCCAGAACGCGCCGCGCGATCGCAGGTGACACCACCGGCTCTCCTGCCATCGCGGCCTGCAATCGCTGTTGTACCGTGGCGATGGTCTCGCCCTTGAGCAGATAGCCCTGCGCGCCCGCCGAGAGCGCGGCGAAGAGATGCGCGTCGTCGTCGAAGACCGTCCGCGCCACGCAGACGGTGGGCATGGCATGGACATCGGCGGTGGAGGGCGCGTCGCGCATCAGCGAGCGAATGAGCGTGATACCACTGCCGTCTGGCAGGCCGAGGTCGATGATGGCGAGATCAAACGCTATTCGTGAGATCCAGCGCTCCGCCTCGGCGATGGTCCGTGCAGTCCGCACCGACGCCCCGGGAAAAACGGCCACGGCGGCCACCGCCTCCGCTTCCATTGCCGGATCGTCGTCCACGATCAGCACCTGCCGTACGGATCGCGGCGTAAGACTGCCCGTCATCCAGACTCCGATGGCTGAGAGAGAGATGTCGTCAACGATACTTCCGTCCCACGCTCGCCGTCAGGTCGCGCACCGATCGACACCGTTCCGCCAAGCGAAGCCGCGCGTGCGCGCAGGTTCGGCAGACCGTCACCGGTGCGCGTCACGTCAGATGCGAAGCCGCGACCGTCGTCCGTGATCCGACAGTGCAGCTTCACGTCCACCACCGCCAGATGCACAGTCACAAGCGTCGCGCCGCTGTGACGGATCACATTCGTGATCGATTCCTGCATGAACGCCGTGAACGCAAGGCGTTGTTGCGGGGAGAAGGCGAACGCGCCGCAGTCGACGATCGGCCACGTCACCGCGATCGATGCGGTCGTGAGCCGCTCCACCGCCGAGTAGCGCGCATCGGCCACGCAGTCGGCCAGCGGGGCGGCGGTGACCGACTCACCGCTCACCACGGTGCGCATGCCCTGTACGGCGCGCCGGATCTCGTTCTGCACCGCCATCATTCGATCGCCGTCGTCGCCGTTCGCCGTGTGCGGCGCGAGGCCGGCGAGCAGCGGCGAGCTGACGGTGTCGTGCAGGTCGCGCGCGATCCGTGTGCGTTCACGCGCCACACCGATGTCGTATGCCATACGACTGTCGTTCGCGGCCTGCATCAGCGAGACGAGCGTGCGCGCGAGTTGTGCATCCGACGGGGTGAAGAGCCGCTTGCCACCGTCCGCATACGTGAGCCGCAGCGCCGGTGATGAAGCCACCGCCGGTATCGCCAGCTCCTGTCCCTGAGCCAGCAGTTCGACGTCGTGCGAGCCGATGCCGTTGCGCGTCCCATCGTCTGCCGAATGCAGCGGATCGAACAGCTGCATCAGCAATGCGCGCCAGCGGAGGTCCCGTTCGACATCCGACACCGCATACGTCACATGCAATGCGCGTTCGAAGAGTTCCTCGGGCGGCAGTGACTTCCGGTCGATGAGGCGCGACCAGACCCAGCGGCGCACTGGCAGTGTGCCGACCGCGAGCAGCGTGGCGAGCACCAGTGTGCGAGTGGCGCCGTCACTCACGGAACCGATGAGGGCGATGTCGACTGCCACGAATGCAGCCACGAGCACTCCCCAAAAAAGGATGCGGTACGCCCAGCGATCCAGCTCGAACACGCGATACTGACGCAGGCCCACCGCGAGGCCCGCGTACATGAGCACGAAGAAGCCGAAGGCGTAGCCCTGCGGGATCGGTGGTAATCCACCGATGGAACTCACCGTTGCGGTGAGGCCGATGAATGCACCGCAGCCGGTGAGCACACTGACGGCAAACCAGCGCAGCACTGCGCGTGCCGCCGGATCCCCACGTGTGCGACGCCACTGCACCACGGAGAGCCCGATCGCGCCGAGCATCTCGAGCATGACGGGGAATCGCGAGCCCCAGTTCTGGTCGGGCGCCAGCCGCGCAACGCACGCCACCCACCACACAAAGGCAATCGCGCCGACGCCGACCGGCACACGCGATGACGTCAGTCGCAGCGGATACACCAGGAACAATGCACAGAGTGCGGCACCGAAGTGAATGGCGCCGAAGTGATTCACGGCACTCAGCGCACGAAAGAGTGTGCCCGGCAGCGCCAGCTCACGCGCACTGTAGATCGCTGCGGCGTGCGCGAAGATGAGAAAGCAGAGCCCCGTCAGCGCGTACGCACGTGGTCCCCAGTCGGCGGGGCGCAACGCCCACACCCAGGTGCCGATGATCAATCCCGCGACACCGAACAGCAGCTGCAGCCAGTAGATCAGCGGCAGGCTGCTCAGTGGCCGTGTGCGCGGCGCGACCTGCACGCTGCGCACGGTCGTCGCTCCCGAGTCGCGCAAAGTCAGTGTCACGGCCGGCGAAGCGAGCATCCCCGCCAGCACGCTTTGCCGACCGTAGAATGCATCCTCCTCGGCCCAAGTGTCGAGAAAGTCAGGCTCCTCGAGCAGGTCCCGCGGCTCGAGCACCAATGCGCTGCCGCCTGCGGGCGCAATCGCGACGAGTGTGGCACCCGGACGAATGCCGAGCGCCTGGTTCAGCGCATCGGTGTCCGCGATGCGGAGCGTCGCACCGGCCGCCGTGTTCTCGAACGTCAGCCCCAGCCAGCGCGGCTGGGTGACCAGGAGCGTACACACTACGGCCGACGCGAGGCAGATGGCCACGGCCACGAGCAGCCGGACGCTCGGAAGTACCGGTGCACGCATGATCGGTATGCTGAGGGTAGGAGGCACGCGCTCCATCACCGCACCACGTCGATGCCCCCGGCCATCTGCCCGACGTCCACGGTGGCAACGGTCTTCAGCGTGGTAAGATCGATGATCTCGACCGTCCCTGGCTCGGAGCCGATGCCTTCCACCGAGATGAACGCATACTTGTCGTCGGCCGAGACGACGGCGCCATGCACCACCTTTCGCTTGGTCGGAATTCGTGCGAGCTCGCGACCGCTCGGCAGCGCGATGATGCTCACCGACTGATCGCGCTTGTTGGTGGCGATCAGTTTCGTGCCGTCGCGCGTGACGGCGAGGTTGTAGACACCCGCGCCGGCTGGGATGCGACGCAGCATCTGCCAGCTGGCCGCGTCGATCTCGACGATGTCGCTGGTGCGATTGCAGGCCACGTACACCTTGCCGCCGTCGGCACTGGGCTGCGCCCAGGTCGGCGAGCAGGAAGGATCGCCAGCGACTGGCGCGGTCATGCCATGGCCCGACATGTCGTGCGCGTCGCCGCCAGTGCGTGCGGCCGGTGCGCCAGGCATCCCCATCTCCTGACCCCTGGTCAGCGTGAAGTGACGCGCGACGGCCAGCGTACCGACGTCGATCTCCACCATCAGGTCGTCCATCATGCAGGCCGAGTAGTGCTTCGTGCCCTGCGGATTGAGCCGCGAACCGTGCGGCATCGTGCAGGTCGTGATGCGCGTGAGCTCGACCATGTCCTCCACACCCACCACGCTCACGTCGCTCGCCACCATCGCACCATGCAGGTTGAAGTTCACGACGAAGGCGAGATGCCCCTCGGGCGTGACCTGAGCGGTGGCGGGAAAGTTGCCAAGCTGCACGCGACCAACCACCGCGTTGTCACGCGTGCGCAGCTTCCAGAGGCTGCCATACGGCGTGCCATGCGCCGTGGAGACGTAGTAGAACGCATGATCAGGCGATGTCGCGACACCATGTGGCCCATCGGGATCGGTGGCATTCAGGCCGATGGGCACCTTCGCCTGCACCGTGGCGCCGCCCGGACCGAAGTTGATGATCGTGATCTCGTCGGTGCCCTCCGATGCGACGGCGATGGTGTACGTGGCAGTCGGGAAGACGGGTGCCGTCGCCGCCGGCCGCGCCTTCGACTGTGCGACAGCGGGACTCGACAGCGCACCGAGCACCGCCACCATGCGCAAGGCGCGCAAGATGGTGCGATGCAAAACCGCGCTCACACCGGCGCGCGTCACGGCGTGATGCCGCGCTTCGGCTGCATGCGCACGATCCAGAGGCCGTTGTACATGTCGTTCACGTACGCCAGACCATCGCGCACCACGACACCCCAGGTCATCGCGCTGTTCTTCACGAATCCTTCCATGTCGGCCGTGTTGAGGTGCGCCATCTCGCGCTGCTGCGCACGCAGGTCGCCGCGCAATTCGCCGCTGATGTCGAAGATGCGAAAACCGGCGTTGTAGGCGCCCATGTAGAGCGTGTCTCCGGCGATCCAGATGTTGTGCACGCCGCCATACTCCGGCTCATAGAACGCCACCGACTTCGGGTTCGCGTAGTCGGAGACATCCACCACCTGCAGACGACCGTAGGCTCGGCCCACCGACGCATCCTTTCCGCCCTGCACACCACTCGACGGGAATACTTCATCGGCGATGAAGACGTAGTTCTTGTGACGCCACGCCGTGTGCGTCCCGCGGATGAAGCCCGGTCCACCGGCCAGCTCCACCTGACGATACAGGTCGTTCAGGTCGTACTTGTACTGGCTCACCAGCACCGGGTTCATCGGCGAACCGCCCTTGATGCCATTGCCGATGTCGAGAATGATCAGCCCCTCGTTCCAGTTGCTGAGGTACGCCAGACCGCCCTGCACATCCACGTCATGCAGCGCGCCGCCGGCATTCGGACCGGGCGCACGGTAGCGACCCACCTGCTTCGGGGTCGTAGGCGTGGTGATGTCGATGATGTTCAGCTCGTTCGTGCCATCGTTCGTGGCATACACATGCGTGCCGTACTTCGGCTGCGTGTATACGAACGCCGAGTGTACGCCGCCGGTCATTCCTTCGGTGAACTCGGCGATCTTCACCGGATGCAGCGGATCGGCGAGGCTGCTGATGACGATGCCGTTCTTGCGATCGCTGGCCCCTTCGCGCGTGCTGACGAGCACCGTCCCGGCCTCGTCGGTCATCAGGTCGTTCACGCGACGGGTGTTGAGCACCATGCTGTCGCTGACGATCGGATTGGCCGGGTTCGAGATGTCGAGCGTATAGAACAGGTCACCACCGCTGCCGGAGCCGAGGTAGGCCACCTTGCCGTTCGGATGGAGCCAGACTTCCTCGGTGGTGAATCGCTTGCGCGGCGCGCG
>JBBSCZ010000119.1:0-9741 GCA_038249795.1 Gemmatimonadales bacterium | reverse complement strand
TCGAGGCTCAACGATTCCACCGACGGCTTTGGCGGCGGTACGCGCCCCGCCGTTGCCACGCTCGATGGCGATGGTCGGCTGCGGCTCAACGACCGATCTGGCGGTGAGTCGCGTCTGCGCCTCTCGATGTCGGTGTCGCCCGCACTCGGTGGTGCCCCGCAGGCGCTGCTCGGCAGCTTCGGCACCGAGACCGTCGGTCGTGCGCGCGCCATGGCAGTGGGTTCCGATGCACAGGTCAAGGTCGATGGCGTGCTGCTGACGCGGCCCACCAACACCGTGACCGATGCGCTCGATGGCGTCACCATCAACCTGCTGCAGGCCGAGGTGGGCACCGAGATCGATCTCACCGTGACGCGCGATCTCGATGCGTCGGTGAAGTCGATCAAGGATTTCGCCAAGGCCTACAACGACATCGTCTCATTCTCCGCAGGGCAGCAGCTGGATGGACAGCCGCTGCGCAGCAACAGCGCGTTGCGCCGGATGCTCGGAACATTCACACAGGCGCTCCGCACCGAGGTTGCCGCCGGCGGTGCCTTCAGCCGCGGCACGCTGGCTGGCATGACGCTCACGCGCTCCGGGACCGTGGAAGTCAACGACACGTCGATACGCTCGGCGCTCAACACCGATCTGTCCGGGGTGCAGGCGCTGTTCGGCAGCGCCGGTATCGGTCAGGCGATGTCACAGGCCAGTTCGCTGGCCACGCGTGCAGTGGATGGAACGATCACCAGTGCGCTCAGCAGCATCAGCAACGCCAGCACGTCACTGAACAGACGGATCACCGATGCGCAGGCCCGCGTGGACGCACGGCGCGAGGCACTCGTCGCACGATTTACGGCGATGGAAGTGGCCATGAACCGGCTCCAGCAGCAGGGCAATGCGCTCACGGCCTCGATGACCGGCCTCACCAGCTCGCGCTGACGTCGAGCCAGTACACACCCTCACCGCAATACTTCACCGTGACCTACCCATCACGCGCCACGCAGTACCGTGAGATGCAGGTGCTCTCCGCCTCCCCGGCCCGCCTTACCGTGCTGCTGTTCGAGCACCTCGAAGTCGTCATGCGCCGCGCGCAGACCGCCATCCGGAACGACGCGATCGAGCCGCGTGTCGAGAATCTGGGCCGGGCGCGGGAGATCGTCAGTGAGTTGCTCGGAACGCTGGACCTGGAACGCGGCGGCACCATCGCGGGCGATCTCTCGATGCTCTACAGCTTCCTGCTCGGCGAACTGCTGGACGTGGGCATGAAGCGCGATGCGATCCGGCTCGGTCGCCTCATCGGGATCGTCAACACGCTCAGCACCGCTTTCTCCGAGGCAGCCCGCCAGCTCGAGGAAGCAAACGCGACGCCGCTCGCGGCCTCGGCCTGAGCGTCATGCGCCCGGAGGCTGCGCCGGCGGACCAGGCGGCGCTCGATCTGCTCACGCACGCCGACGCACTCGCATTGGCTGCCACCGAGGCGATCGACGCCGGTGATGATGCGGCGCTGGCCGCGCTCCTCGAGGAGCGCGGCATCGTCGTTGCTGCCGCCATCGATGCACTGCGGCAGGCGATGTCCGCGCCGCCACGCCCGGCGCTCGCGGACCGGCTCGCCGCTGCAGCACGCGGCAGCATTGCGACGGGGCTCGACACCCGCGCCGTCGCACAGCGCGCCCGTGCGCAGGCGGCCGCCGAGATGGCCGTGCTCGACGCCCGCACGCAGGCCGCGCAGGAGTACGGGCAGGGCACGCCGCCGACCACGATCGACGTAGTGCTCTGAGGCGCACGGCGCGCTCGTCCTGGATGGGACACGTCGTATCGTCAGCCAGCAACTCATGTTGCTTCAGATACGGTGGTGCGTCGAATGACACGATGTCACAGCCTTCCCCGATTTACCGCCCTGTGCTGACACCACGTTGGACCCGTGCGATCGATGTACGCGGTGCGTCCTGCCGCGAAGATTCGGCGGTGCTGCTGGCCGCCGGTCTCTCGCTGCTGGCCATTCTGCGCGACCAGGCGGTGCCGCTCCGGCCGGTCCCGCTCGCGGACCTGCCGCATCGCGCCCCACCGCGCCCGCAGCCGCCGTCCCCGCCGGCGGGGCCCACACCGCTCAGTGTGCCGCAGGAAATCGAGCAGACCTCCGAACAGCAGGCCGAGTCGCCATACTTTACGAAACCTCGATGAGCAGGTTACTAAAGTTTCATACGTTTACGCCGATACCCTCCCTTCGGAGGTAACCAACCATGCAGATCAACGGAAAAGGCGGGATTGACCCGAATGCACTCAATGGCGTCAGGCCAAGTGTGTCGGAGCGCAATGCTGCTGCCAGGCGGACCGAGTCCGTAACCCCGACGCCGGATCGTCCGAAACAGGACACCGTGTCGTTCAGTGACGAAGCCCGGGCCATGTCGACAGGAACATCCTTGCGCGCTGCGTCGAGCACGGAACGTGTCGAAGACGTGAAGCAGCGGGTGATGATGGGTGCCTACAACACCGCCGAGATGGCGGGTGAAGTGGCGAAGAGGATCCTGCAGCGCGGCGACATCTAGTCGGTCCACGATGCGGGTGCACCACTGACAATTGCAATTGTGAATCGACGGGCCGTGCAGCAACGCTGCACGGCCCGTCGTTGCGTGTGCGCAGCGATCTGCGCGTCGCGCTCGACACATCGCACTCAAGCCACGACGCGACCTGACGAGACTCGTACGCGAGAGCACCCTGACTCGCAGGCAGGACGGCACCGTCGCCGTCACTTGGACCGGGTCTGGCGCGCCACCGCGCCCGTCCTTCACTCGTCAACGGCAGAGACGCGACAATGAAGTTCCTGGTTGTGGATGATTCAGCAACGATGCGCCGGATCGTGGTCAATTCCCTGCAGCGCATCGGGTTCACCAACTGCGTCGAGGCTGCCGACGGTGTCGAGGCGCTCGCGCGCTTCGACAGCTCCATCGAATTCGTGATCACCGACTGGAACATGCCGAACATGTCCGGCACGGAACTGGTTCAGGCGCTCCGGCAGCGCGAGGATGGCCGCACCGTGCCGGTGTTG
Organism: Gemmatimonadales bacterium; assembly: GCA_038249795.1. Classification (GTDB taxonomy): domain Bacteria; phylum Gemmatimonadota; class Gemmatimonadetes; order Gemmatimonadales; family Gemmatimonadaceae; genus JACMLX01. The sequence continues at coordinate 6,716 of JBBSCZ010000119.1, read as the reverse complement.
ATGGTGACCGCGCGCAGTGTGCGCGAAGACATCATCACGGCGCTCGAAGCCGGCGTGAACAACTACATCGTGAAGCCCTTCACGCCCCAGGTGCTCAAGGAAAAGATCGAGAGTCTCATCGTCACACCGGCGGCCTGACCCCATGGCGAACGAACGCGCAGCAGACCTCATGTACGACACGGCCTCCACGCTCCGCCTGCTCGACGCCGAGCTGGGCGAGCTGGCACCGCGTCGTCCATCCGACACCGGCGCTGCCGGCAGCACCGCTGCCGCCGCCGCCGCCATCGGAGCCACCGATCGTGTGCTCCCGCTCCTCCCCGCGCTCTTCGTGCGCGCCATGGGTGAGGTGCACTCGATGCTCGCCTCGATCCGCACCGGTCGGGAGCACATCCGTGCCGCCACGAGCGAGCGCCTCGCGCACACCAACGAAAAGCTCGACGAGGTGTCGTCCGCCACCGGCAAGGCCGCCCTCGACATCATGGATGCCCTCGACCGCGCCATCGCCAAGGTGGACGAGCTCGAGACCGCGGACGTGCTGGCCGATGCCGACAAGGGCCACGCCATCCGGGGCGAGCTCCGCGACGAACTCTTCGCCGTCATGGGACACATGCAGTTCCAGGACATCACGTCGCAGCAGATCATGCACGTGCAGTCGCTGCTCGCCGACATGGAGACACGACTCAGCGAAATCGCGAACCTCTTCGATCACCAGGCCGGCGATAGCCAGGCGCCCGAGCCACTCAGCGTGGTGGCCGCACGTGCCGAGAAGGACGCGCACTCGTTCGACCCGAATGCGACGCTGGCTGACGCCGAGACGCGGCAGGCCCTCGCCGATGCACTCGTCGGGCGCGGATCGACCAGTGGCTGAACCGTCGCACTCCCTCCACCCGGGCCGTGTCACCACATGATCCCGGCGGAACTCAATGATGCGGCCTTCATCGTCGTCCAGCTCGAGCCGGCTGAGCACGAAGACATCAAGGCGCTGCGTGACACGCTGCGCCAATTTGCCGTCTTCGACACGAGCGCCACGACGCAGGTGCGCGCACATGCGCAGCATGCGGCGACCTGCCTCAACCTGATCCTGCTGGGTGCCGGTGGCGATCCCGCCGAGCTGCTGACGCAGGCCAGCGAAGCGATCGACTCGGCCATCAAGGCGTCGGAGCTGGCGAATCGCAACGAGCCGCGCATTACGCAGGCAGACCTGATCGCGATCTCGCACGATCCGGGTGACGCGGATGCGCTGCAGGAAGCGATGGTCGCCCCTGAGCCGCCGGCCGCGCACCCCAGCGCCACCGAACCGCGCACCGCCGCACCGATCCAGGCACCCGTGATGGTCGCGACACTGATCGATGTGCCAGCGCCGGCTGAGCATCTCACGGCGCTCGATGGCGGGATGATTCCCGACGACGCCGATCTGTCGCTGCTCGGCGACTTCATCATCGAGAGCCGCGAGTCGATGACGGGCGCCGAAGCGGCGCTGCTGGAGCTCGAGGCGAATCCGGAGGACATCGAGGCGATCAATACCGTCTTCCGTGCCTTCCACACGGTGAAGGGCACGGCAGCGTTCATGGGTCTCGATCGTCTCGCCGAGTTCGCCCACCATGCCGAGTCTCTGCTCAGCCGCGTGCGTGACCGCGAGCTGCCATACACACAGGCGGTAGCCAACCTCTCGCTGCGCTCGAATGACGTGCTCGGTGAGTTCCTGGATGCCGTCGAACAGTCGGTCCACTCGCACGAGACGATCACGCTGCCGAGTGACTATGCGGCGCTGATGCACGATCTGCTGAATGTCGATGCGGTGCTGGCCGGCATCGAGACGCGCAGTACAGCGCTCGTCACCGATGCCGCGTTGGCACCGTCGGCGACGGCCACCGTTGAAACTGCGACCGTCACTGGCGCAGAAAGCGAGGGGGCACGTGTCACCTCACCGGCGGCGCTGACCGCTGACGGCGGCCGGAACGGCGTCGGGTCACGCACCGCCAACAAGTCCGAGGCCGACCTGTCGGTGCGCGTACGCACCGACCGACTCGACCGGTTGATCGACATGGTCGGTGAACTGGTGATTGCGCAGTCCATGATCGCTGCCGATCCGGCGGTGACTGCAGTGGGCCAGCATGATCTCGTGAAGAAGGTGTCACAAGCCGGCAAGATCATGCGCGAGCTGCAGGATCTCAGCATGTCGATGCGCATGGTGCCGCTCAAGTCCACCTTCCAGAAGCTCACGCGCCTCGTTCGCGACGTGGCACTGAAGGCGGGCAAGGTGGTGGAGCTCGTGACCGATGGCGAGGAGACGGAACTGGATCGCAACATGGTCGATGCGATCGCCGATCCGCTGGTGCACATGGTGCGCAATGCGGTGGATCATGGCGTGGAGGCTCCCGCCGACCGTGAGAAGGCCGGCAAGCCGCGCGCGGGACGCGTGAAGCTCGCCGCCTTCCAGCAGGGCGGCAGTGTGATCGTCGAGCTGCGTGACGATGGCCGCGGCCTGAATCGCGAACGCATCCTGGCGAAGGCGCTCGAGAAGGGACTCGTCTCGCCGAATCATGCGCTCACCGAATCCGAGATCAACGCGCTGATCTTCGCGCCGGGCTTCAGCACGGCCGAACAGATCACCGACATCTCGGGCCGCGGCGTGGGCATGGACGTGGTGCGACGCAACATCGAGTCGATCCGCGGCCGCATCGACATCCAGTCGGTGCTGGGCCAGGGCACGATCTTCCAGATCCGGCTCCCACTCACCCTCGCCGTCACGGACGGCATGCTGGTGCGTGTCGGTGACGAACGCTACATCGTGCCGCTGACCAGCATCGCGCTCAGCTTCCGCCCCGAACCCGCCATGCTGTCCACGATCCCGCCCACTGGCGAAGTCGTCATGCTGCGTGGCGAAGTGCTGCCGGTGGTGCGCCTGCACCAGCTGTTCGGCATTCCGCGGGCGGTCACGAATCCTGCGGAGGCGATTCTGATGATCATCGGCGACGGCGAACATCGCGTGGCGCTGCTGGTCGATCAACTGCTCGGACAGCAGCAGGTGGTGGCGAAAACGCTCGGCGATGGCGTGGGCGAGATCCCCGGCATCTCCGGCGGTGCGATCCTGAGCGATGGACGGGTCGGGCTGATCATCGACGTGACGCGCATGACGGAACTGGCGCGCAGCGGCGATACGCGCCCGCGGCTGTTGAACGCCGCCTGATGCAGCAATGCGTACCTGACCTCAAGCTCGCTCGTGACTGCGACGACACTTCCAGCGGATACGCGATGCGCGACTCCGCACGCACCTCTGACACTTTGGAGACGGCATGACCAGCACCATCGAACGCCCGGTGAACACGCTTGGCGGCAAGTACCTGACGTTCTTCCTGGCCGGTGAAGAGTACGGCGTCGAGATCCTGCGCGTGCAGGAGATCATCAGCATGATGCCGATCACACGCGTGCCGCGGACGCCGCCGTACATTCGCGGTGTGATCAATCTGCGTGGCAAGGTCATTCCGATCATGGACCTGCGCGAGAAGTTCGGCATGCCCGCCGCGACCGAGCCGGAACAGGTGATGATCGTGGTGCAGGTCGGTGGCGTGCAGATCGGTGTGGTGGCCGACAAGGTCTCCGAGGTCGCCAGCATTGCCTCCGACGACATCGATCCGACGCCTGACTTCGGCGCCGAATTCCACACGGAGTTTCTGCTGGGCCTTGGTAAGTCGAACGGTCGTCTGCGCCTGTTGCTCGACATCGAGCGCGTGCTGTCGACTGAGGAAATGACGGCGCTTGCCGCACTCCCCGCCATGTCGCAGGGAGCTTGAAGGCAGGGCGCGCAGCAGTTCGCGCGCCTCACACTTCGCCTGAGTGACGCGGAGGTCCTGATGGCCAATGGCGGGAACGCCGCTGCCCGGGACATCGTCGTCGCCGCATCGCACCGCCACCAGCACGACCCGCCACCCCGCCCACGGCATGACCACGCTCAGCAGCCCCGATTCGATCGGCCACGCGCCGGAACTCTCGGCCGACGATTTTCAGCGAGTGCGCCGCATTGCGCACGAGCGCGCCGGCCTGGCGATTCCGGCCGGGAAGGAAGGACTCGTACGATCGCGCGTGTCGAAGCGGTTGCGCGAGCGGCGCATTACGTCGTTCCGCAGTTACCTCGATACCGTCGAGCAGGAGAACGGCGAGGAGCTCGTGAAGCTGATCGACCTGCTGACCACCAACAAGACCGACTTCTTCCGCGAGCCGGCGCACTTCGACTATCTGCTGCAGCAGGTGCTCCCGGCATCACTCGCTGCTGGCACGCCGCTGCGCATCTGGAGCGCCGGCTGTTCCACCGGTGAGGAACCGTACACGCTTGCAATGCTGCTGCGCGAGTCGCTGCCGCCCCGCTACGACTTCCGCATCCTGGCCACCGACATCAGCACGCAGGTGGTGGCGGCCGCGAAGCGCGGCAGCTACTCGGCGCAGCAGCTCAGCGACGTGTCACCGCAGCGCCGCCAGCGGTTCTTCACCGCCGGCGCTGATGGCTCGGCCACGGTGACGGCCGACCTTCGCGCGCCGATCAGCTTTGCCCATCTGAACCTGATGGCCAACTGGCCGATGTCGGGTCCGTTCGATGTGATCCTCTGCCGCAATGTCATGATCTACTTCGACAAGACGACAGTGACACGACTGGTGAACCGGTTTCACACACTGCTCGCACCCGCTGGCCACCTTTTCATCGGCCACTCGGAAAGCCTTACGGCCATCGAGCACAAGTACCGCTACGTGCAGCCGGCGGTGTACGCGAAATGAGCGTCGTCAACACCACGGCACCCGTGAAGCCCGTGATCATCGGCATGGCCGATCTCAAGGTCACGAACGCACCCGATGCGACGCTCATCACCTACGCACTCGGCAGCTGCCTGGGCATCATCGTGCATGATCCCGTGGCGCAGGTGGCGGGCATGCTGCACGTCATGCTGCCGTCCTCGCAGATCGACGAGGCCAAGGCCAAGGCTCAGCCGGCGATGTTCGTCGACACCGGTGTGCCGCTGCTGTTCAAGGAGTGCTACCGGCTCGGTGCACGCAAGGAACGGATGACCGTCTCCGTCGCCGGTGGCTCGTTCTCGGGCCGCACCGATGCGGACGACACATTTCAGATCGGGAAGCGCAACATGATCACACTGCGCAAGCTGCTCTGGAAGAACGGTGTGCTGATCCACGCCGATGACACCGGTGGCGTGCAGCAGTCGCGCACGATGTCGGTGGTCGTGGCGAACGGAATCGTCCACTTACGCACCAACGGCACGCTGCGCGTGCTGTCGCCAGAGACGCAGGCGGCCCAGGCCGCATCCGCCGTCGCTTCCCCGAGGTAAGGTCATGATGCTGAATGTGCTGATCGTCGACGACAGCGCGGTGATGCGGGCGATGATTCGTCGCACGCTGTCACTGTGCGGTCTCCCGCTGGGCGAGGTGTTCGAGGCTGGCAACGGCGTCGAGGCGCTGGAGCAGCTCGGGGATCACTGGGTCGATCTCGCGCTGCTGGACATCAACATGCCGGTGATGGATGGCGAGGAGCTGCTCACGCGCATTCGCGCCAGTGAAGAGTGGCGCGCGCTGGCCGTGATCATCGTCAGCACCGAGAGCAGTGAGACCCGTCTGGCGCGACTGCGCGCTCTCGACGTGCAAATCGTGCACAAGCCGTTCACCCCTGAACAGCTCCGCAATACCATCCTCCAGGTCACCGGACTCACGCATGCTGCAGCCCGCAACGACATCCCTGTTCCAAGCGGCGACTTCGACTTTTGAGTCGCTCGCACTGCTCTTTCCGGAGCCGTGCAGCACGGACGGGGCCGAGTTCCTGCCTCTCGAGGCTTCGTTCTGTGTGACGTATCATGGCGCCGGCGAAGGCCGCGTAGTGGTCGGCGTGACCGCTGGCGTGCTGCCCGCGCTGGCGGAAAATATGCTGGGCTCCGCCGCCGCCCCCGACACGCAGCTGCAGCGCGATGCGCTCGGTGAGCTGGTGAACGTGGTGACGGGTAACGTGTTGCCGATGGTCAATGGTGCCGCGGCCGTGTTCCGCCTCGATGCGCCGGTGCCCGCCGGTGACGATCCGTTCCGCGCCCGCGATGGCGAGGTGCAGACGGCGTTCACGCGTCTCAGGATGGACGAAGGTGAGGCATTGCTGGCACTGTTCACGCGCACGGGTGATGCCGTCAGCGAGTTGTCCGCCACGGCGGCGGGCATCGCGTGATCCGTGTCCTGGTCGTCGACGATTCGGCCCTCGTGCGGAAGCTGCTGACGGAGGAGCTGTCGCGGTACGATGACATCGAAGTCGTCGGCACGGCGGTGGACCCGTACGTGGCACGCGAGAAGATCGTGACGCTCAAGCCCGACGTCATCACGCTCGATATCGAGATGCCGCGCATGGACGGCCTCTCGTTCCTCGTCAAGCTGATGAAGCACTACCCCGTGCCGGTAATCATCGTCAGTTCGCTGACACCGAAGAACAGTGACGCGGCCATTCGTGCGCTGGCGCTTGGCGCGGTGGACGTGATCGCGAAGCCGGGTTCCGCGATGTCGGTGCCTGACATCTCGCGCCAGCTGGTGCAGTCGATCCGCGCCGCGTCGCGCGCCAAACTCGTGAAGCGCACCGAGACGGTGACCAGTGCACCGGCGATCGCCCGCAGCGCACCCGGGCTGACCGGCCTCTCGATGACCCACAAGCTGATTGCCCTCGGCGCCAGCACGGGCGGAAC
>JBBSCZ010000118.1:0-9836 GCA_038249795.1 Gemmatimonadales bacterium | reverse complement strand
TGGTGTTGTGAAAGATTCGCAGCATCAGATGCTCAGTGGCTTCGTGCCGCCGGTGCGGTCAAGCCAGAGGAGGAGAAGGGTCCGCGTCACGAAGATGGCCGTGAACAGCGAGGCAGCAACACCCACCACCAGCGTCACGGCGAAGCCGCGCACCGGTCCCGTGCCGTACTGGTAGAGCACCGCGCCGGACAGGATCGTGGCCACGCTGGTGTCGACGATCGCGCTGAGAGCATGCTTGAAGCCCTCGTCGATCGAGAGACGCGCGGACTTGCCGCGGTCCATCTCCTCACGGATGCGCTCGAAGATGAGCACGTTCGCGTCGACCGCGATGCCCACGCCGAGTACGAGGCCAGCAATGCCGGGCAGCGTGAGGGTGGCGCCGAAGCCTGCCAGCGTTGCGAGGGTGAAGAAGATGTAGAGCGCGAGCGCGACGCAGGCAATGATGCCGCTGAAGCGGTAGTAGCCCACCATGATGACGATCACGAGCGCGATGGCGATACCAAATGCCAGCTTGCCCTTGTCGATCGAGTCCTGCCCCAGGCTGGCGCCGATGCTGCGCATGTCGGCCACCTTGAGCGGCACCGGCAGCGCGCCGGCGCGGAGCACCAGCGCGAGATCCTGCGCCTGCTGCAGCCCGCCGCCGCCCAGCGTAATCTGACCGTTGCGGCCAATGGCGCTATTGATCGTCGGCGCCGTCATGACACGGTCGTCGAGCACGACGGCCATGTTGTCCTTGATGTGCCGACCCGTCTCGCGACGGAAGATGCGGCCACCCTCGGCGTTGAACTCGAACTCGACGATGAATCCGCCCTGCAATGGATCGCTGTTCGGCTTCGCATCGGTGAGGTATTCACCGGTGATGATTGGCTTGTTGTCGAGCATATACAGAGCGCGGTAGGCACCCTGCCCTGGTGCGCCGGCCACCGTATCGGCGTCGAAACGGATCACCTTGCCCGGCGCGATCGCTCCGCGCACGACACTGTTTGCCAGATAGCGTGTCAGCCGAGCGACGTCCGACTCCTTCACATAGTACTGCCCCGGAAACTGACCCGGCTGCACCAGCTTGGTGATCGGACCGTTGGCATCCTTCTTCGCTGCGGTGTCGGCAGCCAGAGCCGCAGCACTGTCGGCCACCTTGCCGGCGACGATCGCCTTCTTCGCCGTATCGCTGGTGAGCAGACCGCTCAGTGGTGCCGCAGCGGAGAGCTTGGCGGGATCAGCGGACGGCGTTTTCGTGGCGGCGTCGAGTTGCTGGCTCCGCACCGCCGCATCCAACCGCGGCAGCGACTTCTCGAGCGCGTTGCTCTTGTCGACGATCTGGAATTGCAGGAAGGCAGACTGCTGCACCACATCCTGCGCGCGCTGCTGATCGTCGATGCCGGGCAGTTCGACGATGATTCGATCATCGCCTGCCTGCTGCACCAGCGGTTCGGACACACCGAACTGGTCGATGCGGTTGCGGACCGTTTTGAGTGCGCGGCCGATCGCGTCTTTCTTGTCGGCGACCACGCCCTTGCTTTCGTCGATCTCGAGGGCGAGGTGCATGCCGCCCTGCAGGTCGAGACCGTACTTGAGTGGCCAGAGTCGCCTGGTGGTCTCGATGAATGAGCCATCAGGGGCTTTCTCGCGCACCACCGTGGCACGCGGGAAAAGTGCAAAGACCGAAAGCCCGATGGCAGCGGCGATCAGCAGGAGGCGGGACCGCAGACTGTTCATGCCCTGCAGCGGAAGAGGGGAAGGACGTTCGATGTGCGCATAGCCGTGTAACCTAGCCGGTTCAGCCGAACTGGGTCAACGCAGTCCGGGCTGCTAACCGATCGAGCGCGAGCTGTTCCATCAGTGCCGGGAGGCCGTCGAACCGTCGGATCGGGCGCAGGTGCGCGACCAGGTCGAGGCGAACGGCGGCCCCGTAGAGGTCGCTGGAAAAGTCGAGCAGGTGCGCCTCGACGGTCTGCCGGGCGTCAGCGACGGTCGGCCTGGCGCCCAGGTTCATCATCGCGGGATACGCTCCGCCCGGGGTCTGCGCGATGACTGCGTACACTCCGGCCGGGGGGAGCAGTTTCCGAGCCGGCGGCGTGCCCAGGTTGATCGTCGGAAAACCGATCGTTCGCCCACGCTGGTCGCCCTGCTGCACGATGCCCGACATGGAGTACCGGCGACCGAGCCCCTGCCGCGCACTCTCGAGATCTCCATCCGCCACCGCCTTTCGGATGGCCGACGATGACACCACCGTGCCGTCCGGCAAGGCCACGGGGTCGACACGCTGAACAGCAAAATCATCCGACTCACCCAGCGCCATCAACTGCGCGCGCCCCCCTTCCCGATCGCGGCCGAAGCCGTGGTCATGGCCAATCAGCAGCGCCTCCATCCGGAACCGTGGCCGCAAGACCCGTCGGACGAACTCTGCCGCCGTGAGCGAAGCGAGGGCACGAGTGAATGGCATGACCGCGCAGTAGTCGATGCCGATCGTCGCCAGCGCCTCGAACTTTTCCATGCCGGGGGTGAGCAGCATCGGCACGGCGCTTGGGCGCACCACCTCGTTCGGATGCGGTGCGAACGTCACCAGCAGGCTGGCCATGTCAGCGGCCCGTGCCATGGTGACCAGATTGCACAGCACATCATGGTGGCCAAGATGGACACCGTCGAAGGTGCCGACCGTCACCGCAGTCCTGCGGACGTCAGGCGGCAATCCCGACGCGTCGATCGGCTCAGGCATCGCGCATCACGACACGCGGCTGCCAGCGCTCACCGATCTGCTCGCCGAGCGCGATCAGTCCTCCATGCTCGGCCGATATCAGTGCGACGTGCGTGCCCGTCATCGGCGGCGCGTCGGTAATGGCGATGTCGAGGCCGCGCCGGATGCGATGGACCTCTTCGTTCGTCAGCGCGACGTGCGGCATGTGCGGCAGAGCATCGAGCGGCGGGCGCAAGTGCGGAGGCTCGTCACGGAGCGACTGCACCGGCTGAGCCGCCGTCACGTCGAAGGCGCCCGCCGCCACGCGCCGGAGGGTGCGCAGGTGTGCGGCACTCTCGACCCTTCGCGCGAGGTCACGCGCCAGCGAACGCACGTACGTACCGCCACCGCAGACGATCCGTACGTCGCAGGCATCGCCATGCCACGCCAGCAGCTCCCAGGAGTGCACGGTGATCGCGACGGGCTTCAGATCCAGCATGACCCCGGCACGCGCCGCTTCGTACGCGCGCTGTCCATCGACCCGCTTGGCCGAGTATGCCGGAGGCACTTGTTCGATGACACCCGTGAAGGCGGGCAGCGCCGCCCGCACCGCATCCTCGGAGGGACAGGGCGCTTCGCGAATCACGGTGCCGAGTGGGTCCTCGGTGTCGGTCTCGCTGCCGAACTGGATCGTGGCATCATAGACCTTCGGCTCACCCGGGATATAGGGCAGCAGTCGCGTGGCGCGACCGGTGAGCAGCACGAGCAGGCCAGTGGCAAACGGATCGAGCGTACCGGCGTGTCCGATCCGTTTTTCGCCGACTGCGCGACGGGCGGCCAGCACGGCATCGTGCGAGGAGATGCCGGCCGGCTTGTCGAGCAGCAGCAGTCCGTCAGTCGCGGCTGTCGTCATCGTCGCCAGCGCTCGTCGTGTCGACCGTGGCGTCGGCATCATCGGTGGTCTCCTCAACCTCCGGTGTCTTGATCTGCTGCAGCAGGGTCTCGATGCGAGCCGCGTACGCCACGCTCTCGTCGACCTTGAAGAAGATCTCCGGTGCTGCACGGAGCCTGAGGGCGCGTCCGACGGGACCACGCAGCTGCGGTGCAAGGTCGTGAAGCCCTTCACGCGCCAGCGTCTTTGCATCATCATCACCGAGGATGCTGACGAAGATCTTTGCCGTCCGGAGATCACGGGACACCTCACAACCGGTCACGGTCACGAAGGCGCCGGTGATGCGCGGATCCTGCACGTCACGCGACAGGACGCGTGCCACCTCTTCCCGTATTGCTGCGGCCACCCGGTCAGGGCGACGTTCGTTGCCGGCCATCAGTCTCTCCAGTGCGCCGAACGCCCGATTTCAAGGGCCCTGACGCAGTGGCCCCCTGCAGTGCGCTGCACCGAGGGGGCCACGTTAAGAAGCAAGCGCCTCAGAGCGTGCGCGCGATTTCCTCGGTGCGGAAGCACTCGAGCACGTCGCCGACCTTGATGTCATTGAAGTTCTCGATGGCGATACCACACTCGTAACCTTCCTTCACTTCCTTCACGTCGTCCTTGAAGCGACGCAGTGAGGAAATGCTGCCCTCGTACACTTCGACACCATCGCGGATGACGCGCATCTTGCCCTGCCGGTTCATCATGCCGCTGCGCACCATGCAACCGGCAATCGCACCGAGCTTCGGCACCTTGAACACCTCGCGCACCTCGGCCTCGCCGAAGATGACCTCGCGCTGTTCCGGACGCAGCATGCCTTCGAGCGCCGACTTCACGTCGGAGACCGCCTCGTAGATGATGCGATAGAGCTTGATGTCCACGCCTTCGCGTTCTGCCGCCGAGCGCGCCTTGTTGTCGGGGCGCACATGGAAGCCGACGATGATCGCACCGGCTGCCTTGGCCAGCAGGATGTCGCTTTCAGAGATCGCACCGACGCCACGCGAAATGACCTCGACCTGGACCTCGGCATTCGACAACTGCTGCAGTGCGTCGGCGAGTGCTTCCGCCGGGCCGCCCTGGTCAGCCTTGATGAGCATCTTGAGCGTACGCTTCTCGCCCGAGTTCGCAGCGGCCATGAAGTCGGCCAGCGACACCGACGACTTCGTGGTACGACGGCTGCGTGCCTCACGCTCGAGACGCTCACGACGCTGCGCGATTTCGCGAGCCTCGGAGGCATCCTCGACGACGACGAACTGATCGCCTGCCATCGGCACACCGGTCATGCCGAGCACCTGCACCGGGATGGCTGGGCCAGCAGACTTCACGATCTTTCCGCGCTCATCGAGCAGGGCGCGCACGCGACCGGAATAGACGCCGCAGATGAAGTCATCGCCGACCTTCACCGTACCATTCTGAATCAGCACCGTCGCAACCGGACCCTTGCCCGGATCGAGCTGTGCCTCGACCACGGCGCCCTGTGCACGACGCACCGGGTTGGCCTTGAGGTCGAGAATTTCCGCCTGCAGCAGAATCTGGTCGAGCAGCTGGTCGACGTTCGTGCCCTTCTTCGCGGAGATGTCGCTGGCGAGAACGGCGCCACCGAAATCCTCGAGGATGACGTTCTGCTGCAGCAGATCCTGACGCACCTTGGCGGCGTCAGCACCGGGCGCGTCGATCTTGTTGATCGCGACGACGAGCGGCACACCGGCGTTCTTCGCATGCGAGATCGCCTCGATGGTCTGCGGCATCACCTTGTCGTCGGCTGCGACGACCAGCACGACGATGTCGGTGACCTGCGCACCGCGCGCACGCATGGCCGTGAAGGCCTCGTGACCCGGTGTGTCGAGGAACGTGATGGTCTTGCCGCCGGCGAGACTGACGTGGTAGGCACCGATGTGCTGCGTGATGCCTCCAGCTTCGCCTGCGACGACGTTCGCCTTGCGGATGTAGTCGAGCAGCGAGGTCTTGCCGTGATCGACATGCCCCATGATGGTCACGACCGGCGGACGCGAGACCAGGTCCTCGGCGGCGTCGACGATCTTGTCACCTTCTTCCTCGACCTGATACTCCTCTTCCTTCACGGCCTGGAATCCGAACTCGCCGGCGATCAGCTCGATCTGGTCGAAGTCGAGACGCTGGTTGATGGTGACCATCAACCCGAGATGCTTGAAGGCAAAGCCGACGATTTCCGTCGCTGCGACCTTCAGGATCTGCGCCAGTTCCGACACCGTGATGAACTCATTGACGCGCACCGTGGTCCGCTCGCGCTCGGCGGCGGCCGCGCGGAACGCCTCCAGTTCCTCACGCGACGCGGAGTCGTCGAAGCGACGGCCGCGACGTGCCGGACCGCGCAGTGCGCTCATCGTCTTCGAGATGTTCGCATCGACCGCTGCCTGATCCACCGAGCCGCGCTTGCCCTTCTTGCCACCACCACGGCGCGGATCGCCACCCGGGCGCGGGGCACCACCGGCAGCCGGCGGTCCGCCACCGGGACGTGGCGCGCCACCACCCGGCGGACGAACGGACGGTGCGCCGAAAGACGGCGTGGCCGAAGCGACGGGACGCGGACCACTGCTGTATCCGCCACCCTGACCGGGGCGACCGCGAGGCGGGAGACCGGCACCGGCCGCGCGTGGGCGATCGGGGAGACCGGCCGACGCCGGACGGAGCGGCGGACGCGAGGACGTTGGTGCACCACCAGCACTCTGCGTCGACGGCGAAGCGCTGGCGTACGGCTGCGGCATTGGCGTGGACGGCGACGCACTGGCGACCGGCGCAGGGCGCGACGGCGCCGGCAGCGCTGGTGCGGCGGAGGCGGTGTCCGGCGTGGAGGTCGGTTCGCGACCCTCATCGGCGGACGCAGCCTCTTCAACTGGTGCTGGCGGCGCGACGTGCACGACCGGCGCGGCGGCGGCAAGCGCTGCAACGCGAGCCGCCTCGGCAGCAGCGCGCGCAGCCTCAGCCGCAGCGGCGGCCTCAGCTTCCGCGGCAGCAGCGGCGTCGATGATCGCCTGATGCGCTGCGACGTCCGCTGCCTTGCGGCGGCGAACGCCTGGAGCACCGGGAGTTTCGGCTGCCGCACTCTCGGCCGGTAACGCGTCAGCGTCAGGCTCGGGAGTCGTGACCACGGGCTCGACGGCGGCAGCGGCACCCTTACGCCGACGCGCAGCCGCAGGAGGCGGTGCAGCGGCGCGGGCGAGGCGGACGCGCTTCTCGCGCTCCCACCGTGCCCGAATCCGTGACACCTGGTCATCCGTCAGCCCGCTCTGCGGGCTCAGGACCGGGACGTCCATGGAGCGCAACAGGACGATCACTTCGTCCACGTTGATCTCAAACTCGCCGGCCATATCCACGACGCGCAACTTGCTCAAGCCCAGCCTCCGAAAGTCACTCCGAGCGCCCGGTGTCGAGCCCGATGGCTCGAACGCCCCGCGCCAACCCTGCGTCGGTAATCCCCACCGCTGCAGTCTGCTCGCGCCCGCATACGGCGCCCAACTCATCCGTCGACATCACCTCGATGACATCGATTCCCTTCGCCCGCAGAAGCGGGAGCACCTTTTCGCGGCTGTGCCGCGATGCGTCGTGGGCGATCACGGCCAATTGCACCGTGCCCTTCTTCACCTCGGCACGCACCTGCTCCACGCCAACCACCACCAACCGTCCACGAAATCCCAAGCCGAGCAGCGCGGCCAGCTTGCGACGCTCAGGGGAGTCGGTCAGACTGCGCTTCCGTCGACTGGCGTCCCGCCTTCGTCGGTCGCGTCATCCGTCGTCAACTCGTCCAGAATCCCCATGATGCGATCCGCCTCGGCGGGCGCAATTCCGGGAAGTTTCAGGAAATCGTTCTTCTCAAGATCAATGATATCGTTGAGAGTGCGATAACCACCCGCTTCCAACACCGCGACCGTGCCCATCGACAGCCCTTCGAGGGCGGACAGGGGCACATCGGCCACCGGCTCCTCAGGCAGCGGAGCGAAGCCCGGACCACCTTCGGTGCGCTCGACCCACTCGCGGCTCGAATAGAGATCGATCTTCCAGCCGGTCAGTTCCGACGCCAGGCGGACATTCTGGCCATTGCGACCGATTGCCAGCGAGAGTTGATCCTCGTCGACCACTGCCTGGATCGTCTTGGTGGCCGCATCGCTGAACACGCGCGCGACCTTGGCCGGCGCAAGCGCCAGCTTTGCGAAACGCTCCGGGTCGGCTGACCATGGCACGATATCGATCCGCTCACCACCCAGCTCGTTGACCACGGCCTGCACGCGCGCACCCTTCAGACCGACACAGGCGCCGACCGGATCAATCGCGTCATCACGAGAGAACACGGCGATCTTCGTCCGACTACCGACCTCACGAGCGGCGGCGCGGATCTCGACCACCGACTGCTGAATCTCGGGCACCTCGAGCTTGAACAAAGCCTGCACGAACAACGGATCGGAGCGGCTGAACACGAGGCGGGGACCCTTGGGCGTGTCCTCGACCTTCTTGAGCACGGCGCGAATCGTTTCGCCCTGATGGTAGTGCTCGCGATGATTCTGCTCGCGGTACGGGATGATCGCCTCCGCCTCACGATGCCGGTTCAGCATGAGCACGAGCTTGCCGCGCTCGATCTGCTGCACCTCACCGGAGAACAGGTCGCCGACGCGTCCCGAGAACTCATCCTTGATCTTCGTGCGCTCGCCCTCACGGACGCGCTGCAGGATGCGCTGCTTCGCGGCCTGCACGGCAGTGCGGCCGAACTCAGCGAACTCGATGGGCGTCTCCATCACGTCGCCGACCTCGAAGGTCTCGTCGAGGAAGCGGGCTTCCTCGAGCGTGACTTCGCGGACCGGGTCCGTAACCTCCGCTCGAACGGTGCGCAGTCGGACGATGCGGATCTCACCCTTCGTCTCGTCGATCTCGACTTCCGCATCGACCGTCGGCCCAAACTTCCGGCCGAGCGCCGCCAGAATGCCATCCTGCAAAAGCGCACGCAGCTCCTCGCGATCCATCTGCTTGGAGTTGGTGAGTTCCTTGATTGCGTTCAGAATATCCAAAGCGATCGCCTCGACCTTCTATCGATTCCAGGTGACAACCAGCCGCGCGGTTTTCACGTCGGCGAGTGCCACCCGGTGTTCCGTTCCCTGGTCATCCTGCACGATGCCGGTCTCGACGACCGCATCTTCGTCGATTCCCTTCAACATGCCCTCGACCCTGCTTCCCACCAGCGCGCCGCTCGTGACCGCCACCCGGCGCCCGGCGAACCGCCGCCAGTCGGCAGCGTGCCGCAGCGGGCGATCCATGCCCGGCGACGACACCTCCAACCTGTACGTCTCTGCGACCAGACTGCTTCCGTCGAGTACCGCTTCGATAGCGCGCGACACCGCGGCGCAATCTTCGATCGTGACCTTGGATCCGTCAGGCCGATCGATGCGCACCTCGAGCAACGGCCGGTTCCGGGTGCCGCCGCCGGTGAGCGAGAAGAGCTCGAAGCCCGTCTCCGTCACCGCCGAGTCCACCACCTGCTGCACAGCTGCCGCGATGGGTGCCGCCACGTTCCCGACCTCTCAAACGCAATCTTACAGAAACAAAAAAGTGCGGGGAGGCCCCCACACTTTGCAGTGTAGTACCAAAATGCTCCGCTCATGATAACCCTCGGGACAGGTGCGTTCAAGCGTCTGTCTCTCCGAAACTCACGTCACCCCGGGCTGATCAGGACCCCGAGCTGCCGACCGGTGTCACCCGCACGATGGGAAAAGAGCTGGTCGCTGGAGCAGCGGGTGCACCATTCGCTGACCGAAATCTGCCGGACGCCGAGGCGGCGGGCGCGGTCGGCGATCGCCGTCCGCAGGTCGACCGGAGTGGCCTGAGCCACGACCGATCCCATGACCGCCGCAAAAACGTCGGGACTCACTTCGTAGCAGCTCCCGCAGATCGAGGGCCCGAGATGAAGGCGCAGGCTGCCCGCCCCGAATCCACTGCGGGCGAACCAGCCGATCGCCCGTTCCGTGATGCCCGCCACCGTGCCCCGCCATCCTGAGTGGAGAACGGCGGCAGCGCCGGAGGGATGCGCGATGAAGACCGGCACACAGTCCGCCACCATCACCGCGGCGGCCGTGCCCGGCTGCATCCAGGCGTGTCCGTCCACGTCCATCGTCCGCAGCCACCCCCGCCAGTTCGACTGGTGCACTGCGAAGTCGGCGCCATGCACCTGGCCTCCGCTCGCAAAGCGCGAGGCTCCCAGTTCGAGCG
>JBBSCZ010000117.1:0-9887 GCA_038249795.1 Gemmatimonadales bacterium | reverse complement strand
CTCACCCGCCGTCATCATGCGCCGATCACTGCTCTCACTCGCGGCTCTCCCGTTCGTCACGTTGTTCAGTGGCTGCCAGCAGGCGGCATCCGCTTCGACTACGACGGTGCCGATTGCACCGCCCGACACGCCCTTCGGTCGGCAACTGGGACGTGCGCGCGTGGCAGCGCGCCTCCCCGCCGTCGCGGGAGCGCTCGTGACGCTCGAGGGTTCGCCGGTCGCACACGCCTTCGGGGTGCGCCGCATGAACGCGAACGACATCGTCACCGACGATGATCATTTCCACCTCGGCTCGAACAGCAAGGCGATCACCGCCACGCTGATTGGCGCGCTCGTCGAGGACAGTGTCCTGCGCTGGGATCAGACGATCGGTGCGAGCTTTCCGGAACTCGCCGCCAGCATGCCAGCGGCGTGGCGACCGGTGACGCTGCGTCAGCTGCTCACGCACCGCGCAGGCGTCGCCGAGTTCACGTCGCCCGACGAGATTCTCGGCATGCCGCTCGACACGCGGCGCGGCACCGGCACCGAACAGCGCCAGGCCTTTACCGCCTGGGTGCTGCTGCGACCTCCTGCCGGGCGCCCCGGAAAGTTCATGTACTCCAACGGCGGCTACGGTATCGCGGCGGCCATGGCGGAACGCGCAACCGGTAAATCGTGGGAGCGACTGCTGCAGGAGCGCCTCTTTGACAGGCTTGGCATTCCCGCACTCGCCGTGCGCATCGGCTGGCCGGGGCTCGCCGGCGCGGCCCCGTGGGGCCACGTGGCCGACGGGCGTGCGTGGCTGCCGCATGACCCCGCCGATGACCGCATCATCGCCGTACCCGATGCGCTGGCCCCGGCTGGGGGCCTGTCGATGACCATGTCCGCGTACGCGCGCTTTCTCCAGCTGCACGTGCGTGGTCTCGCCGGGCGCGATGATGTCTTGCGCGCCTCGACGATCCGCATGCTGCATGAAGCTGAGGGTGACTACGCGCTCGGGTGGAGCGTGCAGCGCGATGGCGCAGGCACGGTGCATTTTCACGAGGGAAGTGCCGGCACCTTTCATGTGGTGACGGTGCTCGACCCACAGCGTGGCATTGCTGTGGCCACGGTCACCAACGCCGGTGGGGACCGCGCGGCTGATGCCATCCGCGATGCCGCCGGCGCGGCGCTGCAACCCTGACCCCGACCACTCGCACGCCAATCTGCATCGCTCATGCCGCGCCACATCGCTTCGAATTCCATCGTACTCGGCCCCGCGCTCGACCGACGGGCATGGGCGTTGATCTCGCTGTTCCACCTCGGTGTCATGGCGTTGGCGGCCATCACCTTGCGCGACGAACTGCGCGGTACGGCGCTCGCACAGTTCATCGTGTCGCGCAGCATCGGCTCGGCGTCGTTCGTGACGGGGGCGTGGCTGCTCGTGCGTGTGCTCGACCAGAGTCATCGCCTGCGACACGGAGCCGTGCGCGTGGTGGCGCGGATCGCGGCGGTGCTCGGCGTGGCCGCCGTGATCCTGGCGGCGTTCGTGCCGGTGCTGTTGCTGGCTGAGCGGGCACTCGGGTGGAGAGGTGCTCGCTCACGCGACGATCTCATGGGGCAGTTCGACGCGAACGTGATCGTGTTCACCGTCTACGCACTCGTCTACTGGGTATGGCGGCGGCGCGTCATTGCGCTCCACCTCATCGCGCAGGCCGAACGATCCGATGCGGCCTTGAAAGCGGCGCGACTGCACGCGTTGGCGCTGGAACTGCAACCACACTTCCTTCATAACACGCTCAATGGCATTGCGCAGTTGGTGCGCGACGATCCCGACGCGGCCGAAACGATGCTCGTCACGCTCGGCGACCTGTTACGCACGACCCTCAGTGACGGACGGTCGACCGAACATCCGCTGGCTGACGAACTCGCGCGCCTCAGGATGTATCTCGATCTGCAAGGCATGCGCTTCGGCGACCGCCTGCTCGTGGAGTATCATGTGCCACCGGAGGCTCATGCGGCGTGGGTGCCGACCATGCTGCTGCAGCCGCTCGTGGAGAATGCGTTGGATCACGGCATCAGTCGTCGGCCGGGGCCCGGCACGGTGACGGTGCACGCCGAGGTTTCCGTCGTGGCTGGTGAGCGTCGCCTGATCTTGCGCGTACGCGACGACGGGGCGGGGCTCGGCGCTGATCCCATCCGCGAGGGGATCGGACTGCGCAACACGCGTGAACGGCTGGACACGCTGTATCCCGGCGCGCATACCTTCACACTGCAGTCACGCGCAGCGGGTGGCGCGGAAGCTGTGATCGATCTGCCGTGGCACTCCTCCGACCGCGCCTTCGCATGACCATCTCGAGTAGTGCGCAGCAGAGCGAGAAGGTCGCATCAGGGAAGCTGCGCGTACTCGTCGTCGACGATGAACCGCTTGCCAGGCGTCGGCTTCGGTCGCTTCTCTCCGCGCATGACGACGTGGCGATCGTGGGCGACGCAGAAGATGTGCTCGGCGCAGTGCGGGCGGCACGTGCGCTGTCACCGGACATACTGCTGCTGGACGTGCGAATTCCGGGCGGCGACGGCTTCGATGTTGCGCGTCGACTGCTGGCGCGGGGTGCCGAAGGACTCGAAATCACACCGTTCATCGTGTTCGTGACAGCCGATCCTACGGCGGCGGTGCCGGCGTTCGATGTGGAGGCGGTGGACTTTCTCCTCAAGCCCTACGATGCCGCGCGCCTCGCTCGCGCACTCGAGCGTGCGAGAGTTGCGGTTGGACGACGTGCGAGAGGCGCGGTCGGCGGTGATGCTGGCGGTGGCAGTGGCGGTGGCGGTGGCCCAATCAGCGGCGACATCGCCGATCCACACGCGGCATCCGGCCCTGGAAGGCGCTGGCGTGAACGGTTCGTGGTGATCCACGGTCGCCGACGAGTGCTGGTGCCTGTCAGTGCCGTCACGCGGATCGAAGCCGACGACAATTACGTCATCCTGCACGCGCCGGGCGCCCGACATCTGTTGCGCCATTCGCTGCGCGCGCTCGAGCGCGAACTCGATCCCGCGCACTGGGTGCGCGTGCATCGTTCCGTGATGGTGCGCCGAGACGAGATCAGCGAGGTGGTGACACGTGCTGATGGCGATTGGGAGGTGCGACTCGTCGACGGTACACTGGTGCGGGTCGGGGCGACGTATCGTGATCGGGTACGCATGTCCTGACGAATAAAGGAATCTCCTATCACGGCGGTAGCGTGTCCGATCATGGGGCGATCATGGGGTCGGCGATCACGGGGTCAGAGTCCTTGATCGGCGATCAAAGGGTCAGAGTCCTTGATCGGTGCGGTCGCACGTGTGTCAGTGCGCCACCGCGTGGCGAAGCGAACCGGAGTCTCCCAGCATGATATGCACGATAGAATGTCACCGCTCTGCAGCAACTCAGAGCGCCGGTGCGCCTCACCCATGACGATGACGCAACCGCCAACACCCCTTGCACCGATGCGCGACACTCGGGACATTCTGGCTTTCGCTGGATTCATGGACGCTGCCTGATGCGGGCGCCGCCTGTTCCTGGGCCCCATCGTTTTAGCTGTCTTGCATCGGTGCAGGTAAACGAGCTCGGCAGTCGATTCACTCTCACCTCGGTAGATACTCTCATGACGCAATCAAAGCTGGTGCTGATCGTGGGATTGCAGCCGGATCTCATCGACTTTTCAGAACCGGACTACGCCGCGTACCCTGGAATGACAGCCAGCAAGGTGACGGCTGGGTTGAACGCAGACGTCGAGTCACTCAATCGAATGGGTTACAGCGCGACATTGTGTCTCACTGACCTCGGAGAAACCTCCGAGGCGACCGTGGCAGCAGCGCTCGCGACTCAACCTTACGACTGCGTCATGATCGGCGCGGGTGTTCGGACGATCGGCAAGAATTTTCCGCTGTTCGAGAAGCTCGTCAATGTGGTCCATCAGAACGCACCGCAAGCGAAGATCTGTTTTAACACGGGACCTACGGACAGCCTTGCTGCGGTGCAGCGCTGGATCTGAAGTGTGCGAAGCCATGATGCCGCAATCGGTGTGTGTTCCGCGATCAAGGGGTCCCCGATCAAGGGGTCAGAGTCCTTGTTGCACTCATCCATCGAGGGGTCAGAGTCCTTGTTGCACTCATCCATCAAGGGGTCAGAGTTCTTGGCAAGATTTGCCGATCAATCGATCAAGGACTCTGACCCCTTGATGACCCCTTGATGTAGATCAAGGACTCTGACCCCTTGATGGACCGACCCCTTGATGCGGCTCCGCTTGGTGCGAAGGGCGGAGCCGGCCCAGTGGTGGGCGGCACGCCGCGGCGTGGCTGTCGGCTTTGTAAGGCACGTATAGGGAGCGCGTGGAGACGATCCGGTGTGGGGGGGACGTGACTACGGAGCAGACGTCGACTTGGCGTGTGTTGGTGCTCGGGTCGCCTGTAAATTCACGTTGACCGGACGAAGATGAGCCTCGATCCTGGACAGTGGGAACATGTCGCGGCTGAATTCGACCGTTTGCACGAATTGCCTGCCGACCAGCACCGCAGGCAGCTCGACGCACTGGTCCTCGTCGACGCTGCCGTTGCGGCCGAGGTCGAGTCCCTGCTCGACGTCGCTGCACGAACGGATTCGCGCCTCGACCGCAATGCGCTCGGCTCGTTCGCTGAATTCCACGCAAGTGCGCCGTCGTTCATCGGGCAACGGCTCGGTGCGTATCTCGTCACTCGCGTGATCGGTCGCGGTGGCATGGGCGTGGTGTTCGAGGGTGAGCACACCGACCCGCAGTTCTCGAAAAAGGTGGCCATCAAGACGCTCGCGATCGGTGTCGAGCAACCGGAGCGTCTCTGGCGCTTCCGGCGGGAGCGCCAGATTCTTGCGGGGCTGGACCACCCCAACATCGCGGCGTTGTACGACGGCGGCACGACGGAGGACAGCGTGCCGTACCTCGTGATGGAGTACGTCGCCGGCCAGCGAATTGATGACTGGTGCGAGACGCATCGCCTGACCATACCACAGCGCATCGATTTGTTCAGGCAGGTCTGCGCAGCCGTCCAGTTTGCCCATTCGAAGCTCGTCGTGCACCGTGACCTCAAGCCGAGCAACATCCTCGTCACACACGATGGCGCGGTGAAGCTGCTCGATTTCGGCGTCGCGAAGTTGCTCTCGTCGGACGATGCTCGCGACGAAACGACGCGTGGCGGGATCGCCCCGCTCACGCTGGCTTATGCGAGCCCGGAGCAGGCGCGGGGCGAAGCGATCTCGACGGCAGCCGACGTCTATGCGCTGGGCATGATTCTGTTCCGGTTGCTGACCGGTGGCGCCCCGTACGAGCTGGACGGTCGGACGCCAGTCGAGTCGTTACGCATCCTGTCGACGCAGCCGCCAAAGATTCCGAGTGGTGAGGTGACCGACGACCACGCGAAGACGTGTGGCGCTGCCGACGCCAGTTCAGTGCGTGCCACGCTGTCCGGCGAGCTGGATGCGATCGTGCTGATGGCGCTGCGGAAGGAGCCGACGCGGCGATACGCCAGCGTCGAGGCATTCAGTGCGGACCTTCTGCGCTACCTGAAGGGACAGCCGGTGCAGGCGCGTCCCGACACGCTACCTGCAGGCCATCGTCGGCTCGGCCGATCAGTCGTGGTGGGGCCTCTTTCGCGGGGGCAAGGATGTCTCGTTGCGCGAGGCCATCGATTCGGTGCGGTTGCGCGTGGCCAGCGAGTTGCCCGATGATCCGCGCACCCGGGCGGACCTCTACTTCACGCTCGGCAACAGCTATCGCACGTTCAACCGACTCGATGTGGCGCTCGCCCTCTTCGATTCGGCGCGCATTCTCCACGCGCGGAGCATCTCACCGGATTCGTATGAGGTCGCGCGTGACATCGAGTCGTATGGCAACATGCTGCAGGAGTCAGGCAAGATCGACTCGGCCGACGCAGCGTTCCGCAATGCGCTGGCGCGGTACCGGGCCATGCCCACGCCACCGGACAGCGACATCACGCACTGCCTCGTCGCCCTTGGCCAGATCCTCGTGGTGCACCAGGGCAAGGTGGACGAAGGGATGCCGTTCCTGCGCGAGGCCGTCGCACGCGAACTGACTCGTCCCAAGCCGCGCTGGTCGCTGCTCGCTCTTGCGGAGAACTCGCTGGCGGGCGGCCACATTCAGGCGGGCAATGGTGCTGCCAGCGACTCGGCGTTCGAGCGGGCGGCCGCGGCACTCGCGCGCGATTCGGCGCGCACGGGCAGTGACCTGGGCCTGCTCCTGATCAACTGGGGATCATCGGTGGGTCGGCGCGGGGAGTATGCGCGAGCGGCGGATCTCAAGCGCCGCGGTCTCGAGATCGTGCGCAAGACACTGGGACCGACACACTACGTCGCCGCAGTGGCCGAGTCGCGGCTGGCGGACGAGTTGATTCACCTGCAGCGCGTGAGCGAGGGCCGAGGCCTCGTTGATTCTGCGCTGGCGGTGCACGAGGCGTCGACGCCGCGCAGCTTGCTGGAGATCAGCTACTCCCTCCGACTGCTCGCGGCGTACCAGTTGGCGGCGGGTGAGAAGGACGCGGCGGCGCGCACGATCCGGCGTGCACGGACGATGCTCGACTCCGTCAAGGCCGGCCGTCCCGCGCTCGAAGCGAACCTCTTGATGGTGTCGGCAGACCTCAATGTGGCGAACGGACGCCGCGATGCCGCGCGCACCGATCTCCAGCAGGCGGCCAACGTGGCACGGGAAAAGCTGGGACCGAAGCACCTGCTGACGGTGCTCACGGCGAGGCGGCTCGCAACACTGTCACCCGTCACCGCAGCATCAGGATCTCCGCAGTGACCAACACGCTGGCATGAGGGTCGGCGGCAACTGACCCATCAGTCGCGATCAAGGGCTCCGCGATCAAGGGCGTTTTTTGGGAACCGCGCATCTGACTTCGCTTCGTCGACGCTGTCCCCTTGATCGTTCAAGGACGCCAATCCCTTAGGCGCCATCTATTCGTCAAGGACTCTGACCCCTTGATCGGACCCCTTGATCGAAATATCTGAGCCTCCGAGCTTCCGAGTCTCCGTTTTGTGCAGTTTTCTCGCCTGCCATCGATGCCGGAGGAAGACACGACACATAACGGAGACGCCGAGTCTCCGAGCAAGGGGTCGATCAAGGGGTCAGAGTCCTTGATCGCGGACAGCGTCCCCGCGTCAGCCTAGGGCGCAATCAGCAAAAGTTCTGACTCTGAGAACGGCAACGCCGTGCGCTCGTTACATCTCTTTGTACTCGCTCGCGTCGTGACAGGCCAGTAAAGATCGTCCGGTGTTCACCGGAAGCCGCGTTGAAGCCTGCTCCAGATACCGATCTGGTCGACCAGTGTAACGGCAACACGAATCAAGGCAATTGTATCACATCTGCGACGAAGCTATACGCGAAAAGTCCCCACCGTTGACGAGATCGGAAGCGCGGTCTAAGATCGTCCGTGGACGTGTCATGTGGTCAGGTCATGCGGGTCGACGCGCCGTCTCAGCGCTGCGCTGACTGGCCAAGAGACTGCACCCGCAGACGATCGTCTGGTAAGGAAGTCTGATCGATGGACCGTTGCACCCGTTCACGGGTGCCCGCGAACAGGAGGCGTTATGACGCAGTAGGCGCTTTATGCTCTCGTGACGCGTTGTCAGTCTGGACTTGACCCGGTTTCGTGGACACGAGGTTTATGCTGCTCGCCGGCAGCGAGTCAGGTCCTGCTCGAAGGTGTTGGGTGACACGCACCCGAGGGTCGAATGCAGCCGCTCCCGATTGTACCAGCATTCAAAGAACGGCAGCAGCGCGCGCGACGCCATTAAGCGGATGGCAAAGTCGCTGTCCGCGACCAGCTCCCATTCCAGCGTGGCGACAAATCTTTCCGCAACAGCGCTGTCCCAAACCGTGACCCGTGCGACTCATTGTCGCACTTGTCAGTAATATCACATGAGTCAGCGCACCGTGATGACACAGCATGGATTGTACCGATCGACCGCGAGGCTCGCTGCGACGACCATTATGCTCGCCTTTGCTGCGACGACGGCGCACGCGCAGCAGGCGCACCGGTTCATGCTCGACGCCGGGGTTGGACAGATCGGGTGGTTGTCGCCAGGGAGTTGGGGCACCACCGTCGCGGCGCAGAGTCGATTGGTCTCGCGCAATCGACTAGCCATCATCGCAGGGCTACGTGGCACGTTCAATCTGACAGCGAAGGGCAACGGGCTGACTCGGCGCGACAATGTGGCAACCGGAGTAGTCGGTCTTGAGGTCGCCGCACTCGAGCGAAAAACCAGTGCAGTGTTCGTCTCCGCGAGCGGTGCATGGTCCCGATACACCGCCCACTACTCCGGGCCGAGTGCTTCATTTATTGGGAAATATCGGTAAGCGCTTTCACGCCACGAGTTGTTGCTGAAGGCCGGCACCATTGTCGCTGGAGAGGTCAACGGCTCTGACCTCATGAATCAGCCCGGTCAAGGACTCTGACCCCTTGACCGACCCCTTGACCGGCGCGCACCTGGTGGTGTTCCGGGCGGCAGATGGCACGAACGCCGAGCACCATTTCCAAGTGGACCGCGCCGGTGTGGTGCGGGTGTGGAAGCGGTGGCTGCGGCGCGATACGCTGCTCATGCAGGGCGAGGTGAGCGCGTCGGGGGCACTGGTGCTGCGGCAGCGAGGTGGCACTGCGGAGCGTCAGCTGGTGTTTCGGCGTCGGCGAGACGCGAATTGATATTCCGTCTCCATGACCGCCAGCCGCCGACGAACGACCTATGGTTCGAAAGTCGTCAGATACGAGGCAGGGACAGTCACGGGCTGCAAACGTCCTGCGAGCGAAAGAACGATCGCACCACCTGCAATGCAGCCAGCCGTGATCATCACGCTCAAAGACATGCGGCGGAGCCTTGGCGAGCCCCCACCCTGCCACCAATGGCAGGCACATCCCACATGTGTGAACAGCGAGACGACCGCAAGGAAGTAATAGGGGATGAAAAACAACTGGTATGGCGGAACGAAGAATCCGGCAGCGGCAAAATAGAAGTTTGTGTCGAGATGCAACGCGACGCGGCCGAGTACAATCGCAGTGACGTGGATCAACAAAAACGATGCCAGATATGCGCCTGACACAGCTTGAATCCATGTCACCGCGCCTTGCCTGGTGCTCCATCCACGGACAACCATCCGAAGGCCGCTGACGCATTGAATGATGACGCAGACGAAAAGCACGAACTCGATCGCAGGCTGCCGATAGATGGTTCGTGCGACTTCCATGAAAGCGATGTGCGTTTCGACGGAGTGGAGCGACATCAGGTGATTGGCCAGATGCATGATCGCAAACGCTCCAAGCACCACTGCAGAAGTTCGATGCAAACCACGGAGTGACATTTGCTGACTTCCGCCTTGGAGTATGTCGCCAGCGCCTCTTCGGCTCTGCAAGCCAAGCGCATTCTACCGCATGTGCTTGTCGGCGGAGAAACCCGTGAGGCAATTCATCGTAAGGAAATCCAGGATCATGGAGCTGATCCAGCCGGTTTTCTGGCACCTGCATCTGCCTGCCGATGGAGGGCCGACTGATCAGGGAGCCCGTGTCCCTGCTCGGATCGGCGATCAATGAACTCTGCGCGTCGTGGCATCATCCGGCAGCGCGCGGGGAAGGGCTTGGTCCCAGTTGATGACACTGTGCCAGCGCGGAGGACGTCCGAGCAGGCGCTGGTCGCCCGGTAAGGAAGCCGGCACGGCGCACGCTTCGGCAAGCGGACGCCTGCTCCGGTTTGGGGGTGAGCGTCACGATTCGGTAGCTTCCGGGCAGTGCGAGTCGCAAGACGGCATCACGATCCCCTCGACAACTGGCGCCGCGCCTATGAACGCCTACCTGATCGCTGCCGCCGTGCTCGCCTGGGCTGTTGGTGTGGCGCACTCGATTCTTGGCGAGCG
>JBBSCZ010000116.1:0-9922 GCA_038249795.1 Gemmatimonadales bacterium | reverse complement strand
GAAAACGCCTGTTTTCATGTCTGACGGCGACTTGGCGGGAAGCACGTCGGCCTTGCATTCATCTTTTTTTCGTGCCTTTGCGGGACGCGCAGCGTCCTTGCGTAAGGCGGTTCGCTATCTGCAGCGAGCAGATTGACTGCCGGACTCTACCTTGGCAGTTTTTTGGGAAATCAGCAGGCGACCGGATTCATGAATTCAGAATTCCTACGGATTTTGGAGTCGTGACCTGTTAGATTTGAGATTCTGACAGAGAATTGCGCACGCTTTGGTCCACGCCGCCTCGTGTAGCACTTCGTTCACTCTCTCCCCGCTCGCCCCATGATCTCGTCGAACACGCCGCGTGCTTCCGCTCTCCGGGCCATTGCCACCCGACCGATGCAAACCGACAACGCTGGCCTGCCGCCGCGTTCGTCGGAGTACTTCGGTAGCCTCACCTTCGGCGCCCGGCAGATGCGCGCCAAGCTGCCGCCGGATGCGTACGCGAAGCTGACCGCCTCGATCCGACTCGGCAAAAAGCTCGACACCGAGATCGCGCCGGTGGTCGCACAGACGATGAAGGAATGGGCGATGGCGCTGGGGGTGACGCACTTCACGCACTGGTTCCAGCCGCAGACCGGCCTTACGGCCGAGAAGCATGACGCGTTCCTGAGCTTCGACGAGAACATGACGCCGCTGGAGACTTTCTCCGCCGCGCAGCTCATCCAGTCGGAGCCGGATGCGTCGAGCTTCCCGTCGGGCGGACTCCGCGCGACGTGGGAAGCGCGCGGCTACACCGCGTGGAACCCGGCCAGCCCGGTGTTCATCATCGAGACCGCCGGCGTGAAGACGCTCTGCGTGCCGTCGGTGTTCATCGGCTATAACGGCGAGGCGCTCGACGAGATGACGCCGCTCCTGCGCAGCACCGATGTACTCTCGCAGAAGGCGATCGAGCTGCTCGAGGTGCTGGGTGACAAGGGGGTGGAACGCGTCTACACCACGATGGGCACCGAGCAGGAATACTTCCTGATCGATCGGGCATTCTTCGCGATGCGCCCCGATCTGGTGATGGGTGGCCGTTCGCTCGTCGGGGCACCGCCGCCGCGTGGCCAGCAGCTCGAGGATCACTATTTCGGCGGCATCCCGGAACGCGTGCAGGCCTGCATCGCGGAAGTGGAGCACGAGCTCTACAAGCTCGGCGTGCCGATCACGACCCGTCACAACGAAGTGGCGCCCTGCCAGTTCGAGATGGCGCCGCACTACGAAGAGACCGACGTCGCCGTCGATCACAACCAGATGGTGATGTCGGTGCTGCGAAAGGTTGCGCTCCGCCATGGCCTGCAGGCGCTGCTGCACGAGAAGCCGTTCGCTGGCATCAACGGGTCGGGCAAGCACTGCAACTGGTCGATGGCGATTGCCGCGACCAGCCAGGAGCTGAACGGATTCAACCTGCTCAAGCCCGGCAAGACGCCACACCAGAACGTCCGATTCCTGCTGTTCCTTGCCGCGGTGCAGAAGGCAGTGCACAAGCACGCCGGCCTGCTGCGCGCCGGCATCGCCACCAGCGGCAACGAACACCGCCTCGGCGCGAATGAGGCACCGCCTGCCATCATCTCCATCTTCATGGGCGAGACGCTCACGAAGGTGATCGACGAAATCGCCGAGGGTCGCACGGGTGGCAAGACGGCCGCGCAGCGCATGCTGGATCTGGGTGTGGCCAAGCTCCCCGAAGTGGCGCAGGACAACACCGATCGCAACCGCACGTCGCCATTCGCCTTCACCGGCATGAAGTTCGAGTTCCGTGCGGTGGGCTCGTCGCAGTCGATCGCGTTCCCGGTGATGCTGCTGAATGCGGCGGCTGCCGAAGCGATTTCGGAGCTGACCGAGAAACTGCGGCAGCTGATCGGGGATGGCATGCCGGTGGACGATGCGGTGCTCAACGTGGTGAGCGAGGCATTCCGCGAGACCAAGGCCGTGCGGTTCGAAGGCAACGGTTACTCCGCCGAATGGGTGGAGGAGGCTACGCGCCGCGGACTGCCGAACTTCGCCAAGACGCCCGAAGCGCTGGAGCAGCTGATCACACCGCAGTCGCGGGAGACGCTGACGTCACTCGGAATCTTGTCGAATGCGGAACTCGAGAGTCGTTTTCACGTCCGCATGGAGCGCTACGTGAAGGACGTGATGATCGAGCTGCTGACGCTGAAGGAGATGGTCGACACGCTGATCCTGCCGGCTGCGTTCGGTTACTACGGCGAACTGGCCCGTGCGGCGGCGCACGCCGTGACGGCCGGCATCACGGTGGTGCCGCAGCTGGCGCAGGCGAACTACATCGGCACGATGATTCAGGAACTGCAGTCGCGCCGCGACGCGCTGTCGAGCGTGATCGAGCGCGCCGAGGGGCTGCACCACGACCCGACGGCGCAGGGGAAGCTGCTGACGTCCGAGGGCAGCGATATCGCCGCCGCCGTGCGCGACCGTTGCGACTCGCTGGAAGTGGTCGTCGCTGATGACTGCTGGCCGCTGCCGAAGTACCGGGAGATGCTGTTCCCGGTCTGATGCGCTGAAGCAGGGTCGGTGGGGTACCGTTGCCGGGCGGGGTGTGGATCTCGCACCCCGCCCGGTAATTCTGTTCAGAACGACTCCAATAATCACCACCGCCCGTGCCCATCACTCCGCGTCATTCAGTTTCGTGCTTTCTTTTCGTCACGGCACTGGTCTGCCCAGCGCTCGGTGCACAATCCCGGCCTGATACCGTCGAAGTCATCCTGTTGCGCGCCGTGCACCCCTGGCTGTCCGACGGTGGACGCTTCGCCGATGTGCAGCGTACGGTGCGTGATGCACGCATGGCGGACTCGATCAGTGCGCCGCGCTGGATCTCCGCGAACGGGAGGCCGTCGGAGGTGGCGCTGGCGGCGCTTCGTCATGTGCTCGACGACCGTGAGTCGTCAGCGAGGGAGATGCAGGACGCGCAACTACTGTTCGATGCCGGCGTGAAGATGAGTGGCACTCCGGAGCACGGACTATTCGGGGTGGGAATGGACATCGCGCTGGCGCGTCACGCGTTCGTCCACCGGCAGGGGCGCGTGGATCCGTCGCGGGTGCATCCCGAGTGGTCGATGGCATCGGAAACACTCGACTTCACGTCGGTGCGAGGCACCATCGCTGCGGGCGGGCCGGTGTCGGCGGCCTTTGCATCGCTCGAACCGGACACGCGCGCCTACCAGATGCTGGTGCAGGCACTGGCAGTGGTGCGTGCGCAGGATGCCGATCCGAATGCGCGTCTGCCGTTGCCGCCGGCCAGAGCGGTGGCGGCGGGTGGTCGTTACGCCGACGCGCAGGGGCTCGCACAGATTCTGGTGCGCCTTGGCGAACTGCCGGCGAGCTTCGCGGTGAGCTCCGTGCGCGGAGTGTACACGCGACCGATGGCCGATGCAGTCAGGCGCTGGCAGAATCGCAAGCTGAAAAAGGGCCGCGTGACGGGGACGCTCACGGCGCCGGTGCTGGCCGCGCTGCTGAACGAGTACAAAGGTCGGGGCGACCGCATCGCGATGGCGATCGAGCGGTGGCGCTGGCTGCCGCGCGCGTTCGCCAACGATCCGCTGGTGGTGAATCTGCCGGAGTATCGTCTGCACACCTATTCACGGTTTCAGGGCGGCGAACAGGATCCGCTGTCGATGAACGTCGTGATCGGTCGCGCGGACTCGAATGCGACCCCGGTGTTTTCGGCGAACATGACGCAGGTGGTGTTCAGCCCGATGTGGCACGTGCCGAAGTCGATCATGGTGAAAGAGATCCGGCCCGCGGCGCTGGCCGATTCGGGATACCTGTCGAAGCACAACTATGAGCTGACGTCGAATGGCCGTCGCGTGGTGCCGATCACGCCCGCGAACATCGCGCGCATCGGCACGTCGGTGATGGTGCGACAGAAGTCGGGCGACGACAACTCGCTGGGCAAGGTGAAGTTCCTGCTGCCCAACCCGTACGACATCTACCTGCACGACACGCCATCGCGCTCACTCTTCTCGCGGAACCGCCGCGACTTCAGTCACGGCTGCGTGCGGCTCGGCGATCCGATGGCGATGGCGAAGTACGTGCTCGGCAGCCAGCCGGTGTGGACCGACTCGAAGATCACCGAGGCAATGAACGCCGGCGTGGAGCGGTACGTGCGCGTGCCAAGGCCGATCCCGGTGCTGATCGTGTACCAGACGGCCGTGGCCGACCCGGATGGCACGATGCGGTACTACAACGACGTGTACGGGCACGACACGGTGCTGGCGAGCGCGCTGTCCAACGCCCGATGACACCTCGTCCCACCGGCGTATTCACATCGTGATCAGGGAAAGAAGGCTGATTCCCGGCACAAAAGGATCATCACGATTGTAATTTGTCACGGCGATCAGAGCGAGAAGTTCAGGTCGTTCTTCTTGATCGTATAGCCGCTCGGCAACACGAAGAGTGCGGCGTCGGGGGCCTGGGCGGAGACGGATGTGATCTCGACGCTCGATCGCTTGGTCTTCCCACCCGTTTCGGTGGCAGTGGCGACCACCTTGAGCGGTACGCCGGCGAAGAGAGTCGCGCGGGTACGAGTCAGGTTGCGCTGGTGCGTGGCGTCCTGCTGCGCGAGTGCCGAGGCACCGCGCATCACCAGCTCAGCCACCGGATTCCGCGGCACGCCGGCACCGGTGGGCACCCAGTACTCGGTCACCACGCGATGATGCTTTTCCTCGGCGGTCATGCCGAACACGCCGATGCGGACGTCATACTCCTCGACGATGCGGTACTGCCGCGTGGGCAGTCCGGCGATCTCGCCGCCCGCACCGATGTCATTGGCCACGATGCCGGCGTTGCGCACCTGCATCTGCACCACACTGCCCACCATACCGAGCGCCTTGCCGATGATCTGCTCGAAGGTGGCGAGCGGTAGCTCACTGATCTCGCGCGATTCCGGCTTCACGGTGCGCACGGTGCTGGTGGCGAAATCGACGAGGATAAACTCACCTTTCGACCGGCTCGTGCTCACGTTCGTGCCAGCCCTGACGGTGCGCCGGTCCCTGCGCTGGCGATCAGGCTTCGGGTCCATGTCGATGCGCAGCTGCTGGCCGATCCACCGCACGGTGCCGATCGAGACGTCGCCGTCATCGTCGGTGCTGGTGAACTGGTATGAGCCAGCGGGCAGGGTCTGCGCGGGCGCAGCCGAGGTGGCACGTTCCGCACGGGCGCTCTGCTGCGCGGGAGCGGCGGGGACGAGCGTCAACAGGGCGGCAGTCGACAGGACATACGGCAGGGAATTACGCATCAGGAGCCTCCGGGCAGGGTGCGATGCGATTCCTACGGGGCGGCGATCGCCTGGTTTCGTGCTTCGTGCATTTCAGAAGCACATTCTCAACTCTCGGGACAGCCGGTACGTTGTGCCGACATGGTCGGTGCTCGATGTCGTGGCGGTATGGTCACGCTGGACCAGATATCTCTGGTGTACGTGCTGCTGCGGCCAAGTTCGACGCTGCGCCCGCGCATGTGGATCTCATCTCTTTCCTGACCGCGCATGCCGCATTTGCACGACGGGTCGTTCTCTCTCGCCGGCAAGACCGCGCTGATCACCGGCGCATCGCGCGGCATCGGGCTGGCGATCGCGCAGACGTTTGCGCGTGCCGGTGCGAACGTGATCCTGAATGCGCGGAAGGCGGAAACGCTCACGGCGGCGGTCGAGTCGATCACCTCGGCGGGGGGCGCGGCGCAGGCGCTGGTGATGAACGCCGGCTGGCCCGAGCAGGCACCGGCGCTGGTGGAGCAGGCGGCTGCACTGTTCGGCGGACTCGACATTCTCGTGAACAACGCCGCCGCCAATCCGATCTACGGGCCGGTTGAGCTGGCCACGCCGGAGATCTTCACGAAGATCATGAACGTGAACCTGCAGGCACCGTTCGAGCTGGCCAAGGCAGTTCGGCCGCATCTGCAGCATCGTGGCGGCGGCTCGATCATCAACATGTCGAGCATCGGGGGCCGCAGTCCTGAACCGGGACTTGGCATCTACAGTGTGAGCAAGGCGGCACTGCTCAGCCTGACGCAGGTGCTGGCGAAGGAGTGGGGCGCCGACGGCATCACCGTCAACGCGATCTGCCCCGGGCTGATCAAGACCGACTTCAGCTCGGCGCTCTGGTCCGATGAAAAGACACTGAAGCACATGATGCGCGAGCAGCCGATCAAGCGGATCGGTGAGGGCGAAGACATCGCGGCGATGGCGCTGTATCTGGCCAGCGATGCAGCGCGCTTCACCACCGGCGCCACCTTCACGATCGATGGCGGCTACCTCGCATGACGCGTCCCGATATTTCGGCACTGGTGACCACACTGCGAACGTTGCTGGACGGCCCAGGGATGGCCGTCGAGGCGACGATGCTGCGCGCGGGATGGGTGGCGGCACTGCCACAGCTCGAGGCGCTGCGTGATGAGGTGAAACGGCTCGGTGCATGGGCGCCGCATCTGTCGCCATCGCAGGGAGGGCTCGGCCTGACGCTGGTGGAGTTCGCGCGCGTCAGCGAAGTGCTGGGCCGGTCGCCGATCGGCCACTGGCTCGCCAACTGTCAGGCGCCCGACATCGGCAACATGGAGCTGATGCACACGCACGCCGATGCCACGCTGCAGGCGCGCTGGCTGGAGCCGCTGATGCGCGGCGAGATCCGCAGCTGTTTCGCGATGACCGAGCCGGAACATGCGGGCTCCAATCCGGTGTGGATGTCGACCACCGCAGTGCGTGACGGCGACGATTATGTGGTAAATGGTCACAAATGGTTCACCACCGGTGCTGACGGCGCGTCATTCACGATCGTGATGGCTGTCACCGATGCCGATGCCGCGCCGCACCAGCGCGCCTCGATGATCCTGGTGCCGATGGACACGCCGGGCTTTTCGATCGTGCAGAACATCAACGTGATGGGCGAACGTGGCGGTGATCATCACTCTCACGCCGAGGTGCGGTTCGATGGCGTGCGCGTGCCGGTGGCGTACCGCATTGGCGGAGAGGGACAGGGCTTTGAGTTGGCACAGGCGCGACTGGGACCGGGTCGCGTGCATCACTGCATGCGCTGGATCGGGATCTGCGAACGGGCATTCGACCTGATGTGCCGGCGCGCCGTGACGCGTGAGCTGTCGCCGGGCGAAACTTTGTCGCGTCGCGACACGATCCAGCACTGGGTTGCCGAATCGCGCGCGGAGATCGACTCGGCGCGGTTGCTGGTGCTGGAGGCTGCGCAGGCGCTCGAGATGCGTGGCCCGCTGGGCGCCCGCGAGCAGATCGCGGCGATCAAGTTTCACACGGCGGCCGTATTGCAGCGTGTGCTGGATCGTGCGATCCAGGTGCATGGCGCGCTGGGGCTCACCGACGCGACGCCGCTGGCGCTCTGGTGGGCGCATGAACGGGGTGCGCGGATCTACGACGGTCCCGACGAAGTCCACAAGCAGTCGCTGGGCCGGGCGATCCTGAAACGGTACGCACGACTCTGATGGCAGCCACGGACGCCGTCCATCCCGACCGACTGCGGGAGTGGATGCAGAAGCAGCTTCCCGCGCTGGGTGTCACCGACACGTCGGCGGTGAGTGTGACGCGCGTTGGAGGCGGCTATTCCAACCTGACGTTCGATGTGACCATCGGCAGCGGTGACGACGCGCAGCATGTCATCCTGCGACGCGCACCGGTCGGCGTGAAGGCCGATCGCGGCGCGCACGACATGCGACGCGAATTCCGGGTGCTGTCGGCGGTGTACGGTTCGGTGGTGCCGGTGCCTGCGCCGATGGCGTTGTGCGAGGATGAGGCGGTGATCGGCGGGACGTTCTATCTGATGTCGCTGGTGCCGGGCGTCGTGGTGCGACGGCTGGAGGATGCACCGGCGCTGCGCGATCCGGCGGTGATGCGTGCGATGAGCGAGGCGTGCATCGATGCACTGGCGGCACTGCACACGCTGCCGGTGGAACGGCTCCCGATCTTCGACGCGGCGCGGGTGGAGGGCTATGGTGCCCGACAGGTGCACAACTGGCACGCCCGCTGGACGGCAGTGCGCCCGAGCGATGTGCCGGACGCGGATGCTGCCGCGGTATTCGGATGGCTCGCGGAGCACCTGCCGCCACCGTTGCCGCCGGTGCTGCTGCACAACGACTGGAAGTTCGACAACCTGCTGCTCGACGCCGCGCATCCCGCTACCATCTGCGGTGTGCTCGACTGGGAGATGGCAACGGTGGGCGATCCACGCTTCGACCTGGCCACGGCGCTCGGCTACTGGGTGCAGGCCGACGATTCGCCGATGCTGCAGGCGCTGGCGCTCGGCGTGACGAATGCGCCGGGATGCCTGACGCGGGAGGACGTCGTGGCGCGCTATGCCGGCGCGAGTGGCATTTCGATCGACGAGCCGGTGTACTGGTATGTGTTCGGACTGTCGAAGCTGGCGGTGATCGTGCTGCAGCTGCATGCGCGTTTCGTGTCCGGACAGACCACGGATGTGCGCTTCGCATTTCTGGGCGGAATGGCGGCGTTGCTGATGCAGACGGCGCGGCAGGCGATCGAGCGCAACTCACTTCACCCGGAGTGAGGAGCAGCTGCCAATGCACACGGGCCGGTATCACGAATGGTGACACCGGCCCGTGTGATACGGCAGCGCGACTTACTTCGCGGCCTTTCCTTCGATGCCGATGTCGAGCGTGATGTCGTCGCTGACCACGGCAACGCCTTCCGTGATGCGATCCCACATCAGGCCGTATTCCTTGCGCTTGACGGTGCCGCTCATGGTCAGGCCGGCGACCCAGCCGTCGGCGGTCTGACGGGCGCCACCGAGTTCAGCATCGAGTGTCACCGGCTTCGTCACGCCGCGCATGGTCAGGTTACCCATGACCTTGTACTTGCTGCCGCTCACCTTCTGGATACCCGTCGATACGAAGGTGATCTTCGGGAAGGTGTCAGCCGCAAAGAAGTCGGCGCTCTTCAGGTGGCCGTCACGACGCTCATTGCCGGTGTTGATGCTGGCGACGTCGATCACGATGTTCGCGGAGCCGGCCTGGCCCGAGGCCGGGTCGAACTGGAAGGAGCCGGCAAAGGTGGCGAAACGGCCGATCACCGTGCTCACGCCCAGGTGGCGGACCTTGAAATGCACCTGCGAGTGCGATGCATCGATGTTGAAGGTCGTCATCACGACCGGGGCTGCCGCAGTGAGCGGGGCAACGGTGTCGAAGGCGACCGGGGCGACAGCGAAGGCTCCGACGGCGGCGGCGGAGAATGCGAGAGTGCGAAGGAACATGAACGTTTCCTCGTGGCGTAGGGAAAAAGGTCGTTTGCCGACACAGTGACGGCTGGCGACCGTGGCTACACCAAAGGTATGACCTTTCTCCCTTCCGCGCCGTTCTCGTCCGCATCGGGAGTCAAAGCGGCGGGGTAACTGCCAGCGAGCTGCGCATTTCTGCTGGAGACGGGCAGCGTGATGCGGAACACGCAACCCGTTCCATCGCTGCGGCTTACGCGATCCAGCGCGCAGCCGATCATGTCGCAGATGGCACGCGTCAGGGCCAGTCCGAGCCCGGTTCCGCTGCGGTGCTCCCGAGCCACAGCAGCGTGCGACTCCCGGAAGGGCACGAAAGGGTCGGGAGCGGCGATGGCGTCGCTGGAGGCGGCAGTGTCCTCGACCTCGACGGATAGGGGTGCGTTCGTGGCGCTATCGGTGACGACTCGCACGATCACCTGTCCCTGCCCGGCACATGCGAGTGTGTGCGCGACCACGTGCGTGAGTGCCTGACGCAGGCGCGCGCGATCGACGAGGGCGGGCGTGACGTCGTCCGGCACGAGCATCACGAATGGCGATGTCGCTACGCGTGGATGGCCGGCAAAGGCACCGATCGCTTCGCTCACCACTGATGCGATGTCGCAGGGCTCCTGATGCACGACGACCTCGCCCGACTCCATCCGGGT
>JBBSCZ010000115.1:0-9966 GCA_038249795.1 Gemmatimonadales bacterium | reverse complement strand
TGCCCTTGCGCGTGCGCGCCGCCGCCGGTCCGTCGCTGGTGTCGTCGAGCGCCACCGGCACGGCCGCCTGCAGTTCCGATTCGGGAAGAGAGGCGGCGGCCTTCGCCGCTTCGAGCTCAGCGAGCGTCACGGCCCGCTCGACGCTCAGGCGCTCATCACTCCGGCCGCGCGGCGGGGCGGTCATGCCGAAGAGGGCGAAGAGGTCGCGTTGCGTGACGTCTTTCGTGTTCATCGCTGACAGCGCCAGCAGAACACCGTGGTGCGGCCATCGATCGCGCTGCTGTCGACCAGAGTGGTGCCGCAGCGTGTGCAGGGCAGCCCACCACGGCCGTAGACCTGCAGGTAGGGCACGAACCCACCGCGCCCGCCGCTGGCGTCGACGTAGTCACGGAAGCTGGTGCCTCGCACCGCGATCGAGGCCGTGAGCACACCGCGGATCGACTCGAGCAGCGTCGCGGCCTCGTCGTCGTCGAGCGAGGTGGCAGGACGCGACGGGTCGATGCCCGCCATCCAGCACGCCTCGTTCGCATAGATGTTGCCTAAGCCGGCCACCACCTGCTGATCCATGAGCACCTTCTTGATGGCCTGTCGCGACGTCCGAAGAGAAGCCGAAAATCGCTCGGCGGTCAGCTCCGGGTCAAGCGGCTCCGGACCGAGGTCCGACAGGTAGGCACGCAGCTCCGCACGACGAAGCAGGGCCACGGTGCCAAGGCGTCGGATGTCGCGATAGTGGAGCTTGCGACCATCGGACAGGTCGACGGTGAGGGTGATGTAGCCCCGGTCGCGCTCCGAGATGTCGGCCGGCGCGGCCTCGACCAGCAGCGCACCGGTGAAACGGGGCTGCACCACGATCGCATCGGCGTTCTCGAGGTCGAGGATGATCAGCTTCGCACGGCGCCACGCCTGCACGATCATCTCGCCGCGCAGCCGTCGCACGAACTCCTCCGCCGTCACACTGCGCAACACGTCGGCCCGCTGTACGGTGGCGTCGGAGATGTACGCCCCCGCGATCATGGCATGCAGGTCGCGAGCAATGGTCTCAGTTTCCGGAAGCTCAGGCACCGCGAGCCAGTGCACGCCATCCGATGTCACGCCGGTAAAAAGCACCGGCGAATTGCACCCCTGCTGCGAGTGCCGAGCTCCGCTCGTGTGCCTTGATGAGCGTGGCACCGGTGGCGGTGGCGGCCAGCACGCGGCCCCCGCTGGTCACCAGGGTGCCGTCACGTCGCGCGGTGCCGGCGTGGAACAGCCACTCATCGTCGCCCACCTCCGGCAGCGTGATCTCGTCACCACTGCGCGGCACGCCGGGATATCCCTCGGCGGCAATCACGGAGCTCACGACGCAGCGTGCCGGTACAAAGACCGGCACCGGATCGATGCGTTCGCCGCGTGCCACCTGCAGCATCACGCGAAGCAGTGGCGCATCGTCGGCGAGGGCGGTGAGCACCGCCTGCGTCTCAGGATCGCCGAAGCGGCAGTTGAACTCCACCACGCGGGGACCGGTGGGAGTGAGCATCACGCCGCAGTAGAGCAGCCCGCGAAACGGGGTGCCACGTTCGCGCATCAAGGCGAGCGTCGGCGTGATGATGACGTCTAGCAGCTGCTGGATGCCAGGCGGAATGGTACCATCTCGCCACGAATATGCCGCGTCGCCGCCATCGGCGGGGCAGTACGCGCCCATGCCCCCGGTGTTCGGTCCCGTGTCGCCCTCGCCCACGCGCTTGTGATCCTGCGCGGCGGGGAGTGGCACGGCGGTCTCGCCATCGGTGATCACGAACAACGAGAGTTCCTCGCCGGTCATGAACTCCTCCACCAACACCTCGGCCCCGGCGTCACCGAAGATGTTCTCTTCGAGCATCGAGGTGATGGCAGCGTCGGCCTCGTCGAGTGTCATGGCGACCACCACGCCCTTCCCTGCCGCGAGACCGGACGCCTTGATGACGACCGGTGCACCGAAT
This sequence comes from Gemmatimonadales bacterium, assembly GCA_038249795.1. GTDB lineage: Bacteria > Gemmatimonadota > Gemmatimonadetes > Gemmatimonadales > Gemmatimonadaceae > JACMLX01. The sequence goes on along the minus strand of JBBSCZ010000115.1, from coordinate 8,008 downwards.
TCGCGGGCCGCAGCCTTCGCGCCATCAACGGTGGTGTGCATCGATGCGCGCGCCGTGGGCACGCCCGCGTCATGCATCAGCGCCTTCGCGAAGGCCTTCGAGGTCTCGATCTGCGCGGCGGCGGCGGTGGGGCCGAAGACTGGAACGCCGTGCCGTTGCAGTGCGTCGGCCAGGCCGGCGGCGAGCGGTGCCTCGGGGCCGACGATCACGGCGTCGAAGCGCTGTCGCCACGCCAGCGTGACCAGCGCGTCGATGTCGGTGGCCGCGATGGTCTCGCAGAAGGCGAGATCGGACAGGCCCGGGTTGCCGGGTGTCGCGACGAGGATTGCGTTGGGCATCTCATGGCGGATTCGCCATGCCAATGCATGTTCGCGGCCACCGCCGCCGACGAGCAGAAGCTTCATGCGGGCAATCTATTCGCCTACCGACGGCTCAGCCGCCGGCTTTCCGCCGGAAGGCGTCTGCCGCCCGCGCGAACGAATCGCCGACCTTGCCGAACGTTTCACGCGCCTGCTGGCCGTAATAGTCCGCCGCTCCGCGCACATCGTCCGCGTAACTCGCCTGCGGACCGGTGCCATCGCGCCGCGGGTACTCGCCGCCGATGATGCGTGCGTAGGCGCCGCTGGCCACCCAACGCTGCAGCTCGGCGGCGCGCACCGTGTTGAACGGATGCTCACGCAGCGCGGTGTTGATGGCCTTCAGCAGCGTGTCCCACGCACTGCCCTCGCTCTCGTATTCCGCCGCCTGTTGCAGAAACGCATCCAGATCGCCCTCACCCGGTGCGGTGGAGCCGCCGGCGAGCTTGAAGAAGGTGCGCATGGCGAGCGTCGTATCCTGCACCACCAGCAGCGCCGCGCGATCGCAGCTCAGCTCCGCCTTGCGGCTCCATTCCAGCAGGGCGAGCTGGAATGGCATCAGCGCCAGTCCGGCAAGGAATGGCAGGGCGCTGAACCCGATGGTGCTCACGATCACGGCGATCGTGCGGTAGACCATGTGTCCGCTGGCGATGTGGCCCACCTCGTGTGCCAGTACCACCAGCTGTTCCTCCGGATCGAGTACGGCGAGCGCTTCGCTGTTGATGACGATGAACGGCCGGTCGAAGCCCACCGCCATCGCGTTCACCATCGGAGAGCGTGTGACGTAGACGTCCGGGATCTCGGTCACATCGAGTGCGGCGCAGGCTTCCCGCACCATCGCGTGCAGGCGCGGGTGCTGCGTGGGACCGGTACGCACCGCGTTCGCCAGGAACAGATGCCGCAGACCGCGCTCACCGAAGAAGCCTGCGATCTTGCGGACGATTTCGTCGAAGCCCGGCAGGCCGCGCAGCGTGTTGAGTGCGGCGCGATCGGCGGGGTGTTCCCACGCCGATGAGGCGATCTGGGGGAGGGGCGTCACTGGCATGGCAATCCTCGTCGCACGGGAAGAGAGAGCATTGGATTTTTATAACCGCGTCAACCAGTGAAGCGAGGCCGCGCCCGCTCCGACACTCTAGCGAGCAAGGATCGGTCCGGCGCCGCCCCACGGCATGGTTCTCTCTCTGTACGTGGGAAGGTGCCTCCCAGTGTCAGCCACGAGTGTTCGCGGCTCACAGTCCGTGGAGCGCCTGCTCCAGGTCACCCAGCAGATCGTCAGCGTCCTCGACGCCGACCGATAGGCGTACCAGCCCTTCCGTGATGCCCAATTGTGCCCGCCGATCCGGCTCCACCGACGCATGCGTCATGCTGGCCGGATGACTGATCAGACTTTCGACCCCTCCGAGCGACTCGGCGAGGCTGAACAGCCGCATCCGGTCGAGCATCGTCTTGACGCGGTCGCGGGTGCCGAGCTCGATCGAGATCATGCCGCCGAAGCCCGACATCTGGCGCGCCGCGAGCGCGTACTGCGGATGCGATTCCAGCCCCGCGTACAACACCCGCTCGTGACCGAGGCGATCCGCCAGCCAATTGCCGATGATGCGTCCGTTGCTGTCGTGCGCCTTCATGCGGATGGCGAGGGTCTTGGTGCCCCGCAGGCAGAGCCAGGCGTCGAACGGTCCCGGCACGGCGCCGGCCGCGTTCAGGATGAATTGCAGGCGCGTCGCGAGTTCCTCGTGCGACGTGACCGCGATGCCGCCGATCATGTCGCTGTGCCCGTTCAGGTACTTGGTGCTCGAATGCCACACGATGTCCGCCCCCGTCTCGAGCGGGCGCTGGAAGATCGGCGTCGCGAAGGTGTTGTCGACGATGGTGAGCGCGCCGGCCCGCTTGGCGATCTCCGACGCGGCGGCGAGGTCGGTGAGCCGCATCAGCGGATTGGTCGGCGTTTCCAGCATCAGCGCGCGGGTCTGCGGCGTGACGGCATCGGCGATGTGCTGCGGATCGCGCGTGTCGACGTAGGTGAAAGTCAGCCCGAACTGCCGCAGCAGCTTGTCGAACAGCCGGTACGTTCCGCCATACACATTCTCGCCGACGATGATGTGGTCGCCCGACTTGAACAGCATCATGATGCTGGTCAGGCAACCCATCCCGCTGCCGAACGCGAAGCCAAGCGTCGCGCCTTCGAGCGCGGCGACATTCCGCTCGAGCGCTTCACGCGTCGGATTCTTGCCCCGGGCGTACTCGTAGCCGCGATGCACGCCAAACTCTTCGTGGACATACGTGCTGGTGAGGTACAGCGGCGTCATGATCGCGCCACTGACCGCGTCCGGCCGCTGGCCGGCGTGAATCGCGCGCGTGGACGGACCGTCGCGCAGGTCGGTTTCGAAAATACGGGTCATCGGAGTCGGGAAAGTGTTCCGGGGAATCGTAACGGCGGGTCCGGTCAGCCGCACGACGGCCCGTGGGACGCCGCGTGAGCACCACTCTCACGCGCGACTTCACGCCGACCGCCGGGCTCGATCCGTTTGCCAGCAGCGTCATCCCGCGCTGTCTGGTGGTCGATGACGAGCCGCGCCTCCGACAGATCCTCGTGCGCGTGATGCGCGCCGACGGCTTCATCGTGGACGAGGCGAGCAACGGCTACGAAGCCATCGCGCAGATGGAGGCTCACCCTTCCACGCTGATCCTCACCGACATCGAGATGCCGAAGATGGACGGCTTCTCGCTGCTGCGCGAGCTGCGTTCGCGCTGGCCCGATGCGGCGGTCATGATGATCAGCGGCAACGGGGACGTGCAGACCGCCGTGAGCTGTCTCTCCGTGGGCGCGCTCGATTACCTCACCAAGCCGTTCCATCTCGAGGAGGTGCGAGCCCGCATCACCTCGGTGCTGGAACGCCGCCGCCTGGTGCTCGAGAACCGCGAATACCAGACGCGCCTCGAGCAGAAGGTGCAGGCGCAGGCCCGTCGCATCGAACAGCAGTTTCTCGGCGGAGTGCAGGCGCTCGCCGAGGCACTGGAAGCGAAGGATCCGTACACGCACGGCCACAGCGTGCGCGTGAGCCAGTACGCCACGGCGATCGCGCGGCGGCTCGACCTGCCGGCCAACGTCGTGCGCGCGGTCACCCTTGGCGGACGCCTGCACGACATCGGCAAGATCGGTGTGCGCGAGGAGATCCTCACCAAGCCGGCGCGCCTCTCGCCGGAAGAATACGCGCACGTCATGACGCATCCGATCGTGGGATGGCGCATTCTCTCGGCCATGGTCATCGACCAGCCGGAATTGCTGAACATCGTGCGCTATCACCATGAGCGCATGGATGGTGCGGGGCTCCCTGACGGTCTCATGGGCCCCGACATTCCGCTCGAGGCACGCATCGTGTCGGTGGCCGACAGTTTCGACGCCATGACGAGCGGGCGACGCTATCGCGACGATGGCGGCAAGCTGCTTCCCGACGCGCTGAAGGAGCTGCGGCGCTGTGCCGGTACGCAGTTCGATGTCGACTGCGTCAACGCCTTTCTCGACGCGATCGAGAGCGGCGAGGTGTCGCTGCTGCCGCGCACCGACATCGCGAGCTAGCGCGACATCGTCGGTTGCAGCGCATCCGCATCGTCGCGCTCAGGCGACGATGCTGACCCGCGTGGGCTGCTTGTACGATGAGAGGCGCGACTCGCACCAGGCGCGCACACTGGCCTCGTCCACCGCGCCATGCACGGTGAGCTCGATCTCGTGCTCCTTCTGCGGCTCGGGTACGCCGGTGACCTCCACATCGGTCACGCCGGGCATGGCCGCGATCACACGCGCCAGTTCGGCGGGATAGATGTTGAAGCCGTTGCGCGTGAACATCGGCTTGATCAGACCTTCGAACGCCACGTACCCTTCAGCATCGATGCTGCCGCGATCGCCGGTGTGCAGCCAGCCATCCACGCGCCGCAGTCCGCGTTCGCCGCCCGACACGTATCCCGGGCCCACCAGTGGACCGCGGACGCAGATTTCGCCGCTCGAGCCAATCGGCAATTCGACGCTGGTGCCCGGATCACGAATCGTGACCTCGGCGCCGGGATACGCGGTGCCCAGCGAGCCCACGCGATTGGGTGCGTCGACACGGTTGAAGAGGCAGACCGGCGAGGCTTCGGTGAGGCCGTATCCCTGCCGCAGCGCGCAGCCGGTCGCTGTCTCCCACTTGCGCTGCACCCACACGGGCAGCGCCGCGCCGCCACAGATGCAGACGCGCAGCGCGGGCACGTCGATGGTGCCGCCGCGACGCTCGATCGCCGACAGGATGGCGATGAAAACCGCCGGTACGCCAACGAGCATCGTGATGCCGTCATCCACCAACGCATCCAGCGCTTTCAGTGCATTGAATCGCCCCATCGTCGTCACGCGCGCGCCCGTCAGCAGCGGTGCGGTGAGGGTCACGGTCATGCCGAACAGGTGACTGTATGGCAGCAGGGCGAGCACATGGTCGGCAGCCGTGATCTGCGCCGCCTCGACCGTGGCCTGTCCATTGGCGAGCAGACTCCGATGGGTGAGGATCGCGCCAAGCGGTTGGCCTTCCATGGCCGAGGTGTAGACCACCGCCGCTTCCTCATCGAGGCCGTCGGCGTCGGCGTCGCCTTCGAGTTCCAGGCCGGCATGTGAGCCGAGGTCGATGGTCGAGATCACCCCGTCGAGCAGCAGGGCAGCCTGGTGCGGTGCGTCATCCAACAGCACCCGCGGCATCGTGGCGGGCAGCTTGCCGACCAGCGCAGCGACCGTGAAGACGGCGCCCACGTTCGAGTTCTGCAGCTGAAAGGCGAGCTCGTCAGGTGTGGCGAGTGGATTCAGGAGCACAGCGCCGCGTCCGTCGCTGGCCGCGAGGGCAATCAGGAACTGGGGGCCAGTCCCGAGCAGGAGCGCGGCGCGATGGCCGTACAACGCACGAGCGAGCGGCGGGCAGCGCTGCAGCAGCGTCACACCGGCAGCCACCAGTTGGGCGGCCGGCATCCCGTCGATGCTGCCGCCATGTGCCGCCAGCGCGAGAGGCAGGACGCTCAATGGATTGCTCAGGGTCCGGCTCCGCGTGAAATTACAAGTCTGCCAGTGACAGGCCTCGGCGCGCAACGTCGCCGTGCCTCCCGGTTTCGGCCGCCGGCGCCCGGAAAGCGCCATGTCGGTCTAAGTTGTCGATGTTGTGACCGGCCGGCGGCGTTTGGAGTCAGGCCATTGGCATCGCAGCCGGCCGGGCAGCGTCAGGAGATCGCCGCGTGCCTCCGGATCCACCCACCCCGCTCGCATAATGTCATCGTTCGAAGGCTTGATGGTCTCCGTTTCCGGGATCCGGGGACGGGTTGGCGCAGGACTGACCCCTGAAGTGGTGGCGACGTACGCTGCCGGTTTCGGCGCCTGGGCGACCACGCTCGCGCCGGGCCGGCCGATCGTCGTGGGCCGCGACAGCCGCGTTTCTGGGCCCCTGTTCCTCCGCGTGGTGCTCTCGGCGCTGGAATCGGTCGGCTGTCAGGTCATCGACCTCGGCGTCGTCCCCACGCCCACCGTCCAACTGGCGGTCGAGCACCATCATGCCGCCGGCGGCCTCGCGATCACCGCCAGCCACAATCCGGTGGAGTGGAACGCGCTCAAGTTCATCGGGTCATCGGGGCTGTTCCTCGATCAGGCCGACAGCCTCAGTTTCCGCGCTGCCACCGAGCAGGGTTTCAGCCGCGCAACCTGGGACAAACTCGGCACGACCACGCAGGACACCGAGGCCGTGGAGCGTCACCTGGCGCTGATCCTGGCGCTCAAGTACGTGGATGTCGCCGCACTTCGTGCCCGGAAACTCAAGGTCGCGCTCGACTGCGTGAACGGTGCCGGCGCACAGATCATGCTGGCGCTGCTCGACGCCCTCGGCTGCGAGGTGACGGCGATCCATACGGAGCCGCATGGACGCTTCCCGCACGCCCCGGAGCCGATCGCCGAGAATCTTGGCGACCTGAGCGCGTTGGTTCGGGAGACGGGGGCCGACATCGGACTGGCCGTCGACCCCGACGTGGACCGTCTGGCCATCGTGGACGAGCTCGGCAACCCTATCGGTGAGGATTACACGCTCGCATTCGCCAGCGCCCTCGTGCTTCGCTCCTCCAGCGGTGTGGTGGTGACGAATCTGTCCACCAGTCGAGTAGTGGAAGACGCGGCACTGGCCGCCGGTCAGCGCTGTGTCCGTGCGCCCGTGGGTGAGGCGAATGTGGCTTCGGCGATGCAAGCCGAAGGGGCGGCGATCGGGGGCGAGGGGAACGGCGGGGTCATTCTGCCGGACCTGCACCTGGGTCGCGACGCTCCCGCCGGCGCGGCGCTGGTGCTGCAATTGCTATGTGAGACTGGCATGACGCCGTCGCAGCTGAAGGCGGCGTCGCCGCAGTACGAGATCGTGAAGGACAAGCTCGATCGTCCGGATGCACCGCTCGGCGACGTTTACGCGGCGTTGCGCAGTGCATTTCCGGATGCAGCGGTCGATACACAGGACGGTCTCCGACTCTCGTGGTCGGACCGCTGGGTGCATGTACGCCCCTCGGGGACCGAGCCGATCGTGCGGGTCATTGCCGAGGCGCCGACACGGGCCGAGGCGGAGTCTTTGGTGGCGCAGTCGCGGTTACCGCTGGACGAGCTCGTGCGCGCTTCCGCGCGCTGAGCGACTGAACCAAATGTCTTCAGGCAAGGATTGACCTATGTGCGGAATCGTTGGATATGTCGGGAACAAGGAATCGACACCGCTGCTGCTCGAAGGTTTGCGTCGACTCGAGTACCGCGGCTATGACTCGGCTGGCGTGGCTACGATGAACGGCGGTGGCGTGGAAATGCGCCGTGCGGCCGGCAAGATCGCCAAGCTGGAGCAGGCCATCGCCGACAACCCGACGCACGGTTCCGTCGGTATCGGGCACACCCGCTGGGCCACGCATGGACCGCCGACCGAGAGGAACGCGCATCCGCACATGGACGAGGCGAAGACCATTGCGGTCGTCCACAACGGCATCATCGAGAACGCGTCGTCACTGAAGCGCTCACTCGAGGGCCGCGGCCATGTGTTCGCCTCGGACACCGACACCGAGGTGCTGTCCCACCTGATCGAGGAGCTTTTCGATGGCAGCCTCGAAGACGCGGTGGTGCAGGCACTGAAGCGCGTCGAGGGCACCTATGGCATTGCGGTGATCTCGAGCCGTGACAAGGACAAGATCGTCGCCGCCCGCAAGGGCAGCCCGCTCCTGATCGGGGTCGGCGAGGACGAGTGGTTCGTGGCCAGCGACGTTTCCGCGATTCTCGCGCACACGCGCAATGTCGTGTACCTGGAAGATGGTGACGTGGCTGTGCTCACGCGCAGCGGCTTCCGCGTGATCGATCACTCGCAAAGCACGGTGACGAAGGTCATCAGCAAGATCGACTGGGACATCGAGCAGATCGAGCGTGGCGGCTACGCGCACTTCATGCTGAAGGAGATCTTCGAGCAGCCGGTGACGGTGGAAAACACCATGCGCGGCCGCATGCTGCAGGAGGAGGGCACAGCCAAGCTGGGCGGCCTCAATCTCACCGACGAGCAGCTGCTGAAGATCGACAACATCGTCATCACCGCCTGCGGCACTTCGTGGCACTCGGCGCTCATCGGTGAGCAGCTGATCGAGGAGTT
>JBBSCZ010000114.1:0-9986 GCA_038249795.1 Gemmatimonadales bacterium | reverse complement strand
GCAAGGCGCGTCCCGAGCGACTCACTCGGCTGGCATCTGCTGGCGAGCAGTCGCTATCTGACGGGTGACATGCGCGGTGCCCTTGCGGCGTGGAACGTCGTCGGTCGTCCCACCATCGACCTGCTGCGGATCGATGGTACGAGCCGTACGCGCTTCTCGCAGCTTGCAGACGCTGTCGACATGTCACCTCGCCAGGCGCTCACACCCACACGTCTCGTCCTCGCGCAGCGGCGCATCGCCGACATTCCAGCGCTCGGCATGACCCGTCTCGGATACGCCGTCGTGAGCGGTGGTGTGGCGGAAGTGCGCGGCTCGGTCGTCGAGCGTCCGATCGTCGATGCACTGCCCACACTGCTCGTTGGCGTGGCGGTCGATGCCGCCATCCGACGTGATGTCAGCCTCTCGCTGTTCTCGCCACTCGGGCACGGCGAAGAATGGACGGCACAGTGGCGCTGGCAGTCGGCGGACCCACGTATCGCACTGCGTCTGGCAATCCCCGCGCGTATCGGTGTGCCGGCAGTGTTCCGCGTCGAACAGAGCTGGGAGCAATACCGCTTTTCCAGCGCAGAACCCGATGAACGGCGCAATGCCTCATGGGCGAGTCTTGCTGCCTGGGTGCGTCCGGAACTCGAACTGCTCGCGGGCGCACGCATCGAGAACTGGTCTGACCGTGGCGCCTTCATCGCATTGATGTCCGGTGTCGGTCTGCACGACGTGAATGATCGCGTCGCGCTGCTGGCCGAAGGCGAGCGCGCCTTCTCACGCAACGACGGCCGCGGCTACGACAGACTGAGGGCGCGAGTGGCATGGGCGCCGGCACGCGACCGCTGGCAGAACTTCTGGTCGGCCCGCATCGGCACCGAATGGAGCAGCGCCAACACTCCCCGCGGACTGCAGCCGATCGCCGGCGGCGACCTCGCGCGCGACATCCCGCTCCGGGCGCACCGATTCATCATCGACTCGCGTCTTCCATCCGCGCGCGTGGCACGCGCGATCGCGCACGGCGGCGTCGCTGCCGATCGCAATCTCGGTCGTCGCGGCCCTCTGTTGCTCGGAGCGGGCGTGTTCGTCGACGGTGCGCGCATCATGTCGGGGATGAGCGCACCGTCCGACGCACGCCTGTTCGTCGATGCCGGTGCAGGCGTGCGGATCGGACTCACCGGCTCGAAGTGGGCGGCGCTCCGCATCGACGTGGCCCGCGGACTCGCCGCCGACCGCCGCTGGGGCATCGTTGCGGGGCTGGCGCCAGCGTGGCCAATCCGGCTGGGACGGCATCGGCAGTGATATGTTGGCACGACCGCAACGCGCTGCCCTCCGTCTCCTTTCCCGATTCCACATGTCCGCTCGCTCGCTGCCATCGCCCACTGCGGTGGCACCGCTTCGCCCGCGTCGACTGATCGCCGCCATTCCCGCCTTGCTCGTCGCCGTCACTCTAATCGGCGCCCGCGCCATGCACGCGCAGCACGGCTTCACCGAAACGGGGAACAGTCCCGCGCGCACCTATGACGCTCGCGTGCCGACGCCGCGCTCGATCCTCGGCTACGACAACGGCGATCGGTTCACGCCGCAGCGCGCGATGATGCGCTACATCGAGCGCATCGCGGCCGCGTCGAAGCGCGTGAAGGTCGACACGGTGTCGCGCAGCTTCGAGGGGCGCGAAATGCTCGTGATCACCATCACGAGCGAGGCCAACATGGCGCGGCTCGCCGAGATTCAGCGTGATGCGAAGCGCATCGCTGATCCACGCGGTGCGAGTGCCGGTGAGGTGGCTGCTGCCATCCAGCGGATGCCGGCGATCGTCTGGCTGGCGCACTCGGTGCATGGTGGCGAGGCGTCGGGGGCCGAGGCGGGGCTGGCGTTGCTATATCAGCTGGCGGCCGGCACCGATGCCGAGACGATGATGGCGCTCGACAGCACTGTGGTGCTGATCGATCCGAACGAGAATCCCGATGGTCGCGAGCGCTTCACGCACGATCTGGAGCGCATGACCGGCAGTGCTGGCATCGCCACTGACCCGCAGGCCTTGAACAACGGCAGCACCTGGCCCGGACCGCGCACATCACACTACTACTTCGACCTCAATCGTGACTGGTTCACGCAGTCGCATCCCGAGTCGAAGGGACGCGTGCGGACCTTCCTGCAATGGATGCCGCAGGTGGCGGTGGACCTGCACGAGCAGGGCTCCAGCTCGACGTTCTACTTTGCACCACCGCGCGAACCCGACAACCGCAATAACCCGAAGCACCTGAGCAAGTGGTTCGACATCTTCGCTGCCGCACATGGTGCCGCATTCGATGTGCACGGCTGGTCGTACTTCCGCCGCGAAGGGTACGATTCGTTCTACCCGGGCTACGGTGAAGGCTGGCCGATGCTCACCGGCAGCATCGGCATGCTCTTCGAGTCGGCGAGCAGTGCCGGCGGCGCAGTCCAGCGCAATGACGGCACGGTGCGCACCCTGCGACAGGCCGCGTGGGAGCACTACTCGGCCGAGTGGGCGACGGTGCGCACTTCGGCGCGGCGTCGGACTGAATTGTTGCGCGACTATGCGCAGTCCCGCGCCGATGCGATCAGCAGCCATGCAAAAGATGTCGCGCGGGGCGTCGTGTTCCAGCAGGATGGTCAGGGTCGCGCCGACTCGCTGGTGATGTCGCTGCGCGCCAACGGCATCGATGTCGGCCGTCTGAACGCCGACACTGATCTCGCGATGGCCACACCGTACGGCAGCAGCACTGCCGCCCCGATGACCAAGGTGCGCGCTGGGGCCTACGTGGTGGATTACGCACAGCCTCAGGGCCATCTCGCCAAGGCACTGCTCGAGCCTGACGCGCAGCTGGATTCGGCTTTTCTCAAGTTCGAGCTCGAGCTGCGCCGCACTGGCAATCGCAATCGCTTCTACGACGTCACCGCCTGGTCGCTGCCCATTGCCTGGCGACTGCAGGCGTACACCGTGCGCAGCATACCGAGTGGCGTGACGCCGGTGACGGAGCTGCCGCGTGTCGTCGTCGCCGCCATTCCGGCAGCGCAATACGGCTACGCCTTTGCGCCGGGCAGCGAGGCGTCCATCCGCATGCTGTCGTCACTGCTGCGTGACTCGGTGCGCGTGTGGCATGCGCCCAATTCGTTCACCGCGAATGGCGTGAAGTTTCCGCACGGTGCGTTCGTGGTGCGCATCGCGTCGAACCCGGCAGATGTCCACGGCACGATGAATCGCCTGGCAATGGTATCGGGCGCCACCGTCACGCCCATCAGCTCTGCCGGCGTGAGCGAGGGCACGGACCTCGGCAGCAATTCGGTGGTGCCGGTGCGTGCGCCACGCGTCGCGATTCTTGGGAATGCCCCCGTGAGTGGCACGCCGTTCGGCTTCATCTGGTACGCCATGGACCAGCGCCTTGGCTATCCCTCCACGCTGATCGATGCATCGTACGTGGCCGGCGGTGACCTGAGCCGCTACACCGTCTTGATCGTGCCGTCGGTACAGGGCGGGGCGCTGGATCGCGTGCTCGGTGAGGGCGGCAAGGCACGACTTGCCAGCTGGGTCCGGAGTGGTGGGGTGCTGATCACCACCGAAGCCGCCACGCAGTGGGTGGCGCAGCCGAACTTCCTGATCCGCCTGCGCCCAAAGAGCGACTCGGTGCGCGCCGACTCGACGGGTGGCGCACCGCTTCCGGGACCCCTGCCCGGCGTGTTCGCACGCGCCACCGTCGACACGCTGTCACCGCTGCTCGCCGGTATCACCGAACGCGAAATTACCGTATTCGTGAATGGCGATCGTCTCTTCTCCGTGCCGAAGGATCTCGCGGCCGGTGAGGCGGTGATCCGTTTTGCGCCTGCGTCACGCGTACGCCTCTCCGGCTATTTCTGGCCCGAGTCGGCGGAGAAGATCGCACTCACGCCGTATCTGTGGACGGAACGGGTGGGGCGCGGACGGGTGATCGCGTTCACGCAGGATCCTGTGTACCGCGACATGTTCCGCGGGCAGCTGCCGATCTTCGCGAACGCGGTGTTCCTCGGCGCGACGTTCTGACGCGCGAAGATCACCGACGATGATCGTGACGCACGTCCTGTCTCCAGCCAACGCGCGCGCGAACATCGCGGTCGTCTTGGTGGCGTCGTGCCACTGCCGGCAGACCACCTGCTCGCCCCGCCAGGCAGCTGAACGTGCGGGTCGTCACCGATTGCGCTCGGCGCTACCGAAAGGCTACCGCAGCAAGTCGGACCGCGGCGGCGGCCACGGTGGCACCGGCACCACGCACTCGGTTTGCACGCGCGACACGCTCAGGCTGAGGATCCCCGGCGCCGTGCCGCCGAAGCGGGCATCGCCAAGCCGAACGACGGAAATGCCCCGCATCTCCCACACCGGAACGCGCAGGAACCGCAGCGCGGCGTCGGTCGCACAGCTCGACGCACGCAGCAGCGCCAGTTCGCTGATCGATGCGCTCCACTGTCGGTCCCAGTGCACTGATCGTGTCGACCGACGTGTGGAGGCAGTGAAGGTCGGTCCGCCGCTGCTTGCCACGGGGCAGGCGTTCGGCTGCACGAATGCAGGGACGGCGCTCACGCGCGCCATCTGCACGACATAGCGATCACCGGTTCGCTCCACGGTGATAATCGTGCTGCACAGCGGGTTGGCTGGAAGCGGCGTCACCACGATCTCGAGCAGCTCCGCGCCCGCTGCACTTTGCTGCACCGCATGCGTCGCGTTAGCGCGGGCGACGCTGCTGCCCGTCGCCATGCCGAGTGTGACGATCATCCACGCACCGAGCGACGTAAAGGCACGCGCCGACGGCTTCATCGCTCGAATAGCGAGCACCATCAGCACGGCCCCTGCCGTCAATGCCGCAGCGGCCGCGGCCGACACCAGCGGCACCCACCACGCCAGCGCCAGTCCGGCGATGAGCGCCACGGAGAGCAGCACCCGCGCCACGCGACTGCGGTATGCTGAGACGAGCGTCGGAATCGTGACCACCCAGAACCACGGTTCCACGATGAACACCGCATCACCGTAGAACCAGCGCGAGTCGAGCGGCCAGAACGGATGCACGCCATAGCTGTTGGTCCAGTCCAGCACGAGGTGGCTGAGGGTGCTGATGATGAGCGTGGCGAGCAGCCAGCGCGTGTCGCTGCCGGTGAGCGGTGACGTCGCACGCCAGCGCAGGAACGCCAGGCTGATCGCCCAGAGCATCACGGCGCCAACCAGTGCAACGAGCACGGTGTGTGTGTGGCCGCGATGGTGCAGCATATAGGCGAGCGAATCGGCGCCGGCACCGGTATAGAGCAGGTCGAAGTCGGGAAGATTGGCGGCGACGAGTGACGAGATTGCAACGGTCGTCCGGAGGCTCCGGGGAGCCGGCTCACCGACGGGACCTTCAATCGGCACTGCGCCCCTGCGGCTGCCCACCTGCAGCGCACACTCGGCGATCAACAGCCCCGCAAGGGCGTGGGTCAGATTATCCATGCTGGGTGTCAGGGAGAACGATGTCCGGGCTCGCGTCACCGCGAACGTGATGTCAATTTCGCATCCAGCCGGTCTGCAGGGCACCGCCCGAGGCTGGATCGGCAGCGACGGATTCCGATGCTTGCGTCACTCATTACTCTGATCACCTGCGACACCCGACCGCCGAATCAATCCCAGTGCCTGCCGCCCCCCAGCTCCCGCACACCACGATATGGATTCGCTGACCTCGCTGCGGCAGGGCTATGACATCTTCCGCGCCCGTGAGCTGAACTTCTACAAGGAAGTCGTTTCGCGGCGGACCATCATGCAGGTAGCCGATGAGGCGCGCGCGCGTCTCGAGGAACGGGACGAGCTGGTGCTGCACGACCTGACGCTGGCGTCGGCGGTGGATGAGATCATCGCGGAGCGTCTCCGACTGCCGACGTTCCGCGTCTGGGTGCGTGCACAGAGGCTCGGTACCGGTGCACGACGTCGACCCGCCTCGCACTCCCTGCAGCTTGCGCTGCCACTCGTGAGCGATGTCACATCAGGTGCCGTGTTGCTGTTGCAGGCGCGCGCTGACGACGCCTGGGAGTCGATTGCGCAGTTGGGGAGCCGAGTGCTGGTCGTGGAACCCGAGTCGGCGGATCGTGAGCGCGTGCTCGAGCGCGCGACGCGGAACGGGTGGGAGAGCATCGTGCGCGTGGCGCCGTCCTACGAAGCGATCGACACGAGCGATCGATTTTCGTCGGTCTGCTACACGCCCGCCGCCTGCGCCGACTACGCCGACTGGGAAGTCGAGGCGATGATCGAATCGCTGAAGGACCGAACGCTCCAGGGGGGCGTCCACGTGGTCGAAGGTCTGCTCCAGGAGCGATCCGCCGCGCCGCGTGCCGTGCTCCGACGCGGATATGCGTCGTGGGCGCGGCGCGTGCAGCGCGGCAGTCGTGAGTGGACCCTGATCGCAGCCCGGTCGCTGCGCAGTTAGCCTAACCGGGTGGGTGCTTCGAGGGGTCGCTCTTCAAGGGGTCAGAGTCGTTGAGCAATCAAGGACTCTGACCCCTTGAACGGACCCCTTGAACGGACCCCCTTGAACAGGCGCCATTCGTCACAACGTCGCGCGCTGACTTCCGTACCCCACGGTGACATCGAAGATTACTCGCATGCCGACACCCATCTCCGCCCGCTCCGCGCTCCGCGTCGCCCTCCTCGGTGCTGCTCTCGCGCTCCCCGACGCCGCCCACGCGCAACTCTCCCCTGCCCGCGTGCAACTCGCTCTGCCCCCGAGCACCTGGCGCCTCACGCTGACCGGCGAGATTCTGCCATCGGAGGCTGTGCAGCGACAGGTCGGCGCGCCGCGCGATCGCATGACGACCGCTGCCAACCGACTGAACCTCCGGCTCTCGGCACCGGTCTGGAAACGTGGTCTCTATCGCACCGTCATCGCGAACGAGTTCTCGGTGGATCGCATCGGACTTTCGTATGATCGTGTCGGTCCGCCACCAAACATTGGCAACATCGAGCGTGGGCCAGCAGGACTGCGTACCATCCAGCACGACCTGCTCGTCTCGCAGGCCATCGGCAACAAGTGGCGCGTGAGCGGGGTGCTGCAGCACGGCCTGCTCGACGACGGCGGCGGCTTCGACCCGACGTATCGCGCTGCCGGCGGCGGGTTCGTCAGCCGCGTCTATCGCCCAACCTTTCAGATCGGCGCCGGGCTGATCTCGCTCAATGTCGCCCCGTGGGTCATCCCCACCATTCGCATCGTGCATGTCGGCCAGCGTTGGCGCTCCGACGTGTTGCTGCCGCGCGCCGAGACGTGGTACGACGTTGGCCATGGCGTGGAGATCGGCGGGACGCTGCGCTTCCTCGCGAATCGCTGGAATTCGGATGACGATGTGCCGGCCCGACAGTTCTTCGATGATCGCACCACCACCTACCGCCAGGCCACGCTCGGCCCAGCGCTCAACTGGAAGGTGAACAGGCGCGGCTTGCTGCAGGTCGAGACCGGCGTGGCTCTGCGCCGGCTGCGTTACGAGACCACGACGAGCTGCGCATTTCCTGCGTGCACGGTGCTTGCGGACCCTCTGCCCTCAGGCGCCTTTCGCACGGACGTCAAGTTCGACAACGCGCCGACGCCCTTCCTCCGCGCCAGCGGACGTCTCACATTCTGAGGCCGGCGCACTCGGCAGAGCCTGCTCGGGCCAGTCCCACCAATAAATTTAATGTAACGATTTCGTGACATGGCCGTGACGCAGGCGATACTATGACTCGTCTCGCGTCGTGCCTCGGCGGGCGCGCAGCTACTCTCTCCCGGAGATGCGTCGATGCACGTCCCATCCCATCTCCGCCGGGCACTGGCGCTGCTGACGCTGCTGGCCGCTCCGCTGATGAGCCCCGCTCGCGCTCAGGAGTTGCCGAGGGACACGACGACTTCCCCGCACGCGATCGTGTCTGGCACTGCCGCCGCGCAGCTGCAGCGCGTCCAGTCCGGACTCGTACTCGAGGCGACCACCTTCTACCGCGCTCGCGCTGTCGCCACGCTTCCGGGATGGCAGCAGACGATCCGTGATGTGGAGCGGCTGGTGGAGAAGCCGTGGATCGGAATCCCGCCGGTGATTCTGGTGGTGCCGAGCGTTGGAGGCCGCGGCTTTCGCTGCGACGGGCGAGAGACCTGCCTCGGCCGCTTCGTGGGTGCAACTATCACGGTACATGGGTCCGACGGCACGCTGACGACGATCTCGAGCATCATCGTCATCGCCGAGTCGGCCCTCACGCGGCGCGACGTGTGGGCGCACGAGCTGACGCACGCGCTGCTGGCGCAGCATGGCCTGTCGGCCGAGAGCGCCCGCCACGACCGCAGGTATTTTGCGGAAGCGCAGTTCGTGACGTTGGGGTTTTGAGGGTACCGGCACGCAGCGAAACCCCGCCCATCGATTGACAAAACAACGAAACTTGATACGTTTCACCTTATGTCAGTTGAAACGGTCACCAGCCTCGCACGCTCGGCTCAGCTCTTTCACGCCCTGTCCGACGAAACGCGTCTGGCGGTGCTGGACATGCTGCGCGATGGTGAACGCTGCGTCTGTGAACTGCAGGAGGCGCTCGACGCGGCGCAGTCTCGATTGTCGTTTCACCTGAAGGTGTTGCGCGATGCGGGAATCGTGAAGGATCGGAAAGAAGGGCGCTGGTCGTACTATCGCATCAACCCCGCCGCGCTGGTGGAGGTGCATGATCTCGTGCGCGTGCTCGGCACGAACCCGAGTGACCCACCGCAAGCGCAGCGCATCTTCGGCAATTGCTGCGGCTGACGGCGTGTCGCGGCTGAGAGTCGAAGTACGACTGTCTGGCGCTTTTTTCGGATCTCACGCATCAATATTTCTTGTTCAACAGGAGGCTCCACCATGTCTGCCCCACTGATCGATCTCACCAGCATCGTGCGCGAGAAGTACGGCGCGGCAGCGCGCCGCGTGCTCGACGCCACGACTCCGGCTGCCGAAGGCTGCTGTGGACCAGTGAACTCATGCTGTGGTGGTGCGGCGTTCAATGGCACAGTCGACCCGATCACGGTCAATCTCTACGCCACCGGTGAAACCGACGTCTTGCCCGATGCTGCGGTGCTGGCCTCGCTTGGATGCGGCAACCCCACCGCGCTGGCCGAATTGCGTGAAGGAGAGGTGATCCTCGACCTCGGCTCCGGTGGCGGTATCGATGTCCTGCTTTCAGCGCGGCGCGTCGGTCCAGCCGGCAAGGCGTATGGCCTCGACATGACCGACGACATGCTCGCTCTCGCCAGGCGCAACGCCGCCGAGGCGGGCGTGACCAACGTCGAGTTCCTGCGCGGACGCATCGAGGAGATTCCGCTCCCCGACAATTCGGTGGACGTGATCATTTCCAACTGTGTCATCAACCTCTCCGGCGACAAGCGCACTGTGCTGAGCGAGGCGTTTCGCGTGCTCAAGCCTGGCGGTCGCTTCGCCGTGAGTGATGTGGTCGTGCGGGGGGAGCTGCCAGCCGCGATACGCCGCTCCATGGAGCTGTGGGTCGGCTGCGTCGCGGGCGCGCTCGAGGAGGAGGAATTCCGGACGCTGCTCGCCGAGAGCGGCTTCGTGAACATCGACATCGAGCCGACGCGCCTGTACAAGGCCGATGACGCGCGCGTGTTCCTGCAGGAGTCTGGCGTCGACGTCGCCGCCAACCTCGATGAGATCGACGGCAAGATCATGGCGGCGTTCGTGCGCGCGACGAAGCCGTTGCAGTAGCATTCAGTCATGTCCAAGACCCGTCATCTCATCTCGGCTGCGCTGACGCTCGCCGCCATTCTGCCCGGCACCCTCGCAGCGCAGACCACGGTCGCACCTGGAGCAGTGGCAGCGCCAAATGGTTCTCCTGCCGACGTACTCGCACTCGGCCTGTTGCGCCTCGAATACGCGCTGCGGGACCATCCGGTCACAACCGAGGCCACTCCGGGTGTGCACCGAGCCTTCGACCTGGCATCGCTGTCGTTTTTTGGCGGAAGGTTCGCGCAGGCACTCGCCACCATGGACTCGCT
>JBBSCZ010000113.1:0-10077 GCA_038249795.1 Gemmatimonadales bacterium | reverse complement strand
GTCGTACGCCACGACGCTGCCGAGCGAGTGACCGATGACGATCGTCGGCTCAGCGGTGAGCTTC
Organism: Gemmatimonadales bacterium; assembly: GCA_038249795.1. Taxonomy (GTDB): domain Bacteria; phylum Gemmatimonadota; class Gemmatimonadetes; order Gemmatimonadales; family Gemmatimonadaceae; genus JACMLX01. Next base: position 10,013 of record JBBSCZ010000113.1, on the reverse strand, counting down.
GCTTCGATGATTGCGTTGATCTGCTTGCGCACGGCGGGATACGTGACGTAGACGAACACGTCCGTCAACGCCTTCTCGATCGTGAAGTTGGTCACGGCGCCAAGCCGGGCGTCGATTGCGCGGACGATCGCCTGAAACCACCACCGGTTCTGGATTCCCTTCTGCTGTGGTGCAGTCGGATCGAGATGCGCCTGTACTTCGACATCGGTGATTGCAGCCTCGTCCTTGATCTGATCGAGCGCGGACTGCATGAACTGCTCGTAGGCAGCATTCCCGCCCGCGCCTTTGGCCACCAGATCTGCCTGCGTGGGCAGACCGGCGCGGGCGGCGAAGGCATCGAGTACCGTGGCGTAGTAGGGAAAGTCGATCTCGACACGGCTCGGCCAGGGCTGCTTCGCTGCCACAAAACCCGCCTTGAGCGTGTCAGTCCAGGTCAGCACGAGATCCTCAGGCTTGAATGCAGCCTGTGCACGCCCGTGCACCATCAGGATTCTCATCGGTAAGCTCCACTGTTGATGGCGTTGAAGATGTCGTCAGCGATATCCGGGTTGAACGTGCTCCAGAGTGAGTTTGCGAGGTATCCGCGCATCTCGTGCAGCATAGGATCGAGCTTCGTGTCGCGAGCAATCAGCAGATTCCACGATTCGGTCAGCATCGGGCAGAATGGTACGACCGGGACGTTCTCCGCGCGACCGACCGGCAGGCGATCAGCGAACACGCGCACGTCGTAGAGGTCCGCTCCCAGGTCGTCACGCATCGCGAGCATCACGCTGGTCTGTTCTGTTTCGTTGCCTGATCGCGAGAATGCGAGGCCCGCGTACAGGCCCAGCGTCGGGTCGATGGTCTTCACGAAACGTATGCGTGACGCCAATGCGTCCGCGGTGCGTGCGCTCCGAAACGCGAAGACGTTCCGCTCGACGGCCACCGCCACCAGGGCGCGCATCTGATCGAGCTCATCTCGGCGCTGCTCGTAGTCAGCGTACCGGCTGGTGTTGTTCGAGGGCACGTAGCTGACATTGCGCACGCCGTCCGGACCCGCAGCGATATGCCCGATGTATCCGGGGAGTGCCGCAACGACGGTGCTGCGCCCATCGGCGAACCGAATCGCACAGGAGACGGGAGCGCTGGTAAAAATCCGAATCAGACCCGGTTCTCCTCCAGGCGTGCCAGTGGAAAGCACTTCGGCGTGCGCAGCACCGGCGTACTGTGAGACCGTCGCGTCGGCGATGACGGCGCCGCTGACTCCGAATCCACACTGTGATTCGAGGTGAGTGAGATTCTCGACGGGCGTCCGTGCGCGCACGTCCTCGGCGGCCACAGGATCGTCGAGGGTCAAGGCATCCTTCGCCATCGCGCCGCCGAAGCCACTGGTGGACAGTACGCTCGAGATTGCCGCCGCCACCTCGCGTCCTGCGCTGCGCTGCCGCACACCACGTGACGGCTTTGAATGCGGAGGCGGGACCAGGAGCGGCTCCAGACCTGCGGGTGGGTTCATCGGCAACGGTGCATCGGGAGGCGCACCGACGTCTGCGGACTGCGGCTTTTTCCGCACCGTGGCGAGGTACACCAGATCACTCGACGGAACGGTGATGTCGAGATCCTGTGTGATCATCGGATCGATGACGGCGAGAAACTCATCGACCTTCCGCTGCAGATAGTCCTCGAGGCGACGGTTTGGAATGATCAGGAGCGAACCGCCTCCGACTTGCACATCACGGATCATGTCCGGTTCCGGTTGCTCGAACGCCGAGAGCAGCGCGGCGGTCAACAGGCTCTGCTTGCGTCCGTCGATCATCCCTTCCCAAGCTGGTATCGCTTCGAGCGTCGCCTTGAAGCTGTCGATCTTGCTGGCGCGAGTCACATCCCGAAACGACGGAAAGAGCCCTGTTCCTGTAATCGACGACGCGGTTCGACTATCGGGAATGGAGCGGCACGCATCCGAAATGAACACGATGTTCGGAATGCCGGTGTACTTCGCACGCTCCGTTGCCGTGAAGAGATTGACGGCCTCCTCCGGCTCGTCGGGAGCACCGCTCAACAGCCAGGTATCGTTCCGCGCCGACCAGTAGCCGTGCCCACTGAAGTACACCAGCAGCAGCTCGTACCGGGCCGGCATCGTGACGTAGGCACGAATGGCTTGCTCGATGTCGTGTCGCGTGACGGGCGTGGTGCGATCCGTCAGGCAGGTGACGTCGAAGCCGTCTGACGCCAACCAGTGCGCGAGTCGCTCGGCGCCATCGGCAGCCGAGGTCAGCGGTGTGAGTCCGCCGGTGGTATTGACGCCGATGACGACGGCCGCTGCCTTTCGCATGTGTGGTGTCCGTTCACGGTTCGAGAGAGTGCTGCCGTCTCTGGACGCGACAAACGCACGCGCGAGAGCTCATGCGTATCAACGCACCACGTGGTCGAGGAGTCTCGATAGAAGGGACGGGTTTCGTTGACCCGCTTCGCGTTGGAGGGTGGCCACCAGACGGCGCGGCGCTCTGGGCCGCGGCCGCCTGCCTGCCGACGCATGGCTCGTGCGCCCACTGGCATCCGCCCCGGCACCTCCTCGTCACGGACGGCGGCTTTCCGGCCTGACGGGACGTTCGTCGCGTGGCCAGTGCAGGACACCGCGCGGTTGACGGAGGCGTTTCGCCGCGCCGTGCTTCGGCGCTTCGTACGTCTTGATCTCTTCGACGAGGACCAAGCCGCCGGCATGCTCACCTGGCCGCACTGCACGCGCCGCCGGTGGTCGCGGGGCAGCGATCGCGCCGTATGTTCGGCGGATACTCGACCGAAATATGTTCGGCGAAAACTCGACCGAAATATGTTCGGCGGATACTCGATGGACCACGATTGAATTTCCTATCCCGACTGCTCCTGAGACAGGGTTCCCGGGTTCGTCCGGGGCCGTCTGCGTGGTGCATTGCACGGCAAGGTCTCGGGGTTGCATAGCGGTTTCGCGAAGCGCGTGTCGCGACGGGGTCAGTTTGGTGTGCAGAATCACTCCGATGAGCCACTGCAGCCGGTTCTGTCGCGCTTCGAGATGTGGCACCCCACGGCAGTCAGTCGTGCCGGTGCGGCCACATCCATCTGCTTGGCAGGAGACCGCGCTCATGTTTCACTCTGGTTCCCGTCTTGTTGCTGCGGCGTTGCTCGCAGGGCTCCTTGCAGGGTGCGGTGGCAGCGATGCCGTCGCGCCCACCCCCACCCCCACACCGACTCCCACACCAACGCCCACGGCGGCCCTCGCCCTCGGCGCCGGCACCGCCTCGCTCGCCCCCGGTGCAACGGCACCTGTCGCCGTGACGCTCACGCGGGGCGGCGGCTTCACGGGCGCCGTGACCGTCACGGCCACGGCCCTGCCGACCGGCGTGACGGCGAGCACCGAAATCATCGCCACTGGTGCCACGACGGCCACCGTGACACTCACGGCCGCCGGTTCGGCACCGACGGCGTCGGCGGTCGCCGTTTCCGTTTCCGGCACTGCCACCGGGGTCACGATTGCTTCGCAGGCGCTGGCAGTTTCCGTCATCGTGCCGGCGGCGCCGATCACGCAGGTGGGCAACGACATCAACAATGTGAGTGCCGGCTTCGGCGCCCGAATTGCACTCTCCGCCAACGGCGACCGCCTCGTCGTTGCGTCGGCCGAGACGGCCAACGGCACCACCCGCGTCTACGACCGCTCGGGCGGCGCCTGGACGCAGATCGGCGCCGATATCGTCGGCGAGAGCGCTGGCGATTTCTCCGGCACCGGCGTGGACATCAATGCCGCGGGGACGCGCATCGCCATTGGTGCGTATTTCGCCGACGGGGCCAACGTGAACTCCGGCCATGTCCGCGTCTTTGATCTTGTGGGCGGGGCCTGGACGCAGGTGGGTGCGGACATCGACGGCAGCGCCGCCGGCTCGGGCCTGGGCTGGCGTGTGGCACTCTCTGCGAGCGGCAACCGGCTGATCGCGGGCGCACCGGGCATCAACAACTCGTTTGGCACCGCGACCGTATTCGATCTGGTGGGTAGTGTTTGGACGCAGGTCGGCAACACTCTCAGCGGCGGCAACGAGTTCGGTGAGCAGGTGGATATCTCGGGCGATGGCAGCACGATCGCGATCACCGCATCTGCGGCTGCTGCCCTGACCCGCGCTGGCAGCGTCTCGGTGTTCCGCTTGAGCGGTGCGACGTGGACGCCGTTCGGCGGTACGCTGCAGGGCATTCAGATCAACGATCAGTTCGGCTTGGGACTCTCGCTCTCCACCACGGGCACGCGGATCGCCATCGCCGCGCCGAACGACTCGGCCGCCGGCCGCGGCGGCCTCGGTGGCATCGGCGGCGGGCGGGTGCGGGTGTTCGATCTCAGTGCGTCGGCGTCGACGCAGGTCGGTGGCGTCGTACTCGGTGTCACTGGAGAAGGCCTCGGTACAACGCTTGCGCTCTCCGGCGACGGCACCCGCTTCGCGGCGAACGCACAAGAGCAGAATCGTGCCAAGGTGTACTCCCTCGTCGGCTCCGCCTGGGTGCAGACAGGGGCCAACATCACGAACCCGCCGGGTGTCTCGAACCCTGAGGGGTTGGCGCTGTCCGCCGATGGCCGCGCGGTGGCGGTCGGCTGGAGGACCCGAGTCCGGGTGTTCAGCATCACGCCTTGAGCTTTTGCCGCGCCGGATCGCCACGCCCGTCGAGACTGTCGTCTCGACGGGCGTGGTGCGTCAGCTACGCGCCCTTGTGGCCCAGACGCGCCTGCCACGTCGCGACGTCGGCGGGTGTCCCACACCGCTGGCGCGGACGGAAAGCGCATTGGCGACGATCGGGCTGCTCTCGCCATACGCGCGTTTGGCGGCCGCGATACCACGCAGCGACATCGTGTCGGCCACCGCGAGCTGGCTCGCATCTGCAGTTTCCGCGCTTTTCACCTGACAGGAGGCGCATCGCCGTCACGACGCCGACCAGGAGAGGCGACGTGACCGACTGGCTGAATGCGGTGCGCATCATCGACATCGTCTCCGGCACGCTCACGCCACTCACCAGCGGATTTATGGCCGATTGTCCGGAGTGCTCTCCCGATGGCCAGCGCGTTCTCTTCCGGCGCTTGGGGAACGGGAGTGAAGAGATCTGGCGGCAGCGTTTCGACAGGAGTGATGCCGCTTCCGCGTTGCATTAGACGACAGGGGAGCAGCGCTTCGTCGCCGAGAGACTGCTGTCACCGAATGGCGAACACCTGCTCTTTCGCACGCTCAGCGACAAGACAGGTCGTGACATCTGGTATCGTGCGATGCGTGGTGACACCACGCCGAAACCGTTCGAGTTGACACCGGCCGACGAGGTGATGCCACGATTCTCCCATGATGGTCAATGGGTGGCGTATACCTCGAACGAGACCGGCGCACCGGACGTGTTCGTGCGCACCTTCCCAGAATAGGGGCGGTCGCACGCAAATCTCAACGAGCGGTGGGTCCGAGCCGGTCTGGGCGCCCGACGGGACGCGACTGTTCTACGTGAGCGGTGCCGAACCGTGGACGCGAGCAGGTATTCGTGCGCACAGGCATCGCAGCGGATGCGAGCGAACCCGTGTTCGAGTACGCCGCAGGCGAGGAACTTCTCCGCCACCCGCGCGACGACGGGACGCCACGGGCCATACGCGCGCGTGAAGCGCTCGTCGTAGACCGTCTGCAGGCGGTGCAGATGATCCGACATGAACCGAAAGAGCGGCGACGCCTGAGGACGGCGGGGTTCGTAGACGCCACGCGCCGCCGGTGCCGAGTCGGGCATGCGCGCTCCGGGACCGCAGAGCTGAGCATACGCCCCACTCAGCTGCAGACCGTCACCGTCTCGTTGCGCGACCGGCTGTTTCGACGCAGCGTCCGCGAGGCGCGCGCCTAACGCCCTCGACTCGCTGGCGGCCGATACGCAGCGGCTCGCGAACGCCGGCAACGTCATCGCGCGCGTCATTGCGGACGAGCTGCGCCGACGTGGTGTCACGATCAGAACCGAACCCAAGGTCGCGGCGGCAACGCGGTAGCGATCATAACGTAGCAACACAAACACGAAGGCCGGACACCGATGCGATGGTGTCCGGCCTTCTAATTGTTCGAGGCGGAGCCGAGCGACTGCATTCGACGCTGCTCACCTGAGCTTCGTCAGCAGCACGCTCCAAAGAACCACGTTCCAAGTCAGCGAGTGGCCCCGTCGAAGGCCAGCCCGCTCGAACCCTCCCCGACTCCAACCGACACGCGCCGAGCGATCCATCGCGTGCGTTGCCCGTCCGTCGTGCGCAGCAGCGATGGCACACGACGAACACGGACACCTTCGCGCGGCACTTCTTCCTCGAACAGCGTGAAAGGTGTCGGATCGAGCAACTGTCCCACTGATTCATCGGCATCGGTCATCGTCCCTTTCCGCAGCACAAACCCCCCGCGACCACCTGCCGTCGGAACGGGGACCAGCGGAATCCAGAACGGAGGGACGCCGGTCGCGAGCCGGTACTGCAGCTCGGCCGGCGGCTGCGGATTCGCAGGATCGATTGCCGGTTGTGGCTCGTCGCGCCGCCGCCGTGGATCACCTCCAACGTCTTGCACCGTAGACTCGATCGCCCACGCCATGTTCGCGCTTTCGTCGCGCAGAAAGAGGACTTCCTCAACCGCAGTCCCTTCGACGGTGGCGCGCGTGGAGGGCGGAATGAACAAGCCGTTCAACGTCTGATCGCTGCCGATCTGGTCGAGCCCGAACAGACGAAACCGGCCAGCGCGCCCGACATCGTTGGCCGGGGGCACGACGAATCGATCGCCGAACGTGGTCGTGTACGCGAGTTCAGTGACTGTAGTAAAACTCCCAGCGTCGAGGTCGATCGGCACAACGAACCAGTCGCTGCCGTAGATCATGGCAAACTCCACAAAACACAGCCGCGCGATGTCATGCGGTTGCACCTCGAGCTTTCCGAAGTTCACCGCGCCGTCTTCGAACTGCCATAGCCGGTCGGAAGGCATGCCGCCGTAGCTCACTGGCGACGCAATGACTGTTCGTGTCGCCGTGGTGGTCGACTGGTCAAAAGGCTCTTCCGGCAGACGCAATTGTCCCGTGGGCGCACAGTCGAACGAGTACCAGTCGATGGCGCCGCCGTCGTGCACGGGAGCGGTGAACACCCGTTGCGAGTCGGGTGCTCCAACACGCACCGAGAAGCGATACTCGATGCGCTCGTCGATCCATGAATCAGGTGCCACCGCTGTGGCTGCGGAGACGCTTTTGCGATACCACGACAGCCAATCGGCGGCGGCGGCGAGGGCAGCAGGCCCGGCTCCGTCGAGCCACGCAGGTCGGCCCACGTCGAGCGCGTCCGCCGCAGCGTGCCCGTCGGGACAGGTCAAGGCAAGTGACTGAAACAGACGCGGGACGCTCGGCACGTGGGCCACCAGTCGGCACGAGTCCAGTAGCCCGATGCGCGCGTCAAACCCGGCGTCGGCGAGCGACGTGACCAGTAGCGACCCCGCTTCGGCGCGCTGGCGCAAACCCGGTCCATCGAGCGTTGGTGGCTCCCGTTCCACGATCGGGTCCAGTGGCTCATGCTCCGGCATTGGAAACGCTGGCGCATCATTTTGCAGGGTTCCGGGTTGCCAGGCCGTTACGCGTTCGCTCGTGGTGCCGGCGTGCACCGCGAACGGTGTACCGGCGTCCTCTCCGCGAAACTCACCGAACTGCCATTGACGGGAGAGCATCCATAGCGGGTCGTGCACCCGCGCTTCGAGGCCAGGACTCGGATCGCCGCTGACCGATTGCGGCTCTAAACGAGTCCATGCAGCCGGTCCGCGTGCGATCGCCCTGAGATTGTCCGGGATTGCCTTGATTGAGACCTGTATGTCGGAGCTCACGGCTGGTCCTTGATAAATGCGGCAAACACGCTGAATGCGCTCACCTGATTCACACGATCGCTGAGCTGCATGACTTTTTCGCCTTGCAGTGACCAACTCGATTCGTACAGCGCGGGCAAAATCCGCGCGATGCCGTTGGTACGCTCGAGCGTGACGGCGCGGAGTCGCGCGAGTTCCATCGTGTCTTCAAGCACGTCGACAATGGCGTTCCCAGTCCATCGTTGCGCGTCCGGGGCAAGGGCGAGCAGGATAGCTTGCGGTGCGCGAGCCGAGGGTGCCATCGCGTTGAAGGTGATGCCCGTCGTGCGCCGTTCGACGATCGGCGCATTGGCGCCCGCGCCGCGTCGTGCGCGGACAGGCACGACTTCAACCCATTCGTCGAGCACGAGCGCGACGGTTGCGCTCCCGCCGTCATACCGGCCGGCGACGTCAAGGATGGTGCAGACGACCGGCGTGTCAGGTGTGGGCGCGTCGAGCGACAGTGTCCCTCCCACCCAAGTCGTGGGTGGATTCTTTCCAGGACCAGCCAATTGCACGGTGATCGGCGACGGCGCGTTGGTGAGCATCGATACCTCGAGGAAGCGTCGCGTGCCATCACGCACGGATGCGTAGTCGGTGAGCATCTTCCGAATCGAAGTCGCCGTGGCCCCGTCAGGGGTTTGCGTAAGCGCCGTCGTCCAACCGTCCACCCCATCGGGCGCATCGATTGTCGGCACAATCCAGAATCCGTCGCCGAAGACCGCTTGCCCGACCTCCACCACGACATCGGAGGAGAGAGGACGAGCCAGCGCCGCATCGGCGATCCGCACCCGGCGTATCGCGCTGGCGAGGATGGATTGGGCGATGATCGGCAGTTGGTCCTGCGCGACGAGTGGCGGCACCAATCCGAACGCCGCGAGGTCCTCCAACACAGGCAGCAGTAGCGCAGGCTCATGCACCTGGTCAGCCAGCATGGCGTCAAGCACGCGGGCGCGCAGTTCCAGCAGGTCGCGTGCCTTCGTCGCACGCGCACGGGATGAGAGCAAAGCGTCCGCACTTATCACACGGGTCGCCGGCGCGTTTGGTAGCGTCAGATCACCCGGGGTTGCCACCCGTGCACGCAACAGCATGGCGCGAATTGAGGCCGCGCTCTCGAAGACATCGCCGATGGCGCGGAGTTCGGGAGTCCAGGAGGGATCCGGCGTGTCATGAAAGGCGGCGTCCGCAATATCAGGCAGCGCAGCCCGCAGACGTTGATCAAATGCTCGGCGTTCCGTGGCATCGTAAACGAGGTCGAGCGCGCAGAGGCCAGTGTCAGCGACGGTGCGTCGCGTACCGTCAGCGGTCGTCGCGATGACGATCGTGGCCGCCTCGCCGAGCCGCGCCGCTGCCCACGACTCGATACTCGGCTCGGCGGCGCTACGTGGGCGGCTCAGGTTCCACGGTACGGCATCGCCATCAACGCCGTCGCCGGCAACGGCGACGATACGATACGTGAACGGCATGCCGTCGGTCGGTGTGGTCACGAATTCCGGCTCAGGCGGCGATGAGTCCCCGCCGCCGGCGGCGTCAAGCGCGGCGGCTGCCCGTGTTGCACTACCCGCCACCAACTGGTGCACCGATTCTGCGAGCAGCAGATCGGAAGTGGCGTCGAGCGCCGCGGCGATATCACGAATAACGGCGTCCATGCGGTTCCACTCCACATCGCTGAGCGGTTCCCACGCGCCAACAAGGTGCGGATTGTTGGTTGGCTTCGCATCCAGCTCATCGCGAACTCTCTTCGCATTCCATCCGGCAACCTTCCCCTGATATTTCTCCACGAGTTCGATACCGTCGAGGACATTGCCCGCGGCCAAGGCTTCCAGCGCTCCGGGAGCAACGGTTTCACCACGATCAGTGAGCTTGCCCTGCGTGAGCGGTGCGATTCTCCGCAATGACAAAATGAAACGGTCGAGCCCCGCCTCATGCACATTGCGCTCGCAGCGGTAGCCGAGCAATCCGGCCAAGGGCTGTCCTTGGCGAACGCCGTCGAGCAGGTACAGCGCCGAGCGCACGCGCGCGCTCGACAGATCAATGGCGAATGCACCGTCGCCGGCTGCATCGGCGTTGTGTGAGAGATACGCGCTGCGCAACACGCCCGCCGCCGCAGCCTGCGTGAGGCGTGGGGCGTGCACGAAGCCGCCGGTGGCATCG
>JBBSCZ010000112.1:0-10139 GCA_038249795.1 Gemmatimonadales bacterium | reverse complement strand
CGCAGCGACCTGCAGTTCGCGCCCACGCGTCGCCACACCCATGCTGCGCACGAGAGCCTCCCGCGCGCGCACCGATTCCGCCTCGGCCGAGGTCAGCTCGGCGCGAGCCTCACTCGCCAAGGCCAGCTGGCCGGCCAGGTCGATGTCCTGCAGGTTCCCCGCCACATGAATGGCGCGCGCGGCCCCCGCCGCTGCGTTGACGGACGCGAGCACCGCACGACGGAGTTCGACCGATTGATCCGCGGCGACACTGGCGATGTATGCCGTCCGCGCCGCGGCGACATGTTGAAACACTTCATCGGCCACGCGAAGTTGGGTCGATCTGAACTGCGCGGCGGCGATGCGACGGCGCATCGGTCGCTGCAGCAGATCCACGAAGGATTGCACCAGCGAGAACTCGTTGACGCCGGCGCGATTGATCCGGCCGAGCGACAGGATCGGATTGCTCAGGAGCGCGGCCTGCACCACATCAGCGCGCCCCACGCCGACATCTTCGTACACGGCCTGCAGATCGCGGCTCGCCAGCAGCGTCACCCGCACGACGCGCTCCTCGTCGAGTGTGGCGGCCAGCAGCTCACGCACCGTGTCCGCTGCCGCCGCATCGGCGAGGGAATCGGTGCGCCACGCCGCCACGGCACCCGTGCGGTCTCGCACCAGTCGCTCCACGTCGGTGAAGCCTTCTCGCGCGCTGCTCCGTGCACACCCGCCGGTCACCAGCATGATTGCGCCGAGCACCGCCGGAAAGTGGATCGCACGCGCGCCTACGGTGGTGGTCACGGCTTCGGTGCGACGGTAAAAGTGAAGGAGCCACCCATGGGATGGCCGTCACTGCCGGCGACCCGATATTTCACGGTGTAACTGCCGGGCGCGAGCAGGCGAACGACCGGAACCATCACCGTCGCTCCGTTTTCCGAGGTGAACGTGCCGGTCGGGATCGTGTCACGACCGCGCGCGAGGATCGTGACGCGCGCCAGCGGCAGGTCGATCTTTTCGCTGAACGTCAGGCTCAGCGCGGTGGGCGCAACCGGCACCGATGCACCAGCGGCCGGGACGGAGCTGCGCAACACCGCGTGAAAGAACCCGTACGCCGGTCGCGCCAGCGTCGAGGCAACGAGCGTCATCGTGGCGACAGCCAGCACGCGACGGGACCGAAGTGTATGCGTCATGACAATCCTATTTATTGATGAAGTGGTACGAAATTGCGCGCATGGCGGTGTCGGCGCGCGTGTGCGCCAGCATCGTTGCGCTGGAACGAGGCGACAGGGTGGTGCCGGTGACATCACTCGGCGTCGGCGTCGCAACCAGCACCGCGGTCGCGAGCAAGACGAACACACCGAGTGCCAGCTCTAGCATCGCCGTCGTCTTGAGTGCACGGGGTGAGACCGCGTCGTCCATCGCTGGCGCGATGCGGCGCCAGTTGTATGCGCCAACGAACGCCACACCGGCAATCAGGCCGAGCTTGACCAGCAGCGTTTGTCCATACGGCGTGCGCCAGAGCGCATCCATCTGCCCGACATGCCGCCACGCCGCGAACGCCCCGGTCGCCGTGAGGATCGAGGCACTGGCGAGTGCGACCGGTGAGAACGCGCGAACCATCGTCGCGCGAGCCGCCATGGGAAGCGCCCATGCACTCGGCGACGTGCCCGGCAGCGTCACGAACAGCAGCGCGGCGAGTCCACCCATCCAGCCACCCGCCGCGAGTACGTGCAGGCCATCGAGCATCATGGCCAGCGTGGCAAAACCCGGCATCGCCGCCGCGTGGCTCGACAGCCCCGGTGTGAACGCGATGCCGACAACACTGACGATGACCGCGCTCCATGCCCACCGCGCGCTCCTCGGCCCGCGCGAATCGGTTGGCGCGCGTCGACACAGCGCACGCAGTGTCGCAAATCCCGCGATGGCCATGATTGATGCAAGCACCTGCGTCGCCCACCGGAGTCCCCACGCCGACGCGGTCACCAGCTGCAGCAGATACGGTCGCGTGAACGCCGCTGGTGTCCCGTCCATCGCATACGCTTGCGCCAGCAGTCGCAGCCACGCGGCGCCGAACACCACGGCAGCGCCGATCAGCCCGAGGTGAATGCATCGCAGCGTCAGCGTTCGCATCGTCGTCGGACCGATGTGCTCACGCAGCCCACGCCGGTGCAGGACGAGCATCGGGAACGCCGTCGCGCCGATCATGAGAGCCAGGCCGAGGTACTGAAGCCACCGCACCGCGACATAGGCTGGCGACTCCGCGCCAAACAATGCGTCATCGATGACCTTCCTCCTCAGCGCGAGCGCAGAAGAGACGCGCCGGCGAGAATCGGCTGTTCGACACGGGATACATTTTACGGAGAGTAAAGCAGTCACGTCACTGCGTCAACACTCCCGGTTCGTTCCGCGCCAGTTACCCAGAGTGCCGGTGCGGACACTCGACCACTCCGCTGGCGCTCCGCACCCCGTCCCGCAGACAAAACAGGTGCGAGAATGCCGACGCACCGCCATGGTCGCAGTGCGCGACGCCACCCGCGTGGGCTGCACCCGGCATCGGATGCGCGACGATGACGCCGGAGCCCCACACGAGTCCCAGCGTCAGTGCGGCGCCGAGCAGTGATTGCCGTGTCAGGCGCGTCGCCACCGGGGCTGATTCGCCAGCGAGCCGACGAATGCGCCGCTCCAGGAGCGTGTCGAACGCGCCGGATCCGCGACGGCTGCCCGTGCTCACCAAGCCTGTCAGATCGCCGGCACTAAGGTGATTGATCGACGCACGACGAGCCGGATCGCGCCACGCGGCCAATGCCAGGATGGCAGATGCCAGCGCGAGCGGGTTCTCGCGTGCGGCGGCGTCGTCTGCGGCGATCTCGATCTCGTCGGCCACATCAGCGGCGAGCCGACGAAACGCCGGAATCCAGAACAGCGTGCACGCGACGAAGCGCAGCAGCGAGAGGCGCAGAGGATCACGACGATGAACGTGGCGTGCCTCATGTTGCAGAACGGCGGTCAGTTCTGCGGTGCCGAGCGCGTCGAGCAGCGTGCGACAGATGAACACCGTAGGCCGAAGAAAGCCCGCCGTGAACGCCGGATTGGGCAACCCCTCGACGACGCGCACCTGGCCGGATGTGAGTCCGGCACGACGCAGGCTATGCTGGAGGCCAGGATGAGGGACGGCCGTCACCGGCCCGGGCATCCATGCCAGTGCCTGCCGCACGCGCAGCCATGCGCGACCGCGATCCCAGATCGCATACGCCAGGCCGGCGATCAGCAACGCGTGAAAGGCGATGTGAATCGGCTCGACCAGCAGGTGCAGCGCGATCAGGCACATCCCCCAGACATGATCCTGCCCGATGACGGCTGCGTCGACGCGCGCCGCGAGATGATGCCCGAAGATGGGGCTCAGGCTGAGCAGCACCAGCGCGCCGACGCCACCGAGCACCAGCCGGCGATGGCGCTGCTCGCGGTCGCGCATGGGTGGCGCCAGGAACGATGCGGTCATGTGCGGCGCATCAGCCTTGTTCGCGCAGGCGGCGACGAATCAGGCGGCCCAGTTCTTCCAGCTGCTCCGGATTCTGCTCCGCCAGCACATCCACCAGCGAACTCGCCACCGCTTCCGGACCGAACGACAGAATGCCCTCGACCACGCGCCGCGACACCAGCGCGCGAAAGGCGGCCTCTGACAGGATCGGCTTGTAGTGATAGAGGTCGTTGCGCTTCCGCCGGGTCAGCACGCGCTTCGTGACCAGCTTGTTGAGCACCGTGATCGTGGTCAGCGGCGAGACGGCGTGATCGACCGCGATCCGTTCGTGCACCGCTCTGGCGGATGACGGCTCGCCGAGCGCCCACATCGCTTCGAGGATGCGGGCTTCGAGATCACCGAGGACCTTCGCGATGCCGTGCGCGTCGAGCCGGACGGTCCCCTGCAGCTGGGGCGTCGTGGCCGCAGTGGCGGGGCGCGTGACGCGGGTAGATGGGCTCGAATCCTTGGGCAACGGCGGGGGGCTCGGTGTGGTCAGGGCGGTATGGCTTGGTGGAGCATAAAACTGCCGGCAGCACAACGCTACCCGGTGGAGCTATGCCGGGGCTCGCACCGTCGGCACCCGCCCCACACCAGCCACGGTGGCGAGTCGGTGCCGCGTCGATAGCTGCCGGCAGCGTCGACCGACGCGGTACCTTGGTCGTCGCCGGCACCGGCACCACGCAGCAACTTCACGCCTGAGAAAACTCCATGTCTGTACTGGTCCGTCGTGACCGTCGTACCACCGTCCCCACCGCAGCCGGTCGATGGACGATACTGCTTGCGTCAGGGGTTGTGGCGTGCACACCGAGCACGCCGGCCGCACTGAGCCCAATGTCCGGCAAGCGCGCTGAGAGTCGACACGGTATGGTCGCCGCATCGCAATCCGACGCGGCGGCTGCCGGTGCGGAGATGCTGCGTGTTGGCGGGAACGCCATCGATGCGTTCGCCGCCACGGCGTTTGCACTCTCGGTCACCGACGTCTCGCAGACAGGCCTCGGCGGCGGGGGCGCGCTCACGTTCTACGATGCGCGCACCCGTCGAGTCGAGCATCTGTCGTTCTATCCGCGATCAGGCGCGTCACCGGCGTGGAGACAGTCCGATTCAGTGACGGCCGGCCTGCAGGGGAGAGCGGCAGCGACGCCCGGCATGGTGGCCGGCGTCATCCAGGCTCACGCCAATTGGGGCAAGCTCACGCGCGCGCAGGTGATGGCCCCGGCGATTCGACTGGCGCGGGACGGATTCATCATCTCGCCGCTCCTCGCGCGCACGATCGTCTCCTCGCGCGCGAAGTTGCTGACCGATTCACTCGCTGTTGCCCGCTTCCTGCCGAACGGGCAGCCGTTGCGACCTGGCGATCGGCTGGTGCAGCCGGAACTCGCCGCCACGCTCGGCCTAATCGCACGCGACGGCGCAGCGGGTTTTTACAGTGGCTCAGTCGCCGAGGCGCTCAGCGCAAAGGTGAAATCACGCGGAGGATTGATCGAAGTATCTGATCTGGCATCGTATCCGGTGGCGACGATGCGTCCACTGTGCGCTCCCTGGCGCGGCTACACCGTGCTCGGTGCACCACCACCGATGGGCGGGTCCGCCGTGCTCGAGATGCTGCAGCTCGCCGATGCCGCAGGACTTGGCAGCGCCACCGGTTACACCGAGCAACCCGATGTGGCCGTGAAGCTTGCCGATGTGATGCGTGTGGGAAATGCGGACGCCGGTCGTTGGCGCGGTGATCCAACGTCGGTGCATGTGCCGGCCCGGGGTGTCGTCCAGCCCGGCTTCGCGGCTGCACGCGCCACCTTGATCGGCACGGCCTTGCCTGACACCGTCCTGCCCGGCGAGCCTGCACGCTTTGAACGAACGGTGCTGGAAAATCCCTGCGATGCCTTCGATCCGTTTCCGGCGTCGACGATCGCACCCACGACGGCGGCTCTTGGCGGCGCGTCGACCGAACCGCCGAGCGAGCCGGTGAGCTACACCTCGCATCTCGCGGTGGTGGATGCCGACGGCAACGCGGTCTCGGCCACCACCACCGTTGGTGTGTTGTTCGGATCGGGGGTCTTCACCGGTGGCTTCTTCCTCAACTCCGCTGCCGCAAACTTCGATGCGCGAACGCGCGCACCCAACCGCTACGCCAACTCCACCATGTCGCCTACGTTGATTCTTGACGGAGCACGGGTAAAGCTGGTGGTCGGCGCAGCCGGTTCGCAGTACATCCAACCCGCGATCGTCCAGGTCACGCTCCGTATGCTCGCTTACGGCGAAGACCCTGCCCTTGCCGTGGCTGCGCCTCGGATTCATGCCAGCGCCAACACCCGTGACGTCGAAGTGGAGCCGGGGTTTCCGACCTCGGTCTACGCGGCACTGGTGTCACGCGGTTACCGACCCGTGAGCCGTATCGCCGACATCTCGTTCGGTGGTGTGCACGCCGTGTTCGTGGCGAAGAACGGTGTACGCATCGGCGTGGCGGACCCGCGTCGCGACGGGGTCGCCGTTGCGCAATAGCGAACAGAGGGACGCGTTCGTACAGCGGTAGACGTCGCATAAACACCCGCGAAAATGAATCACCGCCACATTGCGCAATGCAACGTGGCGGCGATTCTTGCGCGAGAGCCAGGAGAGTGTCGTTTCTACGGGCACCGCGCCAGCGGAACTGCGGTGACCGGACACCGCTCCGAATCGGGGGCCAGAGTCGACGATTGCCCACCGATGCCGCCAAACGAATACAGCGGCTGGCGCAACGTGCTCAGTTCGCGGCCCGGGATCGGGAACTGCGTCGGCGTGTTGGCCGGCATGGTCTGCCAGCCACGCGCGTCGAAAAACGGAACCATCGCGCTCATGCCCATCAGTTCAATTCCCTTCTCGTATCGCAGCGCGTCCCAGAGACTGCCGCAGGTGCCGTTCAGCTTTCGCGGCACACAGCCCGGTGCGATCGGCGGTCCGTCGATCGTGACCGCCGGAAGCTGGCCGTTGGCAACGCGAGTCTTGTTGATGAGCGGAACTGCTTCCGCGGCCCGACCGAGCCGCATCAACGCCTCCGCCTTCAGCAGATCCATCTCGGCCACCGTCAGCTCTGGCTGTGGTCCGGTCTGCCACGAGATCCCAGTGCCATAGCGCAGGAAAAAATAATGCGAAAAGCGCCAGGACCCGCGCGAGATCGCGAACAGGTTGTTGAGATTGTAGCCCATGTACAACCCGGGGGACGTCGGTCCGGCAGCCCCCTGAATACGCCGATCACGCGTCCGCATCTGAAACGGCAGCCGGTTGTCGTTGGCTGTCGCCAGCCAGTTCTGCCAGCCATTGGTGGAGTCGGCTTGACCGATCAACCAATAGCTTGGGCGTGCGTAATCCGACGGACGCCCCGCGGTGCGGAGCCTCGCGAGCAGGCGCTTCCAGTCATCGACGAGAATGTCCAGCTGCGCCACTGGCGCGAAGTCGACCGCAATGCCGGCGTCGATGCGACGCAGGACTTCAGTCCAGTTCACAGCCTCCCGCTCCGTCCGCGTCCGCGGCGAATACGCCAGCAGTCGCGCCGCATACGAGTTCGTGAGACGGACGAACTGTTCTCTCGTCAGCGCCTGAAAGAGAAAGTTCTCCACCGGAAACGTCATCGTCGGCTGCGAGCCTGCGACAGCGGCCGCCGAGTCGAGTTGCGCGATGGCAGCGCTGATCACGCCTGGGTACGGCGTGAAGCTCGGCGACGTGATCGTGTCGAGCCTCGTGCGCTCGTCGGTGACCACCGCCTTGTCATACATCAGGCCGAGATAGCCGTATGACAGCCCCTGCATGAACTTGCCCATCGCCTTGGCGCGGGCCGTGCGAACAGGATCCACGATCACCAGACCGCCGTTGACGCCGGCTACGACATCGTTGGCCGCCGAGATCGTGCGGTAGTAGCCGAACCAGGGATCCTGGTTCACCTGCCGCCGTGCGTTCACCTCGCTGTTGTTCCACGACGTGCGTGGCTCTGTGCTAAGCTCGAGCTGGCCGAAGTCGGCGAAGCCCGATGTGACATCGCGCGACATGACCACCATCGCGATGCCGGGATATCCGCCGTGACCGGCGACCGGCCACCAGCTGCGGAACGAAGAGGCAGCAAACGATTCGGTCGTCAGCGGCTGCGTGGTGGCACGGGCTGCATCCGGCAGGTTGGGATTGACGACATCGAGGTCCTGACAACCGGCCGCGACGAGCGCGAGGCCAGCCGGCAACATGCGGTAGCGTGGGATTCTGATCATGGTAAGATTTCCGGTGCTCAGAATGTGAGCTCGACGCTGCCCGTCACCGTGCGGTAGCGCGGGTAGACGAAACTGTCGAAACGATTGAGCACGGTGCCCACCTCGGGGTCGTAGCCCTTGTATCTGGTGAACGTGAGCATGTTGCGGCCGATGAGCGAGAACGCGGCGCCCTGTGCACCCAGACGAGCCAACGCAGGCGTCAAGCGAGCCGGCAGACGGTACCGCAGCGACAATTCACGCAGCTTCACATAGCTTCCGTCTTCCACGAAGAAGTCCGCCGGGCTGTTCGCGGCATACAGCGACACGTAGTAATCCACCGGCTTCTTGTTCTCCTGCAGCTTGCCGTCCTGGTCCACGTCACTGCTCCGCCCGAACTGGTACATGCGCTGATTCGTACGGTTGTAGACGTTGCCACCGACCTGCGTGTCCCAGAGCATGAACAGCTGCACGCCACCCCATGAAATGTTGTTGGTCACGCCGAAACGAAAGCTCGGCGTCCCATCACCGATCTTCGTCACGGCGGCGTTGCCGACGGAGTCCACCGACGTGATCGGCTGTCCCCAGCCATAGTTCGTGGTACCGATCGTGGCCGAGGTTCCCCAGAGCCGCTTCGTCTCGCCTTCCTGGAAGGTGTTCCCCGGACCCACCCACACCAGAATCCCATCATCGTTTACCGCGAATTCGCTCGAGCGGGCGCGTGCGTCCTGCGCCAGCTGTGACGCGTCCTTCATGAAACTGAAGCCGTACATCGCACTCAGTGTCTCACCGGCACAGCGGAATGCGATGGTGTTCACCGTGAAGCAGCTCCGCTCGAATTCAGTAATGAGATTGCGCGAGCGATCGGCCACGACACCCGCGCGCCAGGTGAAGTTCGGGCGACGGATGATCTGCGCCTCGAGTGTCCCTTCCCAGGTATTTCCCACCACGGTGCCGGCGTTCTGCCATTGTGAGCCGTACCCGAAAAATCCGGCCAGCGGCACCAGGATCAGCTGATCACTGGTGGTCTGCCTGGCCCGTGAGATCTGGAGCGAGTACCGGTCCTTGATGATCGCGTCGACACCAAATTCCGTCTCCGTCGACAGCTCAGGTCGCAGGAAGCGGTTCCCGAGGTTCGCCTTCACGAGGCCACCGCCCTCGATGAAGTTGTAGGTCTCGAACTGGTCGTTGAAGCTGGGCCGACCACCCGCCGTGCCCACGGACGCGCGCACCTTGAATTCGGTGATCGCCTTCACCGGCCACCACTTCTCGGCTGACGGACGATACGCGCCGCTGTAGCGGTAATACCAGTTCTCCTGCTCCTCAGGACCGAACAGCGAACTGCCGTCCTGTCGCAGGAGGGCATCGACGATCAACTTGCCGCGGAAGTCGGCTGCGGCGCTGATGAAGTAGCTGTTGGTGCGGATGGACTCGCTGGTGGACGAGATGAAACGGTTGGACGCATTGTTCAGGCTCCGCACTCCCGGCGTCGAAAACTGGTTGCCGGTGGCGGTGGTCAATTCGTTGGTCTCGCGCTCCAGCAACCCGCGAAAGGTGGAACGGAGTGTGAATGCGCCGACTTGCTTCAGCAGGTTGACGCTGGTCGATGCGTTGAGCGCGTCGGTAAGTCCGGTGAAGCGCGAAATGTCGCCCGGTCCTCCGTTGGCGAAGCCTTCCGTCTTCTTTCCCTGATCGAGAAAGAAATTCGTGGCGCGATCCGAGCGGTCGTAGCTCAGGTTCGCATCGAAGGTGAGCCACGAGAACGGCGCAAACTTCATCTCGAGCGCGCCCTGTGTTCGCGTGCGATTGCGGGTGTTCTCCTCGGTGGAGAGCACGTACAGCGGATTTTCTTCGCGCCCTTCGAAGTCGGGCTGATAGATGTACGGCGTACCGTCAGGATCAGGCTGACGCAGGTCCACGTCAGGGGCTTGATTGATCAGATCGAAAAACGTGTCGTCGTACACGTTCTGGCGCGAGGACCGCATGTGGTATGCGCTCACGCCGATGCTCAGGTTCGAGCGTGGACGATGATCGAGGTTGAGGCGAAAGTCATCCTGATTGTAGCGCCCCGAGTTCAGGACCACGCCATCCTCGCGTCCATTCACGTACGAAAAAAACCAGTTGGTCTTCCCTGAATTCTGAGAGATATTGAGCGAGTTCCGCGCAAAGTTGCCCGGATCGAAAAAGCGCTGCACCTGATTGAACGCGGTACCCGGTGCGTACGCGTTGTCCTGAAAGCGGGTGAAGGCGGGCTCCGGCACGCGCTGTTCGCGTGGCACGACCGCGCCCAGTGTATTCAGCCACTCGCCGCGATCGTTCACCAGGTAAAAGTGCGAGTTGGCCCAGCGGACACGGTCGTCGATGGAGTTGGAGCCGTATTCGGAGCGCACCGTGAAGCGCGTGGAGCCGTCACCCAGACCGGCGCCGCGCTTGGT
>JBBSCZ010000111.1:0-10171 GCA_038249795.1 Gemmatimonadales bacterium | reverse complement strand
CGGAGGACCTGCCGTTCGTGTTCGATCGATTCTGGCAGAGCAAGCGCACCGATCGATCCGGTGCCGGGCTCGGGCTGGCGATCGCGCACGGGATCGTGAGCGCGCATGGCGGGACGCTGTCGCTGGAGAGCGAGGTCGGGCAGGGCACGTCGGCACTGTTGACGCTTCCGGCGGCCGGCACCGCTGAGCACGCGCCATCACCTGCGTGAGGTGACCGCACTCCGCGGATCACGCGCCAAATCGGCTAAATTGCCGCGGTGTGAGTCGACGTCTCTTCAAACAAGGTCAAGTCAGATGACGCGTGTCGCGGTGCTGGGACTGGGGCTGCTGGGCAGCGGCTTTGCGGAAGGGCTGCTGTCGCGTGGAGGCAGCACGGTGGTGGTCTGGAACCGGACACCGTCGAAGTGCGAGCCGCTGGTGGCACTCGGCGCGACCGCCGCGCCGTCGGCTGCCGAAGCGGTGCGAGGGGCGGAGCGGGTGCACCTCGTGCTGCTCGATGACGACGCCGTCGACGCCACCATCGCCGATTTGCAAGCGGCCCTGCATCCCGATGCCGTCATCATCGACCACACCACCACGCAGCCCGCGCGCACTGCGGCCCGTGCCGCGGCGCTGTCGCAGGCCGACATCCGCTACCTGCACGCCCCCGTGATGATGGGCCCGGGTGCGGCGCGTGATGCAAACGGCATGATGCTCGTCGCCGGCCCCGAGGCGTGGCTGGATCCGGTGCGCGATGCGCTCGTGATGATGACCGGCGAACTGTGGCACGTGGGTGAGCGCGCCGATCTGGCGGCAGTCTACAAGCTGTTCGGCAACGCCGCGACGCTCGCGGTGGTGGGTGTGCTGGCTGACATCATGCGACTCGCCGATGCTGCAAACGTGCCGAGGACCGGCGTGCTCGACATGCTGGCCAAGGTGAATCTGAACGCGCCGGTGGGTGGTCGCGGCAAGATGATGGTCACTGGCGAATTCGAGTCGAACTTCACGCTCGACGTCGCACGCAAGGACCTCCGTCTGATGCTCGAGACTGCAGGTGACCTTGCGACACCAATGCTGGCGGCGTTGGCGGCGCGGATGGACGAGGCCATCTCGACGGGACTCGGCGGCGAGGATTTTTCCGTGATCGGCGCGCCGCCGACGCAGGCGTCCGCCTGACGCGTGCCGTCCTCGCCGGAAGTCCTCGTCGCGGCGAACCTCGCAGTCGCGGCGCTCGTCGGCCTGGCCGTCGGCTTCGAACGCGAGCGGAGCGGTAAGACCGAAGGGCCCGACGCACGCTTTGCCGGTGTCCGCACGTTCTTCATGCTCGGGCTGCTCGGCGGAATTTCTGGCACCCTGATCGACGCTGGCAGCGCGGCGTCGGCCGTCGCGTTGCTGGCGGCCGGTGCATTGCTGAGCGTCGCGGCCTACGTGCTCGCCGTGCGGCGTCCCGGCACGACTGCCGACGGCACCACCGAAACCGCCGCCTTGCTCGTGCTGGCGCTCGCGACGCTCGCCGGGCTGGGCTACCTCGCCATTGCCGCCGGCGCGGGGACGCTGGTGGTGGCCGCTTTGGTCGGCAAGCAACGCTTTCATGGCATCATCGATCGGCTGGGCGAGAAGGAATTGCTTGGCGCGTTGCAGTTCGCGGTGCTCGCACTCGTCGTCCTGCCGCTGCTCCCCGACCGGAGCTGGGGTCCGTGGGGAGGCATCAACCCACGGGCGCTCTGGATCGTGGTGCTCATCTTCTGCGCCGTGAACTACGGTGGCTTCCTGCTGCAGCGCTGGGTGGGCGCGTCGCGCGGCTACGCCGCAATGGGACTGCTTGGCGGCCTGGTCTCGAGTACCGCGGTCACGCTGCAATTTTCGCGACGAAGTCGTCGTGAACCCGCACTGGCCGCGTCGCTCGGCCTTGGCATCGTGGCAGCATGTACGGTGCTGGTGCTGCGCGTGGCGGTGGTCATCACCGTGCTGAATGCCGATGTGGCGGTGGCGTTGATACCATATCTCGCACCGCCGTTCGTCGTGGGTGCGACGGTACTCGCTTGGGTGCTGTTCACACAGCCCGCCGAGCCCGAGGGCGAGTCGGCCGCTGCGCTCGGCTCGCCGCTCAATCTCCGCGCTGCGTTGCAATTGGCGCTCGCATTTCAGATTGCTATCGTCGCCATCCGTCTCGCGCAGGAGCATTTCGGTCAGGTGGGCGTGCTCACGTCGGCCGTCCTGCTTGGCTTGACTGACATGGATGCGCTGACCTTCTCCATGGCGCGGCCCGGTGATGCCGTCGCCGGTGTGCCGCTGGCGGCGAAGGCGATCGCCGTCGGGATGCTTTCCAACACGGCGCTCAAGTGGAGCCTCGCGATGGCGTTGGGTCAGCCGATGCTGCGTCGCGTTGCAGGCTTCGGTCTGTTCGCGTTGGGTTTGGCGTCAGCGGTCGGACTCTGGCTCGGTGCGTGACGGACGGCAGGCGGATCCGCGTTCTTGCTCGACGGCGCGCTTACTGCCGGAACTTTGCACCTGCGAGCAAAGCGACGGCGCCGAAGGTGGTTTGCGCCGCATTCAGTCCGAGCCGGAAATCCTTGTCGGTGAACGTCGTGAACACATCGGTCGGCTGGTGCCAATGCGGGTCCCATCCACTGCCGACCTGCGTACCGCGCTCGTTCTCGCGCAGGCTGATTGCCGCGACCAGGTCCTGAAACGGGCCGGAATCGGTGTTGGTCATGTGCGGTCCCACCAGCGCCGGGTAGTCGGTCGCGAATTTCTCGTTCGCGGCGTGCAGGAACCAGGCGAGCGTCATCGATTGCGCCGCCATCTTCGAGTTCGACTGAAACTCGATGTTGACATCGGCTTCGGGACGCTGCTCCGGTGCAATCGTGCTGTCGGGGCGGGGCATACCATGATCGAACAGCATCATGTCGTGCTGGATCATGCCGAGCCACTTCGGCTCCGGGTAGCGACCCGAGCCCGCTGGCATCTCCTTGCCCTGGAGCGGATAACGCTGCTCCACGTAGGCGCGCGCGCCGTTGAGCCCCGTCTCTTCGTTGTTCCACAGGATGAAGCGAATGGAGCGCTCGGTCACGACGTCCGGACTGCTGAACACGCGCGCCAGCTCCATCACCAGCGCGGTACCCGAGGCATCGTCGTTGGCAGCCTCACCCCAGCCGTGGCCATCCATGTGCGCACCGACGATGTACATCTCGTCGGGATGCGTGCTGCCAACCTTGGTGCAGTACACCTGCTGCCGTTCGCCGGGTGTGCTGGGTTGCGCATTCAGTGCGCGCAGTCGTGCATCGGGCTGGCGCAGTGAGTCGGTGTTCACGCCGGTGCGCGTGCGCATGCCGCGCGATCGACCACCGCCCTGCTCACGACGGATTGCCGGCGGTGGTCCAGCTGACGCCACCGGACGCGCGGTCGGTATGGGCGGATTGTACTGGTAGGTGATGCGCTCAGTATTGGTGCACCCGTAGCTCTTCAGCTGCGCCTCGATCCAGTCCACCGCCGCGCGATTGCGATCGGTGCCCTGGCGGCGATCACCGAAGGTGGTGAGCCCTTTGATCGTGGATTTGTAGCGCGCGAACTCGAGTCGTCCCACCATCGTCCGGATCATCGCGTCGGCAGAATCGGTGGCGGGACTGAGCGCCGGCATCACTTGCGCGTGCAGACCGCTGGCGGAGACGACGACGCCCGCCAGCGTGGCGACGATTGCATATCGAACGAAGGGTGGCAGCATGTGGCAAATATGCGGTGGAGCGCGGGGCCGTCAATGCAGCACCACCAGTGTCTGCCCCCCCTCGTGCGCAATCCGCAGCACCTGATCCACGCCGCCGGCGTTGGACGACAGATCGATGCCCGTGACGCCGGTGATCGAGTGCGTGAGATGCATGCCTTTCAGTACCGACGTGCCGAACATCAGCGCGACCGCGCTGTTGTGACGGTCGAAGCTGGCTCCGGCGATCATCAGGTCATGCCCAAGCAGCTGTGCGCCGAAATCGATGGTGTCGATCTCGACGGTCGCCCGCCGTCCGATGTTGCGTGTGGTGAACGCCGCCAGCTCGCGGTCGAGCGCCTCACCGTCGAATGAGCGGGTGCGCGCATTCGGAGCCTGCTGCGCGCGTGACTCGGCGATGGTCCGTGCCGAGCCTGGCACCACCAGCACCGAGCACGGTGCGCGGCGGACCAGCGTGGCTGCCACGCTTCCGAGCAGCATGCGGCGCAGGAAGCCGTAGCCGTGCGTCGAGCTCACCACCATGTCGGCCTGATGCTCGGCGACAAATGCCAGCAGCGCGTCAGGAGCGGTGCCCGTGAGTGCGACAGTCTGATAGTTCCGGCGGCCCACCGGCAGCACCGACTGCATGCGCGCAAAAGCCAGCGTGGCCATTTCGCGATACGACTCGGCATGCTCCTTCAGATATGGCACGGACTCGTCGTATGGCGGTCCCACATGCAGCAACCAGATGGTGGCGTCAGGCGCGGCCACGGTCACCGCCACCTGCGCGGCGTACAGGCTGAATGGACTGAAGTCGGTGGCGATCACGACGCGTCGCGGCGGCGAGGTGAGCGTCGGTTCCACGGCGAATACCGGTGTGTCGCCCAGCTGCAGCATGCGCAGCACCGTTTCGCCGCCCAGCAGGCGATCCAGTCCGGAGTGACGCCCGCGGCCCACGACGATCAGGCGCGCGTTCAGCTCGCGTGCGCTCCGCGTGATCTCCTGCGCCGGTTCGCCGGTGGCGATCGTGACGGGCCATGGCTTCGCTCCCGGCACCATCCGCATCGTCTGCGCGTGTGCGGAAGATACGCGTAACTCCTCCATGTCCTCCGCCGGCTCCATCGACACCACCATACCATCCACACCATACATCGGCATGTTGCTCGGTGAGATCACGCTGATGATCGATGGATCCGCGTTGGCGCTCGCCGCGATGGCGGCGGCGATCGGGAAGGCGGCGTCGGATTCGGAGGTAGTATCGGTGGCGACGATGACGGGCCCATCGGGCAGTAAGGTCGTTTCGATGATCGCGAGGACGTCAGGAGTGGGGTGCGTGACGGCGGGCATGATGCGCTCCGGTCCAGGAGAAAGTGTGGCAGGCGAGATCCGAGCCGCCCCCGAGCGAGAGTCGCGCGTCGGGAGCGGAGGACACTCAACGGTGCAGTCAGGCCGCGTCGGGGAACATCAGGCATTGCCTGACAACGAGCCCGAGCGCAAGAACCCGCGATGAACCGATCGTGCATCAGCGCTCAGGTCTCCGCTCCGGGTGCCACGACGACGGAATGGGTCCGACCATCGTCCAGCAGCGGCACGAGTCCGTCACTGCACACTGCGCCATCGAGTGTCACGATCGCATCTGACGCAATCCGTCCAGGCGACTGCACCTCGATTTCGTACGTCGCGGCACCGAATCGATAAGTGATGTGATAAGACGGCCATGACGATGGCGCCCGTGGAGTGATGCGCAGCGTTTCGCCGACTTTTTCGAATCCGAGAATCGTCTCGAGGGCGATGCGATACATCCAGCTCGCCGAACCGGTATACCACGTCCATCCACCGCGACCGACGTGCAGCGGCGACGTGTATACGTCGGCGGCCACCACGTACGGCTCCACCTTGTAGCGCGCCACGCCATCGGCACTGTCGGTGTGCGTGAGCGGGTTGATCATCTGGAACAGCTCGAAGGCCCGGTCGCTGTCGCCACTCATCGCGGTCGCCAGTACCGCCCACAGTGCCGCGTGCGTGTACTGTCCGCCATTCTCACGCACACCCGGCAGGTAGCCGCGGATGTAGCCGGGATCGTTTGCGCTGCCGTTGAAGGGTGGCGTGAGCAGCTCGATGATGCGCTCGTCCTCGAGCACCAGCTGCTCGTTGAAGGCGTGCATCGCCTGCCGCTGCCGCACCGGATCCCCAGCCCCGGAGATCACGCTCCAGCTCTGTGCGATCGAGTCGATCTGGCATTCTTCGCTCGCCGCCGAGCCGATCGGTGTGCCGTCATCATAAAATGCGCGGCGATACCAGGCGCCGTCCCACCCCGCCGCTTCCACTGCGACCAGATAGCGATCCGCCGTCGAGCGCAGGAAAGCCGCTTCGGCATGATCAGCACGCGCATCGGCGATCACGGCGAACGATCGCATGGTACGAATGAGGAACCACGCCAGCCAAACACTCTCGCCCTTGCCCTCGGCACCCACACGACTCATGCCGTCGTTCCAGTCCCCCGTGCCGATCAGCGGCAGCCCGTGTGGTCCGACCGTTGCCGCGCGCCGCAGCGCCCGGCGGCAATGCTCGTAGATGCTGCCGTGCTCCTCGGTGATCATCGGCAGGTCATAGACCTCGTGCTCGTGCTCGCCGAGCGACCGCATCGAGAGAAACGGCACGTATTCATCGAGCAGCGCGGTGTCACCGGTGACCTCGACGTAACGCTCCACCACGAACGGCAGCCACGCCAGGTCGTCGGAGAAGCGCGTGCGCACTCCGCGCCCGGTGTGGGCGTGCCACCAGTGCTGCACGTCACCCTCGATGAATTGGCGCGCGGCCGCGCGAAGGATGTGCCGACGTGCGACCGTCGGTTCCGCGTATACGAATGCCATGCTGTCCTGCAGCTGATCGCGGAAACCATAGGCGCCACTGCTCTGGTACAAGCCCATGCGCGCCCACATGCGGCAGGACAGCGCCTGGTACAGTGTCCACTTGTTCAGCATGACGTCAAACGCCGGATCGGGTGTGGAAACCGTCACCACGCCGAGCCGCTCGTCCCACGCCGCCACCGCTTCCGAGATGGCGCGTTGCGCGAGTGCGCCGCTGCTCAACCGCTCCATCGTCGCGCGCGCCAGCGCTGCGGTCGGCGACGCACCGAGCAGCACGCTGACGTCACGCGTCTCGCCCGGCGCCAGCTCCACGGCAAACTGCAGCGCGGCGCACGGGTCCATGCCGACGCCGGTCGCACGATCCAACCTTCGACTCGACAGTGCGTCGGGCGATCCGGCGTGCCCTCCGCGCCCCAGGAACGACAGTCGGTTCCCGGTGAAGCTGCTCACGGTCTCGCTCGTGGCGAGGAACGCCGTCCATTCGGCGAAGAACGGGTCAAAGTGATTCTGCGCCAGAATGGCCCGTTGCTCAGGCGAAAAGCGGGTGCGGACATGAAACTGCGACTCGTCGTGACGCGCCCCGAGTGTCCACTCGGCATACGCCGTCACGGTGAGACGCCGCACCCGCGACGTGCGGTTGGTGAGACGCAGCGCCGAGATCTTCACGGCGGCGTCCACCGGCACGCCGACACGCAGCTCGGTGTGGATACCGTCACGCTCGTGCTCGAAGAGTGATACGCCGGCCGCATGCGTCACACGGTACGGCCCGCTGTCATCGAGCGGTGCCGGTGTCGGTGACCAGAGCGCCCCGGAGTCATCATCCTGCAGGTAGATCGCATCACCCACGGGGTCGCACACGGGATCGTTGAGCCACGGCGTGAGGCGGAAGAAATACGCATTCTCCGCCCACACGCAGCCGGCACCACGCTCGGTGATGCAGAAGCCACCCTGCTCGTTGGCGATCACATTCGCCCACGGGGCGGGAGGGAGGCGCCTGTCATCCACGCGGATGCCGTAGTTGCCGTCACCATCCAGCCCTCCGAGGCCATTGTCGAAGCGGAGCGGTGGCTCATTCGGCAGCGATGATGCGACACCTGGTTCGGGGCGTGGACTTCGGAGCAGCAGCGGCGCGACGAGTGGTCGTAACGCCGAGACGATCGTCGCCAGCGGGCCACTTCTTTCCGGGCCGACAGGGATGGGGGCACTCGTCACCTCACCTTCTTCGGTAGCCGCGGTGGCGGTCCGTGCCTCGCGCACGTCGTTCATCCGCGCATCGGCGGCAGCGAGCACACGGGTCAGCGAGCGGCCGTCGCACGTGACCTGCACCCGTGCGGTGGCCGAGAGCATGAGAAAGTCGCCGGCGATGAAGCGCTCGCGGTTGCGAATGAACACGCCACCCGGCGCATCCATCAGCGCATTGTCATTCGCCGTGACCGTTGCCTCGACGATCGCGTCGCGCAGCTCCTGGAGATAATCGTAGGGATGCGCATTGATCACGACCAGGTCGATCGTGAGACCGCGCAGCCGCCAGTAGCGATGCGCGCTGAAAAGTTCGCGCAGCGTCGACAATCCATCCATCGACGCAATCACGGCCAGCACGATGGGATGGTCACCGCTGATGCCGTGCGCCCAGAGCAGCGGTTGGGAGCCACGGGAGCGACGTTGCTCGTCGTCAGGCGGAGCCATCGACCCGCCGAGATACAGCAGCTGCGTGGCGAGCTCCTGAAACGCCGTCGCACTCTTCGGCGTGATGCCCTGCTCACGCAGCTCGATCTGCGTGGCGGTCCATGCAAAGTCGAGCGCACGCTGTGCGGCGTGCGAGTCGTGATAGCGGCCAGCCAGCTCGTACGCCGAATCGGCACTGGTCGCCACCAATGTGGTGAATGCAACACTCACGGCCTGCCCCGGCAACACCATCACACGGGTGCGAAGTGCGAAGATCGGATCGAGGACCGGCCCGGTCGTGCCCGACAGCGCGCCGTGGCCATCCAGCGCCACGGGATTGCGCACCGTGCGTCCACGGCCAATGAACCGTGCGCGATCGGTTTCGCAGCTCACGTCGCCGATCCGGTCACGTCCGGCGTTCACCACGTGAACGCACCAGAGGCGAGGATCGTCGGGCATGCGCGGCCGACGCGTGGCGGTGACGGCGGTGCACCAGCCATGCCATTCCGTCTCGACGAAGAGGTTCGAGAACGCGGGATGAGCCAGATCCGCCCCCTGCGACGTCATCGCCACCTCACCGTAGCTGGTCAGCTCGATTTCGTGCGGCGTGCTGCCCGAGTTGGTGAGGGTCACCCGCCTGACTTCGGCCGAGTCGGCCGAGACGACCGTCACCTCGGTCCGGGTTTCGATCTCGCCATCGTGGCGCACGAGGGTGACACGGTCCGACGCCAGCCACGCCCGACTGTGGTCGGCTGGCGCGCCAACGGGCTGATGCGCCGCCGACCAGGTGCGGTCTGCCGTGAGATCATGGATGTAACAGAACTGCCCCGTGTCGTCCTGCGTGCCGTCGGCGCGCCAGCGGGTGACGGCGATGTCCTCGTAGCGACTGAACCCGGCGCCACTGTGGTTCAGCATCACCGTATATGGTCGTGCGCCGAGCAGTGCGATGCGTGGGTCGGATGGCACGAGCGTGTTCACTTCACGCACCACTGGCCGTTCGGCGGCTGACGGTGGGCGCACGTCTTCCGGCGGCACTGCCTGAGCGTCCTGCAGCACCAGTCGGCGGGGAATGCGCTCGTGGAGCAGCAGTTCCACCGACTTCACCAATGGGTCGGCGTGAAAGCGATCCTGCCAGATGTCGTCGTGCAACACGTTGACCAACGCCACCAGCGTCATGCCGATGTGATGCGCCATGTAGGCCTGCACCAGCGCCATGCGTTCATCGATTGCTGGCCGGGTGTAGTCGAGCGCATCGCAGAAACCATAGGAGCCCAACGCTCCCAATGACTCGAGCGTCCGCAGATTCGCGAGTGCGCGCTGCGGATCGACCTGTGCGGCCAGGGCAGTGGCGTACGGGGCGATCACCAGGTCACGTCCAAGTCCGCGCTTCAGCGCGAGATCGGGGACGCCGAAGGCGCGGTACTGGTAGGTCTGGTGACGATCCCGGAAGTTCCAGGCGCTCTCGCTCACGCCCCATGGCACGTTCCGGGTGCGACCGTACGCGATATGACGGTCGAGAACCCCCTGATAGGTCTGTGCCAGCAACGTGTGCGGCAATGACCGCATCACGAGCACCGGCATCAGATACTCGAACATGCTTCCACTCCACGACACCAGCGTGGTGTCGCCAGCCGTCCGGCTCAGACTGCGCGAGAGTCGGTACCAGTGCTCCAGCGGTACATCGTTGCGTGCGATGGCGATGAAGCTCGCGAGTCGCGCCTCCGACGCCAGCAGGTCATAGAACGAGTCGTCCGGCGTGAACGACTCGGGGTGGTAGCCAATCGTGAACAGCTTGCGCCCAGGCTCGTAGAGCAGGCCGAAGTCCATCGCCTCAACGAAGCCGTATGCGGCATCCGCCAACGCGACCAGACGCGCATGCAGCGCCGGCTCCAGCTGCGCCACCTGCAGACACGCCTGTCGGAGTGCGAGCAGATGTCCCGCGAGATTGCCGCTGTCG
>JBBSCZ010000110.1:0-10240 GCA_038249795.1 Gemmatimonadales bacterium | reverse complement strand
ATCAGCACCACGCGGCTGAGCGAACCGCCGGTGGCCTGCTCGTTGATCACGTCGTCGTAACGCACCAGTACCTTGCTCGGCCTGACATTCACCGCACCGGTGTCGGGGAGCGTGGCAATTACGCGTGGAAAGGACGAAATCGTCGGTCCGCCCGGCGGCAGACCCGGCGAGGCGCACGCCCCGGCCAGTGCCAGCGCTGCAATCACGGTCAGCGCATGTCTCACAACGCCTCGACCTTCCGCGTCAGCGCCTCGACCTTCTGCGCCAGATCGCGCTCCTGCGCCCGCGCTCCCTCCACCACCTCTGGCTTCGCGCGCGAGGTGAACGACTCGTTGCCCAGCTTCGCGCGCACGCCGTCGAGAATCTTCTGCGTCGCGTCGATCTCGGTGCGCAGGCGTGCCACTTCCTTCGCCGTATCGTCGACCGAGAGCTCGTCACGCAGCTGTGCCAGTGCAATCACCACCTCGGTGCCGCCGGCCAGCACCTGATGCGCGGCCGGCACATCGGCGACCGGGTGCAGACTCACGGTGGCTTTCGTCAGCGCGCCGATCGTCTCCAGCAGCAGTGGTGCCGCCGCTGCATCGGGGGCCGCTGGCACCAGCGTGACCTCGATGACTTTACCGGGCTTCACCTTGTATTCGTTGCGCACCTGCCGAATCGCGAGCGTGGCGTTGCGCACCAGCTCGAACGCGTCGCCGCTGACTGCACTGCTGCGCGTCTCGGTGCGCGCCTCGGGCCACGCAGTCGTGCAGAGAAATTCACCGCCGCGCGCTGATCCATCAGCCAACGGCGGCAGCTTCGCCCATAACGTTTCGGTGATGAACGGCAGCACTGGCTGCAGCAGGCGCAGTGCGCCGTCGAAGGCGTGGACCAGCACCGCACGCGCCACCTCGGCGTCGGGGCCACCAGCGGTGAGGCGCGGCTTCACCGTCTCGAGATACCAGTCGGCCAGCTCGTTCCAGACGAAACGGCGGCCGGCATCGGCGTACGCATCGAGGCGCATGCCCATCGTGCGCTCCGCTTCGGTCCAGCGTCCACTGGGTCCGGGGCGCACCGGTCCGAGCGCGTCATTCGCATCAGTGATCGCCACATCGAGACGGTCGAGAATCCAGCGATCGGCCATCGTCAATGTGTCGGGCGCGATGGCCGACAACGGCTGCACCGGCTCCGTGCCCACCTTGGTGAGCAGAAAGCGACCAATGTTCCAGAGCTTGGTGAGAAAGTTGCGGCCCGGCGCGAAGCTCTTCTCGAGATCCGTCGGATCGAGCAGCACGTCCACACCCAGCCCCATGCCGGCCACCATCGTCCAGCGCAGCGCATCGGCGCCGTAGAGCGTCACCACGTCCATCGGATCGATGCCGTTGCCGAGCGACTTCGACATCTTGCGATGCTGCATGTCGCGTACGGTGCCGTGGAGGTACACGGTGTGGAACGGCGCATCGCCCATGAACTGGTAGCCGCTCATGATCATGCGCGAGACCCAGAAGAAGAGGATCTCGGGCGCCGTCACCAGCACGTCGCCCGGATAGAACGCTTTGAGGTCGGCCGAGTCGCTGTTGGGCCAGCCGAGTGTCGAGATCGGCCAGAGCCAGCTCGAGAACCAGGTGTCGAGCACGTCCTCGTCCTGGCGTGCGGGCGCGTTGCATTCACTGCAGTGCGTGATCGGCATGCGCGAGGCTTTCGGCGCCGTGCCGCAGTCGTCGCAGTAGTACACCGGCACGCGATGGCCCCACCAGAGCTGCCGCGAGATGTTCCAGTCGCGAATGCCTTCGAGCCAGTTGATGTAGACGGCTTCCCAGCGCTCGGGCATGATGCGGATGCGACCCGTACGCACCGCCTCGAGGGCGGGCGTCGCGAGCGGCGCCATTTTCACGAACCACTGATCGCTGAGGCGCGGCTCGACCACCGTGTCGCAGCGATAGCAATGACGCACCGAGTGCGCATGCGGCTCGATCTTCACCAGTGCGCCGATGTCACGCAGCATGTTCACGATGCGTTGGCGCGCCTCGAAGCGATCGACACCGCGCAGCTCCGGCGGCACACGATCGACTGCATCACCGAGGCCGTTCAGCCGCGCTTCGGCATCCATGATCACCGGTGTCGCGAGCTGGTGACGCGTGCCGACCTCGAAGTCGTTCGGGTCGTGCGCCGGCGTGATCTTGACGGCACCGGTGCCGAAATCGGCATCGGTGTAGTCGTCGGCGATCACCGGAATCCGTACGCCGTTGAGTGGCAGCACGAGCTCCCGGCCCAGCAGGTCGGTATAACGCTCGTCGGTCGGATTCACGGCCACGGCCACGTCACCGAGCAGCGTCTCGGGGCGTGTGGTAGCCACCACGATGCTGCGCGATGCATCGTCGGCGATGTGATAGCGGATGTAGTACATCGCGCCCTGCGTGTCGTTGAACTCCGCTTCCTCGTCGGAAAGTGACGTCAGGCAGCGCGGACACCAGTGGATCACGCGGTGCCCGCGGTACACCAGCCCATCTTCGAACAGGCGCACGAACGCCTCCGTCACCGCTGCCGACATCGGCTCGGTGAGGGTGTAGGCGGTGCGCGTCCAGTCGGCGCTGGCACCGATCGACTTCAGCTGGCTGAGGATCGCGCCCCCAGTGGTCTCGACGAACTGCGCAGTGCGAGCGACGAACGCTTCGCGTCCGAGCTGCTGACGCGTCGAGCCTTCGGCGGCGAGCTGCTTCTCCACCACGTTCTGCGTGGCGATGCCGGCGTGGTCGGTGCCCGGCAGCCAGAGCACTTCGTCGCCCGCCATGCGCCGCCACCGGATCAGTACATCCTGCACCGTGTTGTTCAGCCCATGTCCCACGTGGAGGATTGCCGTCACGTTCGGCGGCGGCATCATGATCGTGTACGGCGGGCGGGTGCCGCCGGTCCGGTCCACGCGTGCCACGCTCGCCACATCGGTGCCCGCCGCCTGCCAGCGCGCGTACAGCGCCGACTCGACATCGGCGGCGCGATAGGTGGTGGGCAGCTCGTCCGCCGCGAGGGCGGGGGATGGGGACTGGGGCACTGCGTCGGTCATTGTCATGGAAGGCCAAACGTAACGACATCGGCGGGACCCGGGCGACGGAATGCCGCGGGCCCCGCCGGAGGGTCAGGGAACGATGCTCTGCCCTGCGCCGTCGCGATCAGGCGGCGGGTGCGCCGCCACGGACGACGAGCCGATTGATGACCGTGTGCACGCCGATGGTGCCGCGCGTGAGGGTCGTGGCGTGACGGATCTCTTCGCGAGCACCGACCCAACCTGTCAGTTCGATGATGCCGGTGCCGATCGCGCCGATGTCGATCGGGAGGTCCACCAGAATCGGGTCGTTGCGGAAGGTTTCGAGCACCCGCGCCTCGAGCTCTGCCTCGTCATCAACCGGTTGGCGCGGTGCCCTGTCGGCATCGACCGGGCGGGCCTCTGCCGACGCCCGCGAACGGGCGGGACGCGCTCTCGGCACCTCCGCCGAATCATCAGCGGCACCCTTCCGGCGCTTGAGCAGCCCGGAGAGCAGGCCGCGATCAGCCAGCAGCACGCCGACGGCCAGGCCGGCCAGAGCACCCATCATCACGGCACCAAGACGATTGCCCGTGCCGGTCCCACCACGATTTCGACGACGCATCACGCGCATGAGCCTTTTCAGCGAAGGTTAATATTTAGTATATCCTCTCAGCTGCCACCCGGCGACGGGCATCTCGCTCTTCGCTCGATCGTGACCGGGAGGCGCAGGATCCGACGGCCGCCACACTGCGGCTGCGTGTGCTTCACCACGACCATACACTGAATGTCTGACATCGCGTCCGCACCGCTCCGCCTCACCCTTCCCGATGGTGCCGTCCGCGAAGTTCCGGCCGGCACCCTACCGGCCGAGGTCGTCCGCAGCATCGGCGAACGTCTGCTGAACGCTGCCGTCGCCGTGAGCGTCGACGGGGCGGTGCAGGATCTGCGCACGCCGCTGCGCTCGGGTGGTGCATTTCGTGTATACACCGACAAGGACGCGGAGTCCCTGCCGGTGCTCCGGCACTCGGCCGCGCACATCCTCGCCACTGCCGTGCGCCGGCTCCGGCCCGATGCGCACATCGGCTTCGGACCCGCCATCGACGACGGATTTTACTACGACTTCGAGGTCAAGACTCCGTTCACCCCCGAAGATCTGCAGGCGTTCGATGCCGAGATGCGGAAGGTGATGGCGGAGAAGCTGCCGTTCGTGCGCGCGGAAGTGTCGCGCGACGATGCGAAGCAGGTGTTCACCGACGATCCGCTCAAGCTGGAGCGCATCGACGACCTGGGCCCCGATGAGGTCATCTCGACCTATACCGACGGACCTTTCGTGGACCTCTGCCGCGGCCCGCATGTGCCGCATACCGGCTGGCTCAAGCACTTCAAGCTGCAGAGCGTGGCCGCCGCGTACTGGCGTGGTGATTCCAGCCGCCAGTCGCTGCAGCGCATCTACGGCACCGCGTTCTGGAAGAAGGATGAACTGGAGCAGCACCTGCACCGGATCGAGGAGGCGCGCAAGCGCGACCATCGCCGTCTGGGCAAGGAGCTCGACCTGTTCATGTTCCATCCGTTCTCGCCCGGTGGCGTGTTCTGGACGGAGCGCGGCACGTCC
The DNA here is from genome assembly GCA_038249795.1 of Gemmatimonadales bacterium. Taxonomy (GTDB): domain Bacteria; phylum Gemmatimonadota; class Gemmatimonadetes; order Gemmatimonadales; family Gemmatimonadaceae; genus JACMLX01. The sequence continues at coordinate 5,627 of JBBSCZ010000110.1, read as the reverse complement.
ATGATCAACTCGCTCCAGGCGTTCCTGCGCGAAATGCAGCGCGATGGCTATCAGGAGATCAAGACGCCGCTGCTTTACAACAAGGGCCTGTGGGAGCTCTCGGGTCACTGGGGCAAGTACAAGGAGAACATGTTCCTCGTGCTCGACAACGAGACGCAGGACCACGACATCTCGCTGAAGCCGATGAACTGTCCGTCGCATCACCTGATGTTCGCGTCGAAGAAGCATTCGTATCGCGACCTGCCGCTGCGCTATTCCACCTACGACGTGCTGCACCGCAACGAGCTGTCGGGCGCACTCTCGGGACTCACGCGCGTGCGCCAGTTCCAGCAGGACGACTGCCACATCTACCTGATGGAAAGCCAGATCGCCGACGAGGTCCAGCGCCTCGTCAACATGATTCTTGGCTACTACGAGACCTTCGGATTGACCGCGCGCGTCAAGTTCGCGACCCGTCCGGAACAGCGGATCGGCAGCGACGAGATGTGGGACACCGCCGAGGCGGCGTTGCGCGGGGCGCTCGAGACCACTGGGCTGCCGTACGAGCTGAAGGAAGGAGACGGTGCGTTCTACGGCCCCAAGATCGACTTCGACGTGACCGACTCCATCGGGCGCGCCTGGCAGCTGGGCACCATCCAGCTCGACTACGCCGCCCCGGAGCGGTTCGACCTCACCTACACGGGTGATGACAATACGGCCCACCGTCCGGTAGTCATTCACCGTGCGATCAGCGGATCGTTCGAGCGGTTCATGGGCATCCTGATCGAGCACTTCGCCGGCGCCTTTCCGGTGTGGCTGGCCCCGGAACAGGTTCGCGTGGTTCCGATCGTCGATGACTACGCGCCGGAAGCTCGTGCCGCCGTCGCGCGTCTTCGCGATGCCGGCATCCGCGCCACTTGCGATGACCGTAACGAGACCTTGAATTACAGAATCCGAGAAAGCGAGCTCATGAAAATTCCGTATACGGCCGTGGTTGGAAAGCGCGAGGCGACCGATGGGACCCTGGCCGTGCGAGCCCGCGGTGAAGACGGCAGGAAACAGGAAGTGCTTTCCGTGGACGATTTTCTGACACGGATCCTCGGTGAGGTGCGAACGCGCGCACTGACCGATCCTGGCACCGTGCCTGACGTCGCCGCCGAGTGATTCCGTGAAGACTCCTCCGTCGACGCCGATTCGTATCTCCCAGCGGCTGACACCGCTGGGAGGCATCGCGGCGCTCGACGCGCACGGAGCCGCAAATTCCCACGATCCATCCGACCGGCGCCATTCGGCCTGGTCCCGGTTCTGGCGTGTCACCGATCCGGTTCTTCGCGACGCGGGCATCAAGGGTGAGCGGCTGATCGCGAAGTACCGGCTCGGTGCCACGCTGCTGCTCTTCAGCATTCCGTTGCGGGCCGTCGCCACCGCACCTGACCAGTACGAGAATTGGGTCGGCTTCGGCATTTCGCTGTCCGGCGTCATTGCCGGCGCAATCTTTCTTTGGCTCACCAAGCGTGATGTGGTGCAGCCGTGGATCGGCTTTGTCGCCTCGCTCCTCGACGTCAGCTTCGTGAGCGTTGGCCTGGCGGGGTTCGTGGCACTCGGTGCCCCGCACATCGCGGTCAATTCGCGCGTGGTCTTCGAAGTCTACTTCGTCTGCATTGCCGTTACCTGTCTCCGCTACGACCGGCGCATCTGCCTCGTGACGGGCGCTGCGGCTGCCCTGCAGTACGCGCTGATCGTCTGGTGGGCCAGTTCCACCCTCGAGGCGAGTCCGGCCTGGGTGCAATCCGCGTATGGCACGTTCGACATGCAGGACCAGGTTGCCCGACTCATACTGCTCGGCGTGGCGACGTTCGTGAGCCTGACGATCGTGCTGCGCGTGCAGGAGTTGCGCGTGCTGTCGGTGCGCGACCGACTCACGGGTCTGATGATCCGCGGCTATTTCGACGAACGCCTGAGCGAGACCTTCGAGCGTGCGCAGCGCACTGGTGAACCGCTGGCCGTGGCGATGATCGACCTCGATTATTTCAAGACGTTCAATGATCGCTTCGGCCATGCCGTGGGCGACCTCGTGCTGGCGTCGGTCTCGCGTATCGTCTCGCAGATGGTGCGCGCCGAGGACGTGGTTGGACGCTACGGCGGTGAGGAGCTGATCGTGATGCTCCCCGGACTCGACCGGGCCAAGGCCGCCGAGCGCGTGGAACGCATCCGGCGCGCCATCGGCCAGGTGCGCGTCGTCCTGGACAACGCGCCCCCGAGCGCACGGCCATCGCAGGCCGAGCTCTTCAACGACGGTCCGGCGGTGCCGGGCGGCACCATGGTGACGGCGAGCATCGGCGTGGCGTCGTGGCCGGAAGATCAGGCCGACACGGTCGAGGCACTGGTGTATCGAGCCGATTCGCGACTCCTGAGCGCCAAGTCGACCGGACGCAATCGCGTCGTGGCGAATGCAGGCGGCACGGACGAGTTCGCCGTCCTCAGCTCGGCCCGCGCCTGATCCCGTTCGCTCCGGGTCGCCACTTCCGCCCGCCGAAGTGCATTATTCAATGTGCAACCATGCTCGGCCGTGGATTTCGCGCGACGCCGCGCCATCACGAGCCAGGGATCGTCAGGAGGGCCCCATCCACCTGACGATTCTGTCATTTCCTCGTGGAGTGGTCACGACATGCCATTGTCTCGTACGCTTTTGCGCCGCACCATCGTCCTGCTCAACGCGTCGTTCGTCGCGACGTTTTCGCTGTTCGCTCAGACGAGCGGAAGCGTCGCGGGCAAGGTCACCAATTCCGAAGGTGGTGCCCCGATCCTCGGCGCGACGGTGCAGCTCGTCGGCACCGCATTCGGCACGATCACAAGGAGTGATGGCAGCTACTCCATCTCCCTGCGCCCCGGCGCCTACACGCTGAGGGTGCGGCAGATCGGTTTCTCGAGCACGACGCAGGCCATCACCATCACCGCCGGGCAGACGCTCACGCGTAACATCGTGCTGCAGCGTACGGCGACGAGCCTCGAGGCAGTGGCCGTTCTCGGCACGCGCGCCGAAGAACGGACGGTGACGAAATCGCCGGTGCCGGTGGATGTGTTCACCGCCGTCGATCTCAAGGCCACCGGCCGTACCGAGACCGCGCAGATGATTCAGGCGCTGGCACCGTCAGTGAACTTTCCGCGCTCCGCCATCGCCGACGGTACTGACGCCGTGCGTCCGGCCACGCTGCGTGGGCTTGGAGCCGATCAGGTGCTGGTGCTGGTCAACGGCAAGCGTCGTCACACCACCGCGCTCATCAACGTGAACGGGACGGTGGGTCGCGGTCAGAGTGCCGTCGATCTGAACGCGATCCCGGCCAGCATGATCGAGCGCGTCGAAATCCTGCGCGACGGCGCGGCCGCGCAGTATGGCTCGGATGCCATTGCCGGTGTGATCAACATCGTGTTGAAGAGCAACGCGCCGAGCGAGATCAATTTGCAGTCCGGTGTCACGGCGTTGGGTGACGGGCGCGTCATGCAGGGATCGGTCAATGCCGGCGTGGCGAACAGCCGCGGCGGATACTTTCACGTCGGCTTCGAGGCGCGCGACCGTCAGTTCACTGACCGCTCCAACGGTGATCCGCGGCTGCAGTACTTCGCCGGCGATGCGCGCGAGGCGTCGGCGAATCGCGTCAACAACCGGTTCGGTGATGGCGAGACCAGTGACCTCGTGGGCATGTTCACTACCGGCACCACGTTTTCCAACGGCATCGAGGTGTACGCGTTCGGCGGCAGCAGCCGTCGTCAGGCCACTGCGCCCGGTTTCTGGCGCCGACCGAGTGACGACCGCACCGTGCGCTCGCTGAATCCGAACGGATTTCTCCCGTTCATCAACAGCACGCTCTGGGACGGTTCCACCGCCGTCGGCATCAAGGGCAAGCTGGCCGGCTGGAACTGGGACCTGAGCCAGACCGTCGGTCGCAACTCGCACAATTTCTTCATCAGCAACACCAACAACGCCAGCTTCGGGAACGCGTCGAAGACGGCGTTCGATGCCGGCACACTGATCTTCAGCCAGGCCACGTCGAATCTCGACCTGTTCCGTGAAGTGAAGGCGGGGACGGTGCCGATTCGCCTCGCCGCCGGTGCCGAGTGGCGCAAGGATCAGTATCAGATCGAGCAGGGCGAACCGGGTTCGTGGCAGGATGGTGGTGTGCGGGTGATCGGACCGACGGGCGTGCCAACGACCACGGTTGCCGCCGCCGGTGCGCAGGTGTTCCCCGGTTTCCGCCCCACCGACGCGACGAATCAGTCACGACACAACTCGTCGCTGTATGCCGACGTGGAGTCGGACGTGACCAAGATGCTGTTGATCGGCGGCGCCATGCGATACGAGAATTACAGCGACTTCGGTAGCCAGACGACGGGCAAGGTGACGGCCCGCTTTGCACCGATCGAGCAGTTCGCGGTGCGCGGTGGGTACGCCACCGGCTTTCGGGCACCCTCGCTGCAGCAAAGCTGGTTCACGGCGACGTCGACCAACTTCATCGGAGGCGTTCCGTTCGAAGTGCGCACCTTCCCGGTGTCGAGCCGACCCGCGACACTGCTCGGGGCGCAGCCGCTGAAGGCCGAGAGGAGTCGGAACATCAGCGCTGGCATCACCGCCCAGCCGGTGCGTGCCCTCAGCATCACGGCCGACTACTACCGCATCGACATCGATGATCGGGTGGTGCTGTCGGAAAACCTGACACAGCCGGCGGTGCGGAATTTCCTCGCGGCCAACGGCGAGCCCGGCATCGGCGGCGGACGTTTCTTCACGAACGCCATCGATACACGAACCACCGGCGTGGACGTGGTCGCCAACTACGGCCTCAATTTCGGGAAGCGCGGCATTCTTCGGCTGACGGCCGGCGGCAGCATCAACGAGACGAACATCGTGCGCCTCAAGCAGGTCACACCACCAGCGCTGGCGGCGCTCAACGATGCGCTGTTCTCGACGGTCGAGCGCGGGCGCGTGGAGCGCGGCCAGCCGCGGAACAACTTCGTGCTGAGCGGCACCCACGAAGTCAGCAAGCTCACACTCACGGCGCGGACACAGCGCTTCGGCGAAGTCACGAGCTTCCAGCCGCTGGTCGCACAGCCCGCCACCGGTCCGTTGCTCCGGCAGCCGCCGGACCAGGTATTCGGTGCGAAGTACATCACCGACGTCTCGCTGGGTCTGCGCGTGCGCGAGAACCTGCAGATCACGTTCGGCGCAGACAACCTGTTCGACATCTATCCGGATGCGAACAGCGATCGTGGCGATATCAATCCTGTGGCTCCGACGCCCGCCAATCCGCGCGGCTTCGCCGGGAACTACGCCGGCAACTCGAACTTCGGCATCTTCCCGTACGCGGGCCTCTCGCCCTTCGGCTTCAACGGCCGCTTCGCCTACGCGCGAGTGAACGTCCGGTTCTAATTTTCTCTTGAAGCATGACGGAACGGCGCATCGGTCTTCACCGGTGCGCCGTTTCTCTTTCCGTGAGATCGGTGCGGCTCAGAACATCTTCAACTCCCCTCACACGGAGCCTCGGATTCACGGAGGGGTCTGCCTGGGAAACGACCAATGGCGGCGGGCAGAGGGTGAGGTAGGCTTTTGGAACGACACTCGCCAGACGCTGTTCCCACAGTTTTTTGCAGTGCCT
>JBBSCZ010000109.1:0-10260 GCA_038249795.1 Gemmatimonadales bacterium | reverse complement strand
TGATCACATCGGCACATGGCACCTGCTGCGGTCGACGGTCGCCGGCATGCGCAGTCGCCCTCGCTGGCTGGAGTATCCCGTCTGGGCGTGGCCTCACGCGCATGCGGGAGACGCCCCGCGTCATGATGAAGCATGTGCGTGGCGCATTGACATTTCCTCGGTGTTGGCGCGAAAACAGCGGGCCATCGCGCAGCATCGCTCGCAGCTGGGCCGTCTCATTCTTGATGATCCCGAAGGATTCGTGCTGGAGCCGGCGATGCTCGCATACTTCACCCAGCCGTGGGAACTCTTCATCGAACCGCACGATGGCTGACCAGACGCCGCACATCGAACCGACGTGGAGTGCGACCGGCTCTCTGCGGCCCGATTACTTCGACAGCCTGTATGCAGCGAATGGCGACCCGTGGGCGTTCGCCTCGAGTGCATACGAAGCAGCGAAGTACGCCGCCACGCTCGCCGCCCTTCCGAAGGCACGGTATGCCAATGCCCTTGAACTCGGCTGCTCCATTGGTGTGCTCACGCAGCAACTCGCACCGAGATGCGCACGCCTGCTGGCAACCGACATCGCGGAGACGGCGTTAGCGGACGCACGAAGCCGATGTGCCGATTTACCCCAGATCACGTTCGAGCGGCGCGATCTTGTAGCGGACTTTCCGCCTGGGCGTTTCGATCTGATCCTGCTCTCCGAAGTGGGCTACTATCTATCCCAGGCAGATCTCAACGTGCTACGCGCGCAAATTGCCAGCGCGCTGGCTCCTGGCGGGGATGTGCTGCTCGTGCATTACACCGGCGTCACGAATTATCCGCTGAGCGCGGACGCCGTGCATGAGACCTTCCTGACATGGGAGGGCGCCGACTGGATCAGCGTTGCCGCGCAACGCACGGAGCACTATCGGCTCGACCTGCTCACGAATGTCGTCGGGTGGAAGGCTATCACCGATACTCCTGCTCGGATCAGATGACAGCGCGGTGCGCGCACTTGCCGCCCTTTCGAACGTAGCAGACGATGCGAATTGATCAGCGCTAATCCGGTAGACGGAACCTTCTCACGGGTCGTTCCGCTCGCGACCGATGTCCAACAGCCGCGAAGTCGAGTTCGATGGCGATGTCTGGTTCTTCTCCGCCGCGGATAGTCGGAAGGTCGCAGAGATCAAAAAGCGTGCTGACGTCCATCTCGCGTACGCCGACCCTGCCACGTTTCGGTTCATCTCAATCTCGGGCACGGCGGAACTGATCACGGGCATTGCGAAGAGGGAGCAGCTCTGGATCGACGATCTCAGTCGGTGGTTTCCGACATGGGCCAACCGATGAGAACGTGATCCTGATCAAGGTGTCCCCTGCCCAGATCGAGATTTGGGATGGCGAGAACGACGATCAGTTCGACTTGACGGCCTGCAACCGACAGCCTCGCGTACAGAGAGCCCTACGGTCACACCATGTGACGCGTCGCCTCGGGAATCCGAACCTCGTCGCGCGGCAGCATCACGGTGAAGATAGTTCCCTCCGTCAATGTCGACGCCACCTCAATCGTGCCGCCAGTGGCATACACGATCTGCGCCACGATGTAGAGGCCGAGACCAAGCCCCTCACTGTGCCGCGATGCCGCATCAGGGTATACCGGTCGCTTGAAGGGATAAAAGAGCGTCGTCAGCTGCGCACTGGGAATGGTGGGACCGACATTCTGCACGGCGAGCATGACCGAGTCATCTGTCCCGCACATCGTGACGCGGATCTCACTGTTCGGCGCCCCATGCTGAACTGCATTGCTGAGCAGGTTCGAGAGCAGTTGCCGCAGCCGCGCACCATCCCACTGACCACGTTGCGCACCCGTCGATTCCAGCCTGATGGGCCGTGACGGATGCGCGAGCCGCATGTCACCGATGGCCAGTGCGACTTCCTCCGCCAGATCCATCGACGTACGCTGCACGGGGATCCCTGCGCCCAGATGGCCGCGTGCGAAATCCAGCAGGTCGCGCGCGATCAGAGCCATGTGCTGCGCGCTCGAGATGATGCGCTCCGTCATCGCCACATTCGTGTCCGACAGCTCGTTCGTGAGCCGCATCGCCTCGGCGGCGACCATGACAGTATTCAACGGATTTCGGAGATCGTGCCCCAGAATCGCGATGAACGTTTCGCGCGACCGATCCAGTGCTTCCACGTGGCGTGCCGTCGATTCCGCCAGGGACTGATCGATGGCCTCGTTGAAGCGCATCAGATCCGTAATGTCAGTCCCGGTGAGTGTACCGCTCGTAGCGGTCCAGAGCCGCAGCACACTCGCGCGAAGCGCCCGATACTCGGCGACCATCTGACTCAACGTGAAGCCGCTCTCGGCCCGACCCGCGCCGTGACTCTCGGCCGAGGTGTCCGGTTGAGAGCCATCAGGAGATCCGTGTCCCTTCGATTTTGACGACTGTTCTGCCGGTGACTGCGCCGTGCGGAGATCGGCGACGATGTCCTGTAACATCGCGGAGCCATGGTCACGCAGCGCCTCCTCGTCCATGGTGAGGGCGGCCGGAACGCAGGTGCGCGCGAAGATGACCCATTCAGAGAGGATGGGCTCGAGGTTCTGCGCGATGAAGTCGGCCAGCCGCACGTCGCTCCCAGCCATTGTGGAGTACTCTGATTATGAGACGCATTGGGATGTGGCCCCGTCGCAGCGTCCGCCTGCGATGGGGCGAACTTACATATCAGCGGAAGCGGAGAAAAGCGACCTCGACAATATTACCGTACAGCAGGCCGACACGCCGGCGTATCAATTGCTCGACCGCGAAGGTCGGTCTTCCTTGCCCCGCTGCTACGGAGAGAGGTCATCGAGCTCCTCCCCGCCAACACGCGGTCAGGCGCAGCACGGCATGGGGCGACAGTGGGATACATTCAGATTTGGGCTGCGTCTGTGCAGCTACGCCGCGCTGCGAGCTCTGCAGGATCGTGGCGCGACCTTGCAGTCCGCGTTAGCATCCAGCCGCTCGTCCTGTGGCGAGGGGACCACATCGCAACTATTCATAGCCAACTCGCGGCATTCTTATACACTCATTTCGGCGGACAGGGAGATGATGTCTGATGTCATGACTGCCTGCGTCCGACTGATCACGCATGGGTGCTTGTGTGCGGCTGAAGCATTGGAAGATTATGCGAGTGAGCATCGTAGGCCTGCGCGTGACACCCGCCACGGCGACGACGCTGCATGCCGCAGTCACCCCATGCGCCGCCATGCTGTCGTGCCGCTCAGATTGAGATTGCTGACCGCTAGGCTCGCTGTCGTACGCACGCGCCTGCGGCTTGACCAGCTCCGTCATGTCTGAAGCATTGGAAGCAGCGCTGCGTCGTGCCGAATCGCAGCGGCGCCACCTGGAGCTGGAGAACGCCTCGCTTCGCGCGACCGCCGCGTTGCAGGCGGATTTCGCCGAGCGCTTCCGGATCACGCTGGCCAGCATCGGCGATGCCGTCATCACGACGGACGTCGACGCCCGCGTCACGAATTTGAACGCCGTCGCCGAACTGCTGACGCGGTGGACCAACGCCGAGGCGATGGGCCAGCCGCTCGAAGACGTCTTCTGCATTGTCAACGAAACGACCCGTGCGACCGTCGCGAGCCCGGTCTCGCGCGCGCTGCGCGAAGGCATCATCGTTGGACTGGCGAATCATACGATCCTGATCGCCAAGGACGGGACCGAGTCGCATATCGACGACAGTGCCGCACCGATCCGCCGGACCGACGGTACAATGGTCGGCTGTGTGCTGGTTTTCCGCGACATCAGCGAACGTCATCGGCAGGAGGTCGAACTGGAGGCGCGCGAGCTGCAGTTTCGCACGCTGGCAGAGTCGATTCCGCAGTTGGTATGGATGGCCAATCCAGACGGCCACATTTTCTGGTACAACCGTCGGTGGTACGAATACACCGGGACGACCCGGGAGCAGATGGAGGGCTGGGGGTGGCAGCAGGTGCACCACCCGGAAACACTCCAGTCGGTCATGGTCCAGTGGCAGGCGTCGATTGCCGCAGGCACACCGTTCGACATGACGTTTCCGCTCAAGGGACAGGACGGTCGGTTTCGCCCATTTCTGACGCGCGTCGAGCCCGTCAAGGATGCCGCCGGACGCGTCACGCGGTGGTTCGGCACGAATACCGACATTGCCGCGCAGCAGGAGATCGAGGATTCGCTGCGGCGCAATGAGCGGTTCAATCGCAGCTTGATGGACGCCACCGCCGATTGCGTGCAGATCCTGGATCTGGACGGACGCCTCGTACACATGAATGCCCCCGGTCTGTGCGCGATGGAGATCGATGACGCTGTTCCCCCGTATGGTCAGGCGTGGCGGGCACTCTGGCCGGCAGCTGCACACGACGACATTGCGCACGCCGTGACGCAGGCGGTGGGCGGCGTGGTGTCATCGTTCGAGGCATGCGGCTCGACGGCGACGGGCACACCGAAATGGTGGGAGGTGACGGTCAGCCCCATTTGCGACGACGACGACGGCGCGGTCGTCCGGCTGCTGGCGGTCTCGCGCGACATCACCGAGCGTCGGCAAAGCGAAGAGCGATTGCGCGCGAGCGAAGCGCAGTTTCGCGCGATCTTCGAGCAGGCCGCCGTCGGCATGGCGCAGATTTCCGTGCAGACGCACCGGTTCGTGCGCATCAACACACGCTTGTGCGATCTCACCGGCTACACCGCCGCGGAGCTGCTGGAAATGACGCCCACCGACATCACGGTGGCCGAGGATCGCGAGACGCATCTGCGCGCCTCGGCCGCGCTGCTGCGTGGGGACGTTGCCTCGTACGACAATGAGACGCGCTATCTGCGGAAGGATGGCACGATCGTGTGGGTGCGCGTCAAAGCGACCATGCTGGCCAATACCGACGGTCGCCCTGACCGGACCATGGCGGTCATTCAGGACGTCACGGACCGCAAGGTCGCCGAGGCGGACCGAATCCGGCTGCTCCAGCAGGCCGAGGGGGAGCGAGGGCGGCTGGCCGATGTCTTTCGTGATGCCCCGGCTTTCCTCTGCGTGTTGCGGGGGCCTGATCACATCTACGAGTTGGTGAATGACCGGTACGACCAGCTGATCGGCCGCTACAATGTGCTCGGCCGAAAAGTGCGTGATGTCCTGCCGGAAGTCGTCGAACAGGGATTCATCGCGCTGCTGGATACGGTCTACGCGACCGGTGAAACGATCATGGGGACCGGCGTGCAGGTGCGGCTCGCGCGCCAGCTCGATCAGCCACCCGAAGACCGCTATCTGGATCTGGTCTATCAGGCCTTGCGCGATGCCGACGGGACCATCACCGGCATTATCATCGTCGGGGTGGACGTCACGGAACGCACCCGCGCGGATGCCGCACTGCGATCGAGCGAGATGAAGTATCGCACGCTGTTCGAATCGATGGATCAGGGCTACTGCGTGCTCGAGATGATCTTCGATGAGAGCGGCCGGGCTGTCGACTATCGCTTCGAGGAAACCAACCCGGCTTTTGAGAAGCACTCGGGCTTGGTGGGGACAGTGGGCCGGAGGACGCGGGAACTCGTTCCCGACCTCGAAACCCACTGGTACGAGACGTATGGGCGGGTGGTGCAGACCGGCGAGCCGGTGCGTTTCATCGATGTCGCGGCAGCAATGGACGGCCGCTGGTTCGATGTCTATGCCTTTCGCATCGGCGGAGTCGGCAGCAAGCGAGTCGCCGTGCTCTTCAGCGACATCTCATCGCAGAAGCGGGCGGAGCACGCGCTGCGGGAAAGCGAGCAGCGCTATCGCGCCGCGACGCTGACCGTGAGCGACGTCGTGTGGACGACCGCTGCGGACGGTTTGATGGAAGGTGATCAACCGGGCTGGGCCAACTTCACGGGGCAATCCCGCGACGAATACACTGGTACCGGCTGGTCGGCAGCGGTCCACCCTGACGATGTCCAGCCGACGCTGCGCAGGTGGGCGGACGCGGTGACCGAGTTGCGCACGTACGACTTCGAGCATCGTGTCCGTCGCGAAGACGGGCAGTGGCGTCATTGCTCCGTTCGCGCGGTGCCGATCTTCACCGAGGGCGGAGCGATCCGCGAATGGGTGGGCGTGCACACGGACATCACGGAGCAGAAGCGTACCGAAGTAGCGTTGCGGCAGTTTGCGGCGGATATGTCCGAGGCGGATCAGCGCAAGGACGAATTTCTCGCGACGCTGGCGCACGAGCTGCGCAATCCGCTCGCGCCGATCCGCAACGGATTGCACATCATGAAGCTGGCAGGAGGTCATGTGCCAGCCGTCGAGCAGACCCGCACCATGATGGAGCGTCAACTCACGCAGATGGTTCGCTTGCTCGATGACCTGATGGACGTGAGCCGGATCAGCCGCGGCACGCTCGATCTCCGCATCGAGCGCCTGTCACTGGCGGTAATCATGCACAGCGCGTTGGAAGCCAGCCGGCCGCTGATCGAGCAGATGGGTCAGGAGGTCACGATGACGATGTCGGCGGCACCGCTGATGGTGGATGCCGACATGACGCGGCTCGCACAGGTCTTCGTGAACCTCCTGAACAATGCGGCCAAGTACGGTGACCGCGGCGGGCAGATTCACGTCGAGGCGGAACGGGATGGCCGCGAGGTGGTGGTGACGGTGCGCGACACCGGCATCGGCATCGACGCCGAGCAATTGCTGCGCATCTTCGATATGTTCGCACAAGTGGATCAGTCGCTGGAGCGGTCACAGGCTGGCCTGGGCATCGGGCTCACGCTGGTCAAGCGTCTGGTCGAGCTGCATGGCGGCAGCATCGAGGCGCGCAGCGAGGGGCCGGGGCTCGGCAGCGCGTTCATAGTACGATTGCCGCTCGTCGTCGACACGTCCTTACCGCACACGCCAGCCGAAGACGAGGAACACGCGGCTCCGTCGTCGCTCCGCATCCTGATTGTCGATGACAACCGCGACAGCGCGGACAGTCTGGCGGCGATGCTGCAGATCGTGGGCAACGACGTGCGCACGGCGTACGATGGGCAGGCGGGCGTCGATGAGGCCGAGAGCTTTCGGCCCGACGTGATCATCTTCGACATCGGGATGCCGACGCTCAACGGCTACGAGGCGTGCCGCCGCATCCGGGAACAGGTGTGGGGAGCGGGCGTGGTCCTGATCGCGATGACCGGCTGGGGGAAGGACGAGGACCGCCGCCGCGCCCACGACGCGGGCTTCGATCACCACCTGGTGAAGCCGGTGGATGTGCAGACGCTGCTGAAGCTGCTGGGTGGTGTGCAGCGCGCGACCACGCCGTGATGTCGGCACGCGACTATCGAAAGCAGTCGAACTGCGGTTTTTGCGCGTTGCGTGCGATCGGCTGATGGCCGGACATTTGCCAAACGCTCTGCGAGCGTGACAGGTGGGTTCGCGTCACCGCTGACGCGCGAACACTCACGACCTCAGCCGCGCCTTCGCGCACCATCAGCAACTCGAGGAGTCGGGTCGTCGCGCTGCTGCTATCGTTTCTGCGTATACGTCATAGGACGTCAACGGAGGAGCGACTATGAGGCCGAACGAGATCGAAGTACGAGTCGAGCCACACGGTCGATGATTCGATCAACGGCTCCTGCGTCGTGACGAAACCCCTCAACCCAACACTGACGCCGCACTGCTCGACACGCTTGACTTTGGTGCGCTCCGCTACTTCCTCGACCTGGCGCATTCGCTGACCGACCTGATCGCGGACAGCACGATGCCCGACACCGTCTGCAGCATTGCGGCGGACGGCATGGCCCTCGGAGCGTAGCGTGGCCCCGGGACGAGGCGGCCGTGCGCACGGACGGACATGCCCGTGGGTCTACGGCATCGACCAGGATGCGCTCGCGCTGATGATCGAGAACCACCGCACGGGGCTCGTCCGGGATCGGCTGCAGCGCTCACCCCAACTGCAGGCAGGGCTCTGCGGCGCGCCGGCTTCGACGGCCTCGGTTGAACGCGAGGCCGACTCTCTCCAGCGCCTTCAGTCCGGCCGCACAGGCATCACCCTCATCCACCTCACCATTCCTTCGATCCACATCGCCATGACTGATCCCCGAATCATCCGCGTCGCCGTCAACGGATACGGTGTCATCGGCAAGCGCGGCGCCGACGCGGTCGCTGCCCAGAACGACATGACCCTGGCCGGCGTCGCCGACGTGGCGACGGACTGGCGTGTGACCGTCGCCCTCGACAGGGACTACCCGCTGTACGGTGCCACGCCCGAGCACACCTGGGCGATGACGGAGGCGAATCTCGACCCGGCCGGTGTCCTCGCGCAAACCGTCGACCCCGATCTCGACGTGGTGACGATGGCGGTGAAGGTGCCGGAGACCATTGCGCATCTGCACTACTGGGCCGTGCAGCTCACGCGAAAGTCCTCGAAGGATGAGGTGCTCGACGCCTTCTGCACCTCGACCCGCATCGCGCTCATCCACATGACCGACGACCTCGTCGCGCTGAACTCCGTCAAGGAGCTGATGTCCGATTTCGGTCGACCCACGCCAACCTCTACGAAGTCGCGCTCTGGGCCGACGGCAGCCCGGCTGATCGATGCCGTGCGGCGCGAAACCGGGCATGCATGCATCGCGAGGAACGGTCTCGCGACGCGAGAGAGGCTCACCTCACCACGTGCCAACTCTGCCAGGCGATCTCCTGCTCTTCCTGCGCCGGCATGACTCGCACCACTGCGGCCACATCCCGGACGCCGAGGCCCGACAGGCCGTCGCTGATCGTCGCGCGAACGACGGCGTCGTGTTCACCGATCCCTCCGGTGAACACCAGCAGATCCAGCCCGCCGAGCACCACCATCATCGCCGCGATCTGCTTCCGCACCGACGCGCAGAACATCGCAATCGCGAGACGTGCATCGGCGCTTGTTGCCGACTCCGTTGCGGCATCGGTGTGCAACTCGCGCATGTCCCCACTCACGCCTGAGATTCCGAGCATGCCGGACCTGGCGTCGATCAGTGACTCCAGTTGCGCTGCCGTGTAGCCGTGTTCGCGCACGACGTAGGCGAACACCCCGGGGTCGAGGTCGCCGCAGCGCGTACTCATGATCACGCCACCGGTCGGCGTGAGGCCCATGCTCGTGTCCACGGACTTGCCGTGTTCGACGGCGGTGACGCTGGCACCGTAGCCCAGATGCGCGATGATCAGTCGCCGTGGTGTCTCGTCGCCAAGGCGCCGGATGATCGACTCACACGAGAGCCCATGAAAGCCGTACCGCTCGATGCCCAGTGCGCGTAGTTCCGCTGGCAGGGGCAGAGTGCGCGCGACATGAGGCATGCTGTCATGGAACGCCGTGTCGAGACACGCCACCTGGGGAGTGTCGGCGAATGACCGCTGTGCGGCATCCACCAGTGCCAACGCGTGCGGCACGTGCAACGGGGCGAATGCCTTTGCGGCCTCGAGCTGCTGCCGCACGGCGATATCCATGCGCACATGATGCCGGAGCGCGGGTCCACCGTGCACGATGCGATGCCCGATCACGTCCGGCCTCGGCACGGTGTTCGCGGTCAAGAACGCGGCGATACGTGCCATCGCCGACAGCGCGTTTCCGACCATCTCCTCGGCCCCCACGCAGAGTGCCTCGCAACCGGCCGCACTGACGGCGTACACGCCGAATTTCAGCGACGACGATCCTGCGTTCAACGCCAGCACGGTCGTCATGTCACCGACTCTGCCACGGCGTCCACCGCCAGTCGCGCACTTCCGGCAGGTCCTCGCCATGCTCGATCACGTACGCCTTGTGCCGCGCAATCGATGCCTCATATCGTGCAGTCGCTCCTTCCACGAGATGCTGCAGTCGCGGAATGCGGCCAATCGCGTCCAGTGCCAGCTGATAGCGATCCAGATTGTTGAGCACGAGCAGGTCGAATGGCGTGGTGGTCGTACCCTCTTCCTTGTAACCGCGCACGTGCAGGTTGTCATGATTGTGACGGCGGTACGTCAGCCGGTGGATCAGTCCCGGATAGCCGTGGAACGCGAAGATGATCGGTGTGTCACGCGTGAACATCGCGTCGAAGGTGTCGTCGTCGAGGCCATGCGGATGTTCACTCGACGGTTGCAGCGCCATCAGGTCCACCACGTTGACGACGCGAATTAGGATGTCCGGGACGTACTCGCGCAGCAGCGAGACAGCCGCCAGTGTCTCCATGGTCGGCACGTCTCCGGCACACGCCATCACGATGTCAGGCGTATCGGCACTGTGAGCGCTCTCGTTCCCGGCCCATGCCCAGATGCTCGCACCAATGCGACAATGCGCCATCGCGGACTTCATGTCCAGCCACT
>JBBSCZ010000108.1:0-10313 GCA_038249795.1 Gemmatimonadales bacterium | reverse complement strand
GCCGCAAGCGCGTGACGTGCATGACGAAGGACAACATCATGAAGCTCACCGACGGGCTCTTTCACAAAGTGTTCGACGAGATCGCGAAAGAGTATCCGGATATCGTCAATGATCACATGATCATCGACATCGGTGCTGCGCGCCTGGCCACGCGACCGCAGACCTTCGACGTGATCGTCACACTCAACCTGTACGGCGACATCATCTCCGACATTGCCGCCGAAGTGACAGGCTCCGTGGGACTTGGCGGGTCAGCCAACATCGGTGATCAGTGCGCGATGTTCGAAGCAGTGCACGGTTCCGCGCCCGACATTGCCGGCAAGGGCATCGCCAATCCCAGTGGCCTGCTGTTGGCCGCCGTGATGATGCTGGTCCACATCGGACAGGGCGATGTGGCCGAGAAGATTCACAATGCATGGCTGGCAACGCTGGAAGCGGGCGTGCACACCGGCGACATCTTTCACGAGAAGGTGTCGGAGCTGCAGGTGGGGACCGATGCGTTTGCCGATGCAGTGATCGAGCGGCTCGGCCAGCGGCCAGCACGCTTTGCGCCGGTGGAGTACGCCGGTGGCACGCCGGTGTCGGTAGCGGGGCGCATTTCGGTCACGCATCCGGCGGTCAAGACGCTCACCGGCGTCGACGTGTTCTTGCATTGGCGCGGCGCGCCGAACGTGCTGGGTCCGCAGCTCGAGGCGCTGAACGGCGATGGCTTGAAGCTCACGATGATTTCGAATCGCGGCGTCAAGGTCTATCCCGATGGCATGCCAGAAACGTTCTGCACCGATCATTGGCGGTGCCGCTTTCAGAGCACGACAGCCAGCGGCACGATTTCGCTCAGTCAGGTGCTGTCGGTGTTGATGCGGGTGGGCAATGCCGGCCTCGATTTCGTGAAGACCGAGCATCTGTACGAGTTTGATGGCGTCAGCGGATTTACGTTGGGGCAGGGGCAGTAGAGAAGCCGACGGCAGGCGACGGATCGCGCGTCAAACCCTGTATTGACAACAGGTTACCGTAGTTATACATTTATTATATAACACGACGGTTTCGTGTGTCTCGCGTCACGGACGACGCGTTCCGCGCATCAGCGCCTGGAGGTTTGCATGGTCAGCATCACGCTCAAGAAGATCGGCGGTTCGGTCGGTGTCATCATCCCGAAGGAGGTGCTCCAGCGGCAGCATCTGGCGGCCAACGACGAGGTATTTGTGATCGAGACGCCGGACGGCATTCTGCTCACGGCGACCGATCCCGCGACCAAGGCGGCGATGGTGGCGTACGAGGAGGTCGCGCGCGAGAACCGGGCGGCGCTTGCCGCACTCGCGAAGCTGTAGGTGCACGAGCCTCAGTGGTTGAGCCGCGCCGCTGTCGACCTGATTCACGAGGATCAGCGTCGCCAGTACGGCGGAAACGTCGGTGTCCTCAACGAGGGCGGTATCGAGTCGGCGTTGGCGCGCGCCCCGAATCGTTTCGCATACGCTGGTGCCGATCTTTTCGAGTGTGCCGCCTGCTACATCTTCGGATTGGCCAAGAACCACGGCTATCAGGATGCGAACAAGCGCACAGCGTTCGCATCGGGGCTGGTGTTCCTTCGCGTGAACGGTACCCGCATCGTCGCCGCTCCCGAGGACTCCGTCCGCCTCATGCTCGACGTGACCACGGACATCGTCGACGAAGCGGCAATTGCCGCGTGGCTCCGCGCGCGCGCGATGCCTCCGCCTACCGCCTTCGCCTAGCGTGTCATGCCTACTCCCAGAGCGTACATTCCTGGTATGACCACGCCCGAACGCCGCGCCGCGCGCGCAGATATGCCACTGCGGATCTACCGATTGGGCGAAGAGCCGCCGGAGACCTGGCTGGCGTCCACGACGGCGGCTGAACGTTTCGAGATGGTGGCCGATTTGTCGGCGCGGATGTTCGAAATCTCCGGCCGACTGGCACCGTCGTACACGCGCGCATCGATGCCAATGCAGGTCGTGCGTCGCCAGTGAACGACGACTGGTTCGACATGCTCGCCGCCCTGCTGGACGCTGACGCCCGGTTCATGGTGGTCGGGGCGCATGCGCTGGCTGTGCACGGCGTGCCGCGGGCAACGCAGGACCTTGATGTCTGGATCGAGCCGACGCCCGAGAATGCCGCGCGTGTGTGGCAGGCGCTCGTCGCATTCGGGGCGCCGCTCGCGCATCTCGACGTCACGACCGCCGATCTCTGTCAGCCCGGCATCGTGATACAAATGGGGTTACCACCCAATCGGATAGACCTGCTCACGGCGCTCTCCGGACTGGGCGACTTTGTGATTGCTTCTCAGGGACAGGTGCACCACGCGGTGCGCAGCCGGATGGTTCCGTTCCTCGGCCGCGAGGCGCTCATCGTGAACAAGCGTGCTGCGGGTCGCCTGAAGGATCTCGCGGACGTGGAGGCACTGGGCGAATAGTCCCTTGTCGCCCAGTCTCGTGCACGACGAACCGCCGCCTCGACGTCATCCGGCGTTCAGCGACCGCTTCAATCGCGCCAACCCTTCCGCGATCGATACCAACGGCACGTAACCCAGATCCCGCTTCGCTGCGGAAACATCATACCAATGCGCGGTGCCGAGTTGCCTGGCGAGAAACCGCGTCATCATCGGTTCATCGGCGCGTTGCATCACACGCCACGCGAACTCCAGCACCGCGCCGACGACGTACGCTGCACCAGGCGAAATGGACTTTTCACACGGTGGCAGGCCACCTGCCTGCAGAATGCCATTCACCAGATCGCACTGGCGCATCGGCTGGTCGTTCGAAATGAAGTAGGCACGCCCCGCACATGGCGCGCCGGGCGCGAGGCGGTCGAGGGCCAGCAGATGCGCGCTGGCCGCATTGTCGATGTACACCGAGTCGATTTTCTTGACGCCGCCGCCAACCAGTCGCAGGCGCCCGGCGCGGCCACGCGCGAGAATGCGAGCCGTCAGCTGCGGATCGTTCGGACCCCAGATCAGATGCGGTCGCAGCGCGATGGTTGCAAGCGCCTTGCCATTGGCGGCGAGCACCATCGATTCCGCTTCGGCCTTGGTGGCCGGATAGGCGGTCTCGAAGTGCGTCGCCAACGGCACCCGCTCGTCGACACCCTCCACATCGCCGCCGGCGTGAATCACCGACGGCGTGCTTGTATGGACCAACCTCCGAATGTCGTGCGCGCGACAGGCCTCGATGACATTGCGCGTGCCGACCACGTTCGCCTGGTAATACTCGTCGTAGGGCCCCCAGACGCCCGCCTTGGCACCGATGTGCATCACCGCGTCGCATCCATCGGCAGCGTCGAGCACGCCGCGCGCATCCGCCAGATCGGTACGCACCACCTCCACACCCAGCGCGCGCAACTGCGGCGCGTCACTGCGCTGCAGGCTGCGTACCCGCGCACCTCGGGCCACGAGTTGCCGGACCACGGCGCTGCCCAGAAACCCATTGCCGCCGGTCACGAGAATCACGACAGCTTCGCCTGCGCCCACACGGTCAGAATTTCGCGACCGATCTTCGCGTTGTGTCGTATGTCGACCGGGAAGCCAGGGTGGATCAGAAAATGTGCGATGTCCCTGGTGTGCGCATACTGCGCACCGATCAATTTCAATGCAGCGAACAACGCGTGCTCCGACAATGGACTTCGCGTCTGCGCATCCGCGTCGCGCTCGACGCACAACACCGGGATGCGGATACCGCCGACGGTGGCACTGACCAGCGCGGTGCGCACAACCGCCGCGTACGTGTTGAAAATTTCCTCGACCGGTGCCGAGAACAGCGTCACACTGTCCAGCGCCACACGATGCGACTTGCGTCCGCAAAACCAGAGCCGACCAGTCGCATCGAAGTACCCGACGTCTCCCATCCGGTGCACGATCGCGCCATCGCGGTGGATCTTGGCCGTTCGCGTCGCCTCGGGCCGGCCGATGTACATCGACGTCGTAGTCGGACCGGCCACGGTGATTTCACCGACCTGACCGGCAGGAAGTTCGCGCACCTGCGCCCACTCCGTGATCGGATCATCAGTGATGGCAATGATACGCACGTCATTCGGCGCCACCACTCGGCCCACACACACGCCGGCACCGACCTCGGTGCCGAATCGCGTGTCGGACAGGATCTCCCGGCTGCCGATGCTCGCCACCGGCAGCGCTTCGGTGGCACCATACGGCGTGAAGATCTCCGCATCAGCGGTGAGCATCTGCTGCATGCTTTCGAGTGTGGCTGCTGGCACTGGCGCGCCGGCGGTGAGGATGCGTCGCACGGTGGGCCATTGCACCCCGTTGGCGACACCATGACGGCTCACGGTCGCCAGCAGCGCCGGCGAGGCGAACACATTGGTCACCCCCCAATCGTCGATCGCGTGCTTGATCTTCATCGGATCGACCTTGGCCGGCCGCGTGAAGTCCATGTCGGGAACGACGGTCGTCATGCCAAGTGCGGGATCGAACAATGCGAACAACGGAAACGTCGGCAGATCGATCTCGCCCGGACGGATGTCGTAGGTCTCGCGAATCAGTTCGACCTGCGCCGCGAAATTGCCGTGGCTGTAGCGCACGCCCTTGGCGACACCGGTGCTGCCACTCGTGAACAGAATCGCGGCGATGTCATCGTCGTGGGTGTGTTCGAGCACCGGGCCCGTTCCCGCCTCTTCCCCCAGCGCGATCACCTTCGCGAGTGTGGTCCCTCCCCAGAACCAGCGCGACCCGACCGTGATGCAGATGCGGATCGTCTTGCGCGCCAATCCCAGCACGACGCGCGCCGCGTGGGCGCGTGGGATGCCGATGAACGCCTCCGGTTCCACCTGGGCAAGGCAGGTCCTGAGCTGTGCGATGCCGAGGCCCGGGTCGATCAGCACCGGGACGATGCCAGCCTTGAAGAGTGCGAATGTCAGCGCGAAGAAATCGGGGCCCGGACTGACCATCAGCACCGTGCGCATGCCGCGCCCGATGCCGGCGCTGCGCAGTCCGGCCGCGATTACGTCGCTCTCCCGATCAAGTTCGGCGTAGGTCTGGCGCGCGTAGGTGCGTGTGCCGTGCGCGTCTAGCCCGGTGGGGTAGACCACCGCCAGAGCATCGGGCTGCAGGCGTGCCATCTTCGGCAGATGCGCTGCGATGTTACACATCGGCGCGTCGCCAGCGTTGCTCATGATGCGACTGCGTGGGCGCTGGACCGCACGAAGTGCGTGATCAGCGGAATCAGCTCATCGGCCGCGTCTTCGAGCACGTAGTGGCCAACGTCCGGCATCAGATGCACCGTCGCGTTGGGCAGATGCTGCTGCCATTGCCGAAGGAATGCCGAGTCGAACACAAAATCCCTGCCGCCCCAGCCAATCATGGCGGGCGTGTTCGAGAAGCGGTGCAGATTCGCTTCCGTGTGCTCGACGATCGCAAATCCGTCATCGGCGGCTCGCAGCGGAATGTCCTGCACGAAGCGCAGCGTCGCGATGCGATTCGCCCACGAGTCGTATGGCGCGCAATAGGCTCGGGCGATGTGGGCCGGCATGCGATGGCGACGGCAGCCGATCACCGTGGTGCCATAGGCGAAGGCGTTGAAGCCGCGCACCAGCACCGCACCCAGCCAGGTGCGCGTGAGCTTCAGTGGCCACGGCAACGGTTTTTCTGGCGGCAGCGGAAAGGCGCCCGTGTTCAGGATGACCAACCGCGCCACCTGCTCGGGATGACGCACCGCCCATCCCATGCCGATCATGCCGCCCCAGTCGTGCATCACCAGCGTCAGCGGCTCAGTCAGGTGCAGCGAGGCGATGAAGGCGCTGAGATCGTCGATGCGCTGCGCGAGTGTATAGGCGTATGCAGCATCGCCGGGTTTATCCGACAGCCCCATGCCGATGTGATCCGGTGCGATGCAGCGGTGCGTGCCTGACAGCGCCGTGATCAGATTGCGATAGTAGTACGACCACGACGGATTGCCGTGCACCATCAGAACCGGCGAACCCTGGTCTTCGGCACCCTCGTCGACGTAGTGCATACGCAAACCAGTACCGCGGTCGAAGAAATGCGGCTGAAAGGGGTAGCGCGCCGGATCGGCTGCTGTCACCAGATGATCTCAGCCATGCTGCAGTTCAGGCCCGAGCCGATACCCATGAGTGCCACGCGACTGCCTTTATGCAGGCGGCCGCTTTCCGCTGCCTTCGACAGCGTGATCGGCACGGCGGCCGGCCCGATGTTGCCGAACTCGGGAAAGAGCGCCATCACCTTGTTCAGATCGAGGTCCAGCGTCTTGCACAGCCCTGACGTGTGCGCGCCGCTCACCTGATGCAGGATGTATTCATCGACGTTCGAGTTCGGGCCGGTGGTCCATCCGAATTCGCGCTGGGCACGCTCGAAGGTCTCCGTCGCCAGCGTCAGTCCCGCCATCAGCAACGGCTTGGTGTCGGTGTACATGCGGTCGACCTGACCACGACAGAGGCCGCTGTGCTGCGTGGCGGCTTGATTGACCACGCCGCGAAACACATGGCCTTCCGGGGCCAGCGCCGAGCGCGACATCACCATGGCCACGGCACCCGAACCCAATGTGAGGGTGGCAAATTGATCACGAAATTCCTGCAACGTGGTCTCGCCGCTCTTGAGGCGCGCGATGGTGGCCTCCTGCACGAAGCGGGCGCTCTCGCCATTGACGATGAGGCCGTAGTCGATCTGACCGCGATCGATCATGTTGCCGACCATGTGCATGCCGCTCAGGAATGCGAGGCACGCATTACCCAGATCGAAGTTCAGGCAATCCTTGGAGAGCCCGAGCCGGTGGTGCACGATACAGGCCGTGGATGGCTCGATGTAATCGCGACAGACCGACGTGTTGATGATGATGCCGATCCGGGAACGATCGATACCTGCCTCGAGCAGCGCCTTCTCACCGGCAAGCGCGGCGGCCTGGCTGGGCTGGAAACCCTCGTCCCAATAGCGGCGCGCGACGATGCCCGAAGCCGTTTCGAGCAGATCGGCACGCATGTCCAGGCGTTCCGTGGTGTCCGTCAGCTGCGCCATGATCTCGGCGGACGTGACGCGGTGGGGCGCGTCGACGTGCGCAAGACTCAGGATCGAGACGTTTTGATACTGCACTCAGCGTAAGTCCTGACGAAAGATGTGTTTGCCCAACGATGTGTCAGGACGAACTCCGGGAGCCAAAGATGGGGCTTGTGGGTTGTGCGGTAAAGCGGGAACGACGAGCGGGTAAATGTGACCTGGTCTAACGTCGCCGACCACGGAGACGTGGAGCAAACTGACGAGCTCGGCTGATTGCCTGGCGAAAAAACAGACTGGGCGCGAAGATTTACCGCGTAAAACGGTAAATACCGTTATACTTCTGCGATGAAGACGAGCATCGACCTTCCTGACGACCTGTATCGGCGAGTGAAGTCCAAGAGTGCGCTCGAGGGTCTCGCAGTTCGTGAGGTCGCGACCGCGCTCTTTGCGGCATGGGTGGACGGGCGTATCGCCGACCTGCCCGCACAACCTGCCGAGCGTCGAGGAGAGACATCCGCCGATTGGAAGTTCCGTTGGCAGGCGCTGGGCGCGGCCGTCGCGCAGTCGACGGGCACAGACACTGCGCTCATCGATCAGCTTCGCGCGGATCGCCGTTGAAGGTCACGCTCGACGCCTCGGTCTGGCTCGCGGCACTCTCGCCGGCGGAGCGGGATCACTCCGTGTGCGCGTCACTCGTGTCGTCGCTGATCAATTGCGGCGCCGCACTGCATCAGCCGGGGCTGTTCGTCATCGAGATCTGTGCCACGGTGGCTCGGCGCACACGGAACCGCGCGCTTGCCACCGAGGCGGGACGTATCACACTCGAGGTTCCGGGGCTCGTCGTGCACGCACTCGATCACGAGCTGGCCGCCGAAGCGGCGGAGATTGCAGCCGCCTGCGCACTGCGAGGTGCGGATGCCGTCTATGTCGCGACGGCGAGACGGATGGACGCCACGCTGTTGACGCTGGACCGCGAATTGCACGAGCGCGCGCAGCGCACGGCCGCGGTGCGGACACCGGGTGAATGGTGCCGTGCGATGGCATGATCCGCGAACGATGGTGGCCGCTGGCCGTGCGTCGTACGCGACATCGGCGGTCCCGTCACGCGACGCACATGATCACGCCTGAGACTATCGTTGTGCCATGAGATCCCGCGTCGAACACCAGCCGCCACGCAGAGCGCCGGCGGCGCGCGCATGACGCAAACCGGGCTCTCACTGGGCGCACCGCAGTACATGTGCCCCGAGCAGGCGATGGGTGAACGCGTCATCGATGCGCGCAGTGATGTGTAGGCGCTGGGCATCGTGACCTACGAGATGCTCACCGGCGACGCAGCGTTCACGGGATCGAGCGTGCAGGCGATCGTGGCGAAGGTGTTGAGCAGCGACGCCGAGCGGCCGTCGCTGATTCGCAAGACAGTGCCGGCGAATGTGGAAGCCGCGGTGCTTACGGCGCTGGCGAAGTTGCCGGCGGATCGTTTCGCCAGTGCGGCGGAATTCAGCGCAGCGCTCATCGCAACGGGCGTAACGACGACCACGATCGTGAACGCGCCCGCACGCCGCTCGCGTGCTGGTTTCGCGTGGATGGCGGCGGGGCTCGGCCTTGGCGGCGCGGCGATGCTTGGATGGAACCTCACGCGAACCGCACCGTCTGCACCGTCAGCTCGATTCGACCTCACGGTCGGTCCGGTGCCACCGGAGGACGGTGACGTGGCGATCTCGCGTGATGGGACGATGCTGGCCTATGCAGGCCAGGTGAGCGGACTGCGATCGCAAATCTACCTGCGGCATCTGGATGGTACCGACCCGAACTTCCGCCTGGTGCCTGGGAGCGATAACCGGCTGGATCCCGACTTCTCTCCCGACGGCAAGTGGATTGTGTTCGTGCGTCCGGGCCACGGGCTCGCGAAGGTTGCGGTCTCCGGTGGCAGTATGTCTCCGCTCGTCGAGATGCCGTCTGCGTCGCGTCCGCATTGGGGCACCGACTCGCAGGTGGTGTACACTGCGAATGGTGGCGAGAGCAAGACAGGCGCCGCAGGGACGTGGCTCGTCTCCTTGTCCGGTGGGCAACCGACCAGAATTCCGGGACTCGGCGGTCTTCGCCCATTCCTGCTTCCCGATGGATCCGGCGTGCTCGGCGACGGCGGCGGCGACCTCTGGCTGCATGACCTCAAGTCCGACTCGACGGTGCTCCTGATCCGACGTGGCTTTCAGCCCGTGTATGTGTCGACCGGGCACATCGTCCATGTATCACTCGACGGAGGGCTATACGCCGTTCCGTTTGACCTCAGGAAACACACGATTTCTGGCACGCCCGTGCGTGTGCTCGAGCGTGTCGGCGCGTCGTCGCGTTCGCGGGGATACGCGGTCTCGTCGAATGGGATGCTGGTGCAGCACGACGCATCCTCCGGCACGTTCTCGTCCGGAATGGACCGACTGGTTCTGCAGCACTTTGCCGGCGGTGCCGATACGCTACCGCTTGCATCGGGACGTCGGTACGTGCCGCGAATCTCCCCAGATGGGAAGCGTGAGGCGTTCGCACAGCCGAGCGGAAGTAGTGGTGATGCGACGGACATCTTCACCTATGAACTGGCGACGCGCACGCAGACGCAGGTCACGTTCGACGGAATCAGCGAGAATCCCATCTGGTCGCCGAACGGATCAGAACTCCTCTTTGTGCGTGCGGGAACGGAACTGCGCGTGAAGTCTGCCGACAACACCGGCGCCGATCGCCTGCTGCTGTCGGGCAAGGGCACGTTGGTGCCGAGCAGTTGGTCGACGGATGGCGTCATTGCGTTCAGCGCGAAAGACGCGAGCGGTGATCGCGACGGGCAGTTGATGACGATGAGCGTGAAGCCCGGCGCGACGCCACAGCGCTACGATGGACGCGTGGGTAACCAGAGTGGACTCACACGCTCGCCCGATGGCACGCTCGCCGCCTTTTCGCACAGTGAAGCCGATGGTGGGAGCAACATCTGGATCCGTGAGTATCCAACGCCTGTGAGCACGTGGCGCGCCACGCCGACCGGCGGACAACACCCCCGGTGGTCGCGCGACGGGAACTACGTGTATTTCTGGAAACCGTCGACGCCGCGCGACACGCTGCTTCGCGTGCGCGTGGACCGGACACCCGGCGTCGTGGTGCGGCCGCCCGAGGTGATGGCCATCATTGACGCCCTGGGCATTTGGAACTGGGATTTGCACCCGGATGGCAAGAGCTTCATCGTCAGGGTGTCCGGTGCTGCGCCCAGTGTGGCCGCCGACACCGGCGCGACGCTCGCGGCGCCGCGCTATGTGGTGGTGCTCAACTGGTTCACCGAATTGAAGGCGCTGATGCAGGG
>JBBSCZ010000107.1:0-10420 GCA_038249795.1 Gemmatimonadales bacterium | reverse complement strand
TGTAGGTGATCGAGATACCCGACGTACCATTGGCCGACGCGATCGCGCCGCTCACCAGCGTCGCCGGCATGTTCGTGAACGTCACGCTACCGGTGCCACTCGCGTAGTTCGACACGGCACCCGACGGCAGGTTACCGATCGTCACGCCAGCGAGGTTCGGCGAAAGCGACAGTGAGTAGGTGAGTCCCGTGGCGCTGGAGGGCCCGGCGTTGCGAAAGACCACCGTGCCGTCCACCGGCTGTCCGGCGTTGACACTCGCCGGCAGCGTGAGCGCGGTGGTGACGTCAGCGATCGCGGCGCCAGCAACCGTTGCGGTACTGCTGTTTGGTCCTGCATTCGCACCTTCGTTGCGCGTTGTGGCGATGCTGCTGGTCACCGTACTGCTGGCGGCGCCATTCTGCGTGTAGCTGACGGTGATCGGCGACGTTTCATTGCCAGAGACGATGCCGCCTGCAGCCACCCCCGTCGGCATGCCGGCGAGGGTGACGCTGCCCGTCGCCGTTGCGTAGGTGGCCGAAGCACCGGACGGCAGGTTGCCAAAAACGACGCCGGTGAGATTTGGTGCCATCGTCAGCGAGTAAGTCACGCCAGTGGCGTCGTACGGCCCGAGGTTGCGAAAGAGTATCGTGCCGTTGACCACCGAGCCCGCATTGGCCGACGCGGGCAGCGCGACCACGGTGAACACGTCGGCGGTGAGAATCGCATTCAGCGGCGTGGGCGTGTTGTTGTTTGCACCGGTACCATCATTGTCCGGATCAGCGTCGGTCCCGTCTTGGGAGAGATCGCTCAGCGACTGTCCCGACAGCGCGCCGGTGCCGGTGCCGGTGGCCTGGTTGGTGTAGTTGCTTGGCGGGAGCGGCGCAATCGGTCGATAGCGCAACGTGAAGCCGACTTCGCAAATGGCGGCCGGTGCCAGCGACGACACCTGTAACACCTGCGTGGTGCTGCTGCCATCGAAACCTGCCGTCGGCGAGCCGCCGGCACAGCTGCCAACCAGCGCC
This sequence comes from Gemmatimonadales bacterium, assembly GCA_038249795.1. Lineage (GTDB taxonomy): Bacteria > Gemmatimonadota > Gemmatimonadetes > Gemmatimonadales > Gemmatimonadaceae > JACMLX01. The sequence goes on along the minus strand of JBBSCZ010000107.1, from coordinate 9,419 downwards.
GGCGCGACGGCAATAGTGTAACGGCCGGCCGTCAGTGTCGCCGATGCGCCACCGCTCACATAGACACCGAACGCAGGCGCTGCGCCCGTCAGCACGTCCATGATGGCGACGGCATTCACGGTTTCGAGACTGAGATTCTCGACGCTCATACGCAACGCTGCCGTGATGGACCCGTCGACGTTGAGCGTCGGCGTGCCGAAGACGCGCTTGGCCGTGCCGATGCGCGACTGCGGCACAAAACCGAAGCGGTATCCGGTAGCCGCCACCGTGCCACCCAGCGTGATGGCCGTGATCGACGGCACCGTGCCCGCCGTACCTCCACTGGTGCCGGCCACCTGTGTGCCGACCGTGAGATAGGTCTCGGTCACGGCGCCACGCGTGATGTCGTAGCTGCCTTCGGGAAGTGTTGGAAATGCGAATGCGCCGCTGCCGCTGGTGGTGGTCGATCGACTCACGGTGGAGCCGTCGAAGGCAGTTCCGGACAGCGTCACGCCGACACCAACGATACCGGTCTCGCCCGCATCACTGATGGCGTTGTCATTGAAGTCGCGGAACACGAGACCGTCGATTGATGACGCGGTGATCGCGGTGCTGCCGGAGGCACTGTTGTTGCCCGGCACGAGATCGGTCGAGGTGGTAGTTACCGACGCCATGTTGGTCGCGGTCCCGCCGGCTGGCACCGTGAGGTGGCGCACCGGGACGGTAATGTCCACTTCGCCGCCGCTGGTGACGGTACCAAGCTCACAGCTGAACGCGGTCTGCGCCGCCGCGCCACTGCAGGTGGTGAGCGACGCGTTGCCCGTGATGATGCTGACCGTGGGTGTGCCGGTCAGCTCCATTCCGGTAGGCAGTGTGTCACGCACTCTGACGCTGTCGGCTTCAGCGAGGCCCGCGCCGACGTTGTTACGCACCTTGATCACCCAGGTGAATGGGCGTCGCACGGCAACACTCGGCGCAGAGGCCGTCTTGCTCACCACCTGCATGTCGACGCGGGAGCGCACTGTGGTGGACTGCGCGGCGGTGTTGTTGGCAGTATTGATGTCGAACAGGGCGAGCGTCTCGGTGGACGCGACGGTGGCGAAGTTGGTGTGAATGCCTTGTGTGACACCTTGCGTCGTGATCGTGATCTGCTCCGAGGCACCGGCAGCAAGGCGCGCCAGCGAGCAGCTCAGGATGCCTCCAACCGCGTTCACGGCAGGCACGGTGCTGCAGGTGAAAGCCCCTGGAACATGCGATTGGTAGCTCAGACCGGCCGGCGGCAGCGAGTCCGTCAACACCACGTTCGTGGCCTCTGATGGGCCGGCGTTGGTGACGGTCACTGTATACACGGTCTGGGAACCGATCGACACGGGGTCCACCGACTCCACGTTATTCACCAGCAGGTCGAGTGATGGATTGCTGATCGGTGTGGTGATGCTCGTGCTGTTGTTGGTCGTGCCCGGAATGGTGGGCTCGACAGTCGTGGTGGTGATCGTCGCGCTGTTCGTGAGGGTGGTGCCGCGCGTAGCGGTACCGGGCCGCACGATGATCGTCACCGTGCGCTGCATCCCATCGTTGACGGTGCCGACGTTGCAGGTGACGAAGCGATTGGTCAGCGTGGTGACCGTATTGATTGTTGGTGTCGTGCTGCAGGAGCCGGCCGATGGCGACGCTGAGACGAAGGTCACGCCAAGTGGCAGCGTGTCGCTGACCACGACGCTGGCCGCAGCGCTCGGACCATTGTTCGCCGCCGTCATCACATACGTGAGGTTCTGGCCCGCCGCCACCGGAGATGGAGTGGCGGCCGACGTGATGGTCACGTCGGCGCGGGGGGCTACGGTGTTCGTAATGCTGCTGGTGTTGTTGGCGGTATTCGGATCGGCGGTGGTGGCGGAGAAGACCGACACGCTGTTCGTTCGTGGGCCTCCGTCCCCGCCCGGTCGAACGGCGATCTCGATGCGCGGGCAGGTGCTGCCTGCCACGCAGGGAGGGAACGAGGGCATCGTGCAGGTGACCGCACGCCCCGAGCCACCTGACGCAGCGCTACTGCAGTTCACCGACGACGCCGTGCCGTTGGCCACGACCGTGACGGAGACGAAGCCCTGACCCGTGGCGCCGACGCCGCTGTTGATGAGCGACTGCAGGTCATTGGTGAGCGTCACACTGCCGGCCGTCCCCGACCCATTATTGATCACCTGGATCGCGTACGTGAGCACGTCGCCCGCCGGCACGATCGGCAGATTCACGGATTGTATTAGACGCAAATCAGCCGAACTTCCGTTGCTGCTGGCCGTGACAGTGTGGACGCTGGAATTGTTTGCGGGATTGGGATCGGCGACATTCGGGCTAATGGTCGTGAGCACGCCAGTGTTCGTTTTCGTGCCAGGGTTGTTTGCCGTCGCGGTGAGGACGATGAGCGGCAGCGTCGTGCCCGACGTCAGTGGAGCCCCCGACGTCACGACGCGGTTGCAGATGATGTTCGATGGCCCGGTGACCGGGACCGCAGAGCAGGTCCAGCCGCTGGCAGACAGGCTGGTCACGGTCACACCCGCCGGAACATTGTCGGTAACCCTGACGGTCCCGCTGAACGTCCCCGGACCGTTATTGCGTGCGGTGAGCGTCCAGCTGAACGGCACGCCGATGACGACGAGCGCGGGACTGGGACCGCTCTTCGCCAGACTGAGGTCGGCACCGGGCAGCTGCAGCGTTGCCCCGCCATCGGTGGCCGTATTATTCGCCGCAAGAGGATCGACAGGCGAGCTTGCACTGATGGACGCGCTGTTCGTCACCGTACCCGCCGAAGCGATCGTCACCGGAATGGTGATGGTGCCGAGTGATTGGTTGGCGCCAGCCGCCCCGCCGCTGGGGCGTGAGCAGGTCACCGTCTGTCCCGACACGAGACAGCTCCACCCCATCTGCATCGCAGGTACTGCACCGACGGCGTAATTTGCTGGCACGACATCGACGATCGTCAAGCCGCTGGGCGAGTCGCCACTGTAGGATGGTGTCAGCACGAACGAGAATGTGGCGCCGACAAAATATGGTCCGGGCGTGCTGCGCGTCTTCGACATCGAAATATCCGACCCCGCCGTGACACTGGTCGTGCGGGTATCCGTGTTGTTGAGCAGATTCGGATCGCGAGGGACCACTGCCGGAGCCCCCGGCTGCAGTCCGATGCTCGCCGTGCCGGTCACGATACTCCCTGATGCGGCCGTGATCTGGCCGGGGATCGTACCAACGACGAGCGTCGCGCCCGACATAATTGGTCCCGCGACATCACAAATTATGGTATTGGCTGCGGTGCTGCATCCCGTCGGTAGCGAACCGGATTGCAGAAAGCCGGCGGGAAGCGGAAACTGGACACGGAGTGCAGTCGCTGCGTTCGGACCGGCATTCGAGAGTGAGAGTGCGTAATTGAACGCCGATCCCGACACCACTGAGGCAGGCGCCGTAAGGGTGACTCCGACATCGGCGCCGCTGTTGACCGTGGTCTGGCTGGCAACACTGTTGTCACCATTGTCGGCATCCGGTTCCGTCGACGTGACGGATGATGAGACGTTCACCGATCCCTGCAAATCGAGGCGCAGTCTGATCGAGAAACTCGCGTCGGGCGCTGGCGCGAGTGCCGGGTGCGTGCAGGTGATCGTCCCCGGCCCATTGGCGTTCATTGCCATCCCCGTGCACGCAGCGCCAGTCCCGGCACTGAACCCGACATATGCCGCGCCGGCGGGCACGTTCATTCTGTACGAGACCCCCGTGGCGGTCGTGCTACCGTTGTTCGCGATCGTCACACCGTACGTCACCGTCCCTCTGGCCGGTACCGGATCAGGGGTGTCCGTCACATTCAGCACCAGATCGACCTGCGCGGCGAGATGAAACGGCGACGCAGCGATCAGTCCGGACATGCCGATCACAATCATGACGGCGCGGGACCACCTGCAAACGGAGTCGACAAGTGGCCGATGCTTGTCAGACAGACCTGCGACGCGCTCAAGGCGGACCAGAAAATTGCCGCGACGTCCACAGGGTGAGGTGGGCATCGAACGGAGCGGTCGTGAGAAGCATCGCGAGTTGTGCATTACGCGGGCGGGGGGGGGCACGCCCTACCTGGTCAATGCGACAGGAGGACCGGAACCTGTCCGAGCCTGTGGCAGAGCACGGCAACGTTCCCCTTTTTATTGGCGGATGCTCATACGAAGCAGCTCCTCAATACTAGCAGCGTGTCGTGCCACAAATCCGCGCACGGGCGCTGACTCTGGCGAGCCCGGCCGATGAAAAACGCAACGGAAAAGTGCGGAAGGACAGTGGGAACGGCTCGATGCCGATCGGGCCATGTTCACTGCAGCATGGCCTGGATTCCCCCTGTCCCTCCGCACTTCCGCGTCTTCTGTCGCGACGCACTGCCACCCCGATGAACGTCGCTACGACACCTTCAGCACAACCTTCTCGCAATTCTCGAGCTTCTTGTCGAAGAGCTCATAGCCGCGTGGCGCATCCTGCAGCGACATGCGGTGCGTGATGATGAAGGTGGGATCGAGCCGACCCTGTTGAATCAGGTCCATCAGCGGCTGCATGTAGCGATGCACATGTGTCTGGCCCGTCACGATGCGCAGGCTCCGGTTCATGATGGAACCGATCGGGAAATTGTCGACCATGCCGACGTAGACACCGACGATCGATACCACGCCACCATTCCGACACGAGAGAATCGCCTGGCGCAGCGCATATGGCAGGTCCGTCTGCATCTTCGACGCCATCTTCATCTTGTCCACGGCATACATCGGCCCGTGGCCCTGTGCTTCCATCCCGACGCAGTCGATGCATGCATCCGGACCACGCCCACCGGTCAGTTCCTTCAACGCCGCGGGGACATCCTGTATCTCATCGTAGTTCAGCGTGATCGCACCGGCGCGTTCGCGCGCCATGCGCAGGCGATACGGCACATTGTCGATGGCGATCACTCGGCTGGCGCCCAACAGGTATGCGCTGGCGATCGCGAACTGCCCTACCGGTCCGCATCCCCACACCGCCACTGTCTGCCCCGGCTGGATATTGCATTGTTCTGCACCCATATACCCCGTCGGCAGCACGTCGGAGAGAAAGAGCGCCTGCTCGTCCGTCACGCCCTCGGGCACCTTGAACGGACCGAAGTCCGCAAACGGCACGCGGGTCATCTCAGCCTGACCTCCCGCGAAACCGCCCGTCAGGTGGCCGTAGCCGAAGATCCCGCACGCCGAGTGTCCCATCATTTTTTCGGCGAGTGCCGAGTTTGGATTGCTGTTCTCGCAGAGCGACGTGAGCCCCGCATCGCACGCCGAGCAGTGGCCACAGGCAATCGGAAATGGGACGACCACTCGGTCGCCGACACTGAGATTGGACACACCGCGTCCCACCTCGATCACCTCGCCCATGAATTCGTGGCCGATGATGTCTCCCTTCTCCATGGTGGGCACCACCCCGTGGTACAGGTGCAGATCAGAACCGCAGATCGCCGTGCTCGTGATCTTCACGATCGCGTCCCGACGGTTCAGGATCTGCGGGTCCGGCACCTCGCGGATCTGCATCGTATTTTTCCCCATCCAGCAGTTCGCCTTCATCCGCGCACCTCCGCTGTTTCGGCATCCGACTTCGAAAGCCGAGTATCGTGTTGCTCGACCTGCTGCTTCTCGATGATGTTCGCGTACAGAACCTCCCCGGTTTCCATCACCGACTTGAACGCCTGCAGGTCATCACGCACCTGCTGCCCGGGCTCGGCGCGAAACAGCTTCGCCACCATCGTGCCCAGCGATCCGGCGGGCGGACTGTAATCCAGTTCCACGTGGACTTCGGTGCCGCGACCGGCAGGCACTGGGACGAAACGCACCGTTCCGGCATTGCGCACGTCGGCATGCGGCAACGATTGCCAGGCGATCAATTCACCGGGAACGTCCGCAACGATCTCCGCATCCCACTCGACCTTCACGCCACCCGGCCCGCGTGTGACCCAATGCGACCGCCCGCCTTCCTGCGTCGTCACTTCCTCGAGATGCCGCATGAAGACCGGCAGATTTTCGAACCTGCGCCAGAAGGCGTACAGATCCTGCGCCGAACGATTGATGGTGACGGCATGACGCACCTTCTTGAGCCCGGACTTCGTGGCCTCGATGGCGTCGTCAGTCACGACGCCGATCTGCTGGTTGTCGGGCGCTGCCTCGGTACCACCTCCGCGCGGAGCCGCATGCTCGTACGTCATCGGCCCGGAGACGGACTCCTCAGGCGACGCGAAGCCATCAGCGGCCAGACGCTCGCGCTGCGTGCGCTGACTTCGCGACGCCGCGTATAAATCAAGGGCCGCGACGCCCCCCACGGCCAGCGCAGCGCGCATGGCTCGCTGGCGATCATCAGCACGGCGGCCAACTCCCGTACCCAGCAGAGACAGGTCCACCACATTGCCGGCAAACCGTGTCCACAGCCACGACGTACTCTTCGCATTCGAGAGCAGGCCGAAGCCCGTGGCTAGCTCACGTGCGCCAATCGCGCGCATCGTCGTGCGACTGTTCGACGAAGGACGCACGCCGATCAGACGAGCGAGCGCGTCGGGCGCCAGTATCTGCGTCATGCCGAGCGCGACGCTGAACCAGGCTATGCCTGAATTGACTGCCTGATCGCGGTCGCGCAGGCCCGCCGGACGGTAGTGACGTCCGGCGGCGAGATCCGGCATCGCAGTCCCTTTTCGGCCATTGGCTCGGCGGCCTGCGCCTCTGCGGCCGCTGTGCGACACAGCATCGTGCTCGACCGACCCATGATTTTCGTACGACGAAGCCGTGCGATCGAATTCCTGATAAGAGCCTTCGTGCGACTCCCGTGATTTACGCATGCAACCTCCAGAAATCTACAGAAAATTCGGGTCGGGTCAGCGGGGACGGCGCAGCAGGCGACCGATGATGAACCCGACCGCCACGAGAGCGACGATCGCCACGCGTGGATTGCGTCGCGCCACATTGCGGGCGTCTTCCACGACGTCCTCGAAGTCGTGCGATTGCACGTAGTTCTGCGCGCCGGAAATGCCGCGCTGCATCGTGTCCTGTGCCCCTGAGATCCCGCGCTGCACCTTGTCCTTGGCGCGGGAGAACGCTTCAGGAGTCCGACGCTGCCCGCTCCCCGATGCGCGGGTGCGGTCAGGCATGATGAACTCATCGTTGGCACCGGCACCGTCATGCGAGCCTCCGCGTTCGTCGTCGAATCGGTCCCGCCGGTATCGAGCATCGTTGAACGACGTCACGATCACTCCTTCTTCGGAAGTATGAAGTCGAGGCCGCCCCAGACCGATCGCGTCTCATCGGGACGGCTGAGCGAACATGAGAGATGGTCACCTACGCGGCATCAGACCATTGCTCAGCAGTGCCGATCGCACGTACCACCTGAGACCATGCTACGGTCGCGTGAGCCAGCGGTGCAGATATGGCGCTGTCCGGCTCGTTGACGCCACATTCGAACCTGCCGGCGGCCCTTCGTATACGATCCGGCCACCGGCATGCCCGGCTCCCGGACCCATGTCGATCAACCAGTCGCCCGATGCCACCACGCGCATGTCGTGCTCCACCACGACCACCGTACTGCCGGAGTCGACGAGCCCCTGCAACTGCGCCATCAAACGGTCCACGTCGGCAGGATGCAGGCCAGTGCTAGGCTCATCGAGCACATAGAGCGTATCACGTCGCTGGGCTCGCTGCAGCTCGGTCGCGAGCTTGATCCGCTGCGCTTCGCCGCCCGACAATTCCGTCGCTGGTTGTCCCAGCCGCAGATAGCCCAGCCCGATGTCACTCAGCAGCGTCAGCGGCCTGGCGATCGGCGCTTCATCGGCAAAGAACACCAGCGCGTCGTCCACGGTCAGCTGCAGCACCTCGGCGATGTTCCGTCCACGCCATTGCACCGCGAGCGTGGCAGGGTCGTAGCGCGCCCCGTGACACGTCGGGCAGGGGGCATAGACCGTCGCCATGAACAGCAGCTCGACACTCACGAAGCCTTCCCCTTCGCAGGTGGCACACCGGCCAGGCACGGTGTTGAACGAAAAGCGTCCCGCATCGAACTTGCGACTCTTCGCCGCCTTCGTCGATGCGAACAGTTTGCGGACATGATCGAACAGTCCGGTGTAGGTGGCGAGATTCGATCGCGGTGTGCGCCCGATCGGCTTCTGATCCACCTGCACGAGTCGGCGGACATGCTCGGCGCCGCTGTGAATGCGTCCGCGGGTACGAAGCGCCTCACCCGGCTCGGGTTGATCGCCATCCACCGCATCGACCGGCTCGTGCCCCAGGTGATCGGCGATCAGATCCACCAGCGCCTGACTGACGAGGCTCGACTTGCCTGAACCGGAAATTCCGGTGACCATCGTCAGCACACCCAGTGGGAAGCGCACGGTGAGCTGATCCAGACTGTTGCGCGACACGTCGCGCAGCTCGAGCCAGCGAGATGGCGTACGAGGCGCGCGCGCCAGCGACGGTACCTCATCGAAGAGGTAGGGTGCGGTACGTGAGCGCGAGTTGCCGCGCAGCCCTTCCGGCGGACCGCTGTGCAAGATGTGCCCGCCGCCGGTACCGCCATCGGGACCGACATCCACGAGCCAATCGGCACGATGCATCATCTCGAGATCATGCTCCACCACGAACACCGTATTGCCGCTCGCCTTGAGATGTTCGAGCGCATCGAACAATGCTTCGTTATCGGCGGGGTGCAGGCCAGCCGAGGGTTCGTCCAGCACGTAGACCACGCCGAACAGGTTCGACCGGATCTGTGTGGCGAGACGCAAGCGCTGCAACTCTCCGGCCGACAGCGTGGTGGTGCTTCGCTCCAGCGAGAGGTAACCCAGCCCCAGCGATGTGAGCGTCTCGACGCGGCCCAGCACGTCCCGTGCAATCCGCTGCGCGGCGATCCGCTTCTCCTCGGACAATGCCTCGGAGTGATCCTGCTCCTGCGCCGCCGGGCGCAACGCGGCTGCCAGTGCGTCGAGCGTGAGCTGCGACAACGTGCCGATGTCCATGCCGGCAAACGTGACCGACAGCGCTGACGGATTCAGTCGACGCCCGCCACAGACCGCACACGGTGTACCGAGCATGTAGCGCGACACCCGCTTCTTCATCAGCGCACTTTGCGTCGTGGCGAAGGTATCCAGCACGTACTTTCGGGCACCGACGAACGTGCCCATGTAGCTCGGCTCCGACTTCCGGCGCAGCGCCACGCGCGTCTCGGCTGGCGTGAATCCGGCGTACACCGGCACCGTCGGCTGCTCGTCGGTGAAGAGGATCCACCGGCGTGTCTTCTTCGGCAGATCGCGCCACGCGAGGTCGACGTCGTGACCCAGCGTCACGAGAATGTCGCGAAGATTCTGGCCCTGCCAGGCTGACGGCCACGATGCGATCGCCCGCTCGCGGATCGTGAGCGACGCATCGGGGACCATCAGC
>JBBSCZ010000106.1:0-10451 GCA_038249795.1 Gemmatimonadales bacterium | reverse complement strand
TGATCGGCGGTTCGGCTGACCTCACCGGATCCAACCTCACGCTGCGAAAGGGTGACCTGACCTTCAGCGCCACCAATCGCGACGCCCGCTACATCCACTACGGTGTGCGCGAGCACGCGATGGGCGCGATCATGAATGGTCTCACGCTGCATGGCGGCATCGTGCCGTACGCCGGCACCTTCCTGGTGTTCAGCGACTACATGCGCCCCGCGATCCGTCTCGCGGCGCTGATGCAGATCCGAAGCATCTACGTCTTCACCCACGACTCGATCGGACTCGGCGAAGATGGGCCGACGCATCAGCCCATCGAGCAGCTCGCCGCGCTGCGCGCGATTCCGAACCTGTTGGTGCTGCGCCCCGCCGATGCATCGGAAGTGACGGAGTGCTGGCGTGTGGCGCTGAATCACCGCACCGGGCCGAGCGCGATCGTGTTGTCGCGCCAGAAGCTGCCGTTTCTCGGCATTCCAGCCGACGTAGTGAAGACCGGTGTGGCGCATGGAGCGTACGTGCTGGCCGATTCGCCCGATGCCACGATCGCTCTGCTCGCAACGGGGAGTGAGGTGAATCTCGCGATGCAGGTGCGTACTGCACTCGCCGCAACCGGCATCGCTGCGCGAGTGGTCAGCGTGCCATCGCTGGAGCTGTTCCATGCCACCGACGCCGCATACCAGGCGAGTGTCCTGCCAGCCGGCATGATGCGCCTCGCGATCGAGGCTGCCCACCCGATGAGCTGGTGGCAGCTCGTGGCCGGACACGGCGACGTGGTGGGCATCGATCATTTCGGTGCCTCGGCGCCGTTCGAACGGATCTACGAGGAGTTCGGACTCGGCGTGGACGCCATCACGGCGAGGGCACAGGCGCTGCTGGCCTGATCGAGCTGTCGCCAGTGCAGGGTCGGGACGCCAGATCGCGATTGCGGTCTGGCGTTTCGTATTGCAGAGTCCGTGCGCAGAAGCATCGACCGCCGATGCACCAAGTCGTGCGACTGTGGGTATACTTTAGGCCGTGTCAAATTCGCTGCGAGTACTGTCCAGACTGGATGATTCGCTCGAGGCGTGAAACGACCGACAATCATGCCAAGCCCTGCAGGTGACCGTGTTGCCGCTGCTCTGTCGAGCCGTGCCGGGCCAGACGCCAATGCGTCCAGCGTTGCGGTTTCTGTCGTCGACCTCTGCCGCGAATTGGAGCGCAGTCTCACGCCGATCGTCGGTCAGCGTGGCTTCGCGGCGCTGTACGGGCGCAGCCTGTATCTCACCAGTCGCGACTTCCCCTGGATAGGCCACCCGCCGGATGGTGTGCCAACAGCAGCGGATCTGGGCGCATTGCGCAGCGTGCTAGCCGCACAGAGCGCCGCCATTGGCATGCGGGGTGGTACGGCACTGCTCGAAGCATTTCACTCACTGCTCGTGAGCATGCTGGGCGCTGCACTTACCGAGCGTCTGCTGGCAGACGTACTGCTTCCTCACTCGAGCGGCCACGCCGCGCAGGACCTGAATCGATGACATCGCCTGTGATGATCAACCGCCTCGCCACCGGTGTGCCAGGCCTCGACACCGTGCTGGCGGGTGGGCTGCCGGAATTTTCGTTCAACCTGATCGCGGGCCCCCCTGGCAGCGGCAAGACCACGCTGGCGCACCAGATGATGTTCGCGCTCGCCTCGCCGGAGCGACCCGCACTCTACTTCACCGTGCTCGGTGAGCCGGCGCTGAAGATGCTGCGGTATCAGCAGCAGTTCGCTTTCTTCGACGCCGCTGCGATCAACGGCTCCATCCGGTTCATCAACCTCTCGGACGAGGCGATCGGTGGCGACCTGGATCTGGTGCTGCGTCGCATCGTGGAGGAGGTGAAGGCCGCCGGCCCGGCGTTCGTGTTCGTGGACTCCTTCCGGTCGGTGATCATGGCCGGTACGGCCGAGGGGGCGCAGATCAATCAACTGCAGAGTTTCGTGCAGCAGCTCGGTGTCCAGATGACGAGCTGGCAGGCGACGACATTTCTCATCGGCGAGTACTTCAGCGAGACCGAAGACAATCCGGTCTTCACCGTCGCCGACGGCATCTTCTGGCTGCGGCAGAGTCTGCAGCGCAACTCCATGGTGCGGAAGCTCGAGATCGTGAAGATGCGCGGGCAGGCTACACTGCCTGGGCTGCACACCTTCCGGATCACGGATGCCGGTGTGACAGTGTTCGCTCCGGCCGAGCGCGCTGTCAGTGCGGAGCAGCGCGACATAGCGCCGTCGAGGCTGCCGATGGGCGTCGAGGGCCTCGATGCAATGCTCGGCGGCGGATTGCCGAGCGGTTTTTCGCTCCTGATTGCGGGGCCGTCAGGCTCGGGCAAGAGCATCCTCGCCTCCTCGTTCCTGGCGGAAGGTGCACGGCGCGGCGAACATGGCGTGATCGCCACCTTCGAGCAGAATCCAACCCGGATGCGCAATCCGCTGCTGTCCAATCTCCTCGGATCGCCGAAGGTGACGACCGTGGATGCGCGGTCGCGCGACCTCTCGATCGACGAGATCCTGCTGCTGCTGATCACCGAGATCCGGCGGACCGGAGCGGCGCGCGTGGTGATCGACTCACTGTCCGGGCTCGAGCTGGCGGTCGCGCCGACATTCCGTGATGATTTCCGCGAGTCGCTGGCGCGTCTCGTCTTCGCACTGTCCGCCGAGGGCGTGACGCTGCTGGTCACCTCGGAGCTGGAGGATCGCTACACCGATCTGCGATTCAGCCCGTACGGCACGGCGTTCATGACCGACGCGATCATCGTGCACCGGTACATCGAAGTCGACAGCCGTCTGCGGCGGATGATGGCGGTAGTGAAGCTGCGTGGCAGCGCGCATTCTGATGAGATGCGAGAGTTCACGATCGTCGACGGCCAGATCATCATCGGCACGATGCTCGAGTCGCAGGCGGGCCTGCTCAGCGGGCGTCCGACGCGACAGACGACCGCTGCCTCCGCCGCTCCCCCCGACCCGCGAGGGCTCCATGACGCCTGAATCAATGGCTCGGCGGCGCTGGAGTCGGCGGTGACCTCGATGGAAGGCGAGCCTGTCGTGCCTGACGGACCAGACGCGGGCGACGCCGACTCAGCGCTGGCGCTCACTGCGTTGCGCGACGTCAATGAACAGCTGGTGCTGGCGACATTGCGGGCGCAGCGTGACGTGGAGGATGCAGCGCGCGAGCAGTTGCTGTCACTGCGTGCCGCCGAGTTCGATCCGCTGACCGGTCTCGCACGGCGCGCCCTGATGCTGGATCGCTTCGCGAAGGCCGCCGCCAGCGCCAGACGGCATGGCACCCGACTCGGCATCCTGTTCGTGGACATCAACAACTTCAAGCAGGTGAACGACGCGCTCGGGCATGCCATGGGCGACAACGTGCTGCAGCGAGCCGCCGCCTGTCTGCTGGAGGCGGTGCGTGAAGCCGATACCGTGAGCCGCTACGGTGGTGATGAATTCGTGATGCTGCTCACCGACATCGGCGCGCCGTCCGATGCGAGCGGGATCGCTGACAAGGTGTGTGACGCCCTCGCGGTACCCGCGCGTTTTGGTGATCATGTCATCAGACTGACTGCCAGTATCGGAATCAGCCTGTACCCTGATCACGGCACCGACGCTGAGGATCTCATCAATCGTGCTGATTCCGCGATGTACCGGGCAAAGCGCCGCGGCACATGCAGCCATGCCTTCTACGAGCCCGGCGCTCGCGGCGACACGGCAGCACCGACGGCGGAACTGACGGCGCTGCTCAACCCGGTCATGTATGTGCCGCTGGCGACGGCGGAGCAGGAACGGCAGAACATCGCACTGCGCGAGGCAAACGAGCAGCTCGTGCTCGCGGCGCTCACCGCGCAGACGCTGCAGTCCGAAGCCGAAGCTGCGCAGAGTCGGCAAAGCGAGTTCATGGCGGTGCTCGCGCACGAGCTGCGCAACCCGCTCGTCCCGATACGCAACGTGGCGGCGGTGCTCGCGCGCACGACGCCCGACGATGCGGTGCTGCACAAGATGCAGGCGATCATCGAGCGTCAGGTGGCGCATATGGCGCGGCTGGTGGACGACCTGCTGGATGTGACGCGTGCGAGCGCGGGAAAGCTCCGTCTCGACCTGGCACCGGTGGACGTGTCGTCGGTGATCGCCAATGCGATCGAAGCCTGCCGTCCCGCGATCGATCTTCGACTGCAGCGCTTCTCGGTGTCGCTGCCGTTGACGGCGGTGTTCGTGCATGGTGACGCGATACGGCTGACGCAGATCGTGACGAACCTGCTCGACAACGCATCGAAGTACACACCCGACGGGGGCGTGCTTTCAGTGCTGCTCGCAACGGCGGACGAAAAGACAATCCTCACCGTCACCGACGACGGGATCGGGATTCCGGCTACCGCGTTGCCGGGCGTGTTCGAGATGTTCGTGCAGGATCCGGCGGCAGTGGGATTCAGCAGCGTCGGCTTGGGCATCGGCCTCAAGGTCGTGCACGAGCTGGTGACGGCGCACGATGGCTCCATCGAGGTACACAGCGATGGCATCAATTGTGGCAGTCGGTTCGTCGTCACGTTACCCGTGATGGCCCAGCCGCATGCGACCTCCACGGTCGCTTCGCGCAACACCAGCACGTAAACGGTCAGCGCGAGCAGGAACGCATCACCGGCGTTTCTTCGTTCGTGTCGTGTGCCCAAGACCGCTCGCCCCGCGCCCACACTCGTCTTCATCGCCCCGTGGGAGAACTCGCGGGCGATCGCTCAGCTGCCGCGCACACCGGATGACTCGGTCGTCGCCTGCTTCATCGAGGCCGTCGACAAGGGCGCATCGCTCCCTTGGCACCGGCAGAAGCTGGTGCTGGTGCTCTCGGCCATGCGCCACTTCGCCGATGCGCTGATTGCAGCGGGCTACCGCGTCGATTACCGCACGGCGGAGAGCTACGAGGCCGGGTTGGCGGCGGCCGCGGCCGAACATGGCGCAGCGCTGGTCGTCGCGACCGCGGGTCGCGAGTGGGAGATGCAGGCATCGCTGTCGCGCGCGGCCGCGCTGCTGGACGCGCAGGGGCTCGAACTGAAGCTGCGTCCTGATCGCGGCTTCCTCGCCACTCGCGCCGACTTCACGGAATGGGCGGGAAAGAAGAGGGAGCTCCGCATGGAGTTCTTCTATCGTGAGATGCGTCGCACGCACGACGTCCTGCTCGAGTCCGATGGCAAGCCGACCGGAGCGAGCTGGAATTTCGACGCCGAAAACCGGAAGGCGTGGCCGAAGGGAAAGGCGGTGCCGGAGCGCCTGACGTTCGAGCCCGATGCGATCACGCGCGCGATCATGAAGCGCGTGGACGGATGGCGCGGCCGGTGGGGCACCACCGACGGCTTCTCGCTCCCCGTCACGCGCGCCGACGCCAAGCTGCTGCTCGAACGATTCGTCACGGAACGGTTGCCGGAGTTCGGGCCGTACGAAGATGCCATGCAGCATGGACACGGCGATCTGCTGCACTCCACACTGTCGGCAGCCATCAACGTCGGCCTGTTGCATCCGCGCGAGGTGATATTGCGCGCCGAGCGCGCCTATCGCGACGGTGCCGTATCATTGCCGAGTGCCGAGGGGTTCATCCGGCAGGTGCTGGGCTGGCGCGAGTACGTGCGCGGCGTCTACTGGCACCTGATGCCCGACCTGCGCGAGGCGAACGCGCTGGATGCGTGGCTGCCGCTGCCGATGTGGTTCTGGGCACCCGATGGTGAAGCGGGCTACGACGATCGCGCCGCCTCGGCGCCATGCGAGATGCGCTGCCTCAACGACACCGTGCGCGCCGTGCGTGACACCGGTCGGGTGCATCACATTCCTCGGCTGATGGTGCAGTCCAACTTCGCCACGCTGCTGGGCGTGACTCCAGCCGCGCTCAATCGCTGGTTCTGGGCCGGCTTCACCGATGCCTACGAGTGGGTGACGCTGCCGAACGTGGCCGGCATGAGCACCTGGGGCGACGGTGGCGTGATGGCGTCAAAGCCATACGTGTCGAGCGGCGCCTACATCAACCGCATGAGCAACTACTGCAGCGGCTGTCGCTACGATGTGAAAAAACGCACCGGCGACGACGCCTGTCCCTTCAACTATCTGTACTGGGACTTCATGGCGCGCCACCGCGAGCGCTTCGAGAACCATCCGCGGATGGCAATGATGATCCGCAACCTCGATCGCATCGAGAGTGGTGAACTGGTCCAGATCCGGCGAGCCGCGACCACCTTCCGCGACTCCCTCGCCTACGACGGCACCACCCCCATCTCTGCGCCTTCACCGATCGAACGCTGATCTCGAACGGCAACAGAAACTGCAACTGCAACTCTTTTCGGGGGAGGCGCGAAGCAACGGAGGGCGGGAGGGGTCGGTGCGCGTTACGAACGACGGCAGCGCACAGAGCGCACGGAGGACACAGAGGGGAATGCCACGAGAGTTGGTCGTGATCGGCGAACTTGCATGCCGGAAGCAGCATCGTCAGGACTGTGGGAACTGCGTGCGACGAGGCAGTTCCAGCCGAAAAAGATGCTTCTCGACGCATGGGAGACTGCCGGACACACCTTGTCCTCTGTCACCTCCGCGCGCGGCCGCAACCCCTCTGTGTCCTCCGTGCCCTGTGTGCGATGCGCTGTTCGAAATCCACCGAACCCTCGCGCCCACGGTTGCTTCGTGCTTCCCACTTTTCGGCGCGCACTGCGTGAAGAGCGACGCCGCTTGCAGATCAGACGCGACACCTACTTGCCGACGAACGGCAGCAGCGTGCCGAGCATCGTGACGGTGGAATAGCGACGCTTGCCGACCACACCGCCGAACGTGAGACGCACATAGCCGCCTTGTGCACCCAGCTCCGGTGCGCCGATGACACGTTCCGGACCTGAGCGCCAGCGGGTGTCACCGAGCGGTGCGATGTAGCCCGCGCGAAGTCCGACGGTCATCAGCAGGTTCGGCCACGCCGGCTGGAACACCTGATCCAGACCCAGACCCACATGTCCCTGGTAGCGGCGTGCCGTGATGTCGATGTTGCGGCCGCCGGTGGACGGAATGTCGCGGAAATCCGGGTTGAAGTTCACCGCGCCGTTGCGTCGCAGCGTGACGCCGCTCGAGCTCAATCCGAGTCCGGCCATCGGGTAGATCTGCGTGCGGCGCGTCAGCACCACTGGCACGCCGAGGCTCAGCGTGCCCATGCTGCCATCGAGCTCGGTGGTGTAGTTCGTGGCTGCGGAGCGAGTCGGCTGGAAGGTCTGGCTGTTCGCGATCAGCATCACGCGATTCCAGCGCACCCAGCTCTCGACACCGATGCTGATCATGTTGCGTCGGAGCTGACCACGGCCCTGCGACGCGAGTTCCCGGTTGAAGGCCGAGGTCTGCAGCTGGAAGCTGCCACCCTGGATCGTGATGCCGGCCACCGGTGGCAGCGGTCCGCTGTCGGTGAGCGTTTCCTGCGCAGCGAGCGGCGCCGCGAGCAGCGCGGAAGCGACCGCGAGCGGTGCCAGCGAGCGGACGGTCGAAAGGTTCATGCGGGTTCCTGAAGAAGATCCGGGGCAACGATATTGTCGCGCACGCGGCGCCAATCGAGCGTCACGAGGATGGCGTCGAGCGTGATCGCCACCGCCGACACCGCACACCATGGACAGAAGGACTTGAGCAGCACGAATTCGGCGTACTTCAGCCGGAGCGTGAACAGTACGGCTCCGTAAATCAACACCATCAGCAGTTGTGTGGGCCAACGGGCGTCCTCGTTGCGTTCACTCGTGCCCGCCAGCGCGACGGCCACGATCATCGCGTAGCCGATCGTGCCGATCAGCGCGACGTCCACACCCAGAAATGCGCCGTAGCGGCTGCCCTGCACGTATTCGCAACCCTGCCCCGCCCCACAGGCGAGCGGACCCATGAAGCCCATCTTCCAGAGGGCGAGGTAGAGCGCGACCATGCCGGATGCGAGGCTGATCAGCGCAATGGCGCGGCGGTAGGTCATCACGGGATGATGACGAATACCGAGGGTCGGACGCTACTCCCGGCGCGCGGATTGTTCTAAGCTTCTCAGGATGACGGAACCCGTGAATGTCACGCTGGAGCGCTGCGACCGTCCTTCGGATGAGGTCGTCGCCTCCCTCGAGGCGCCGTACCGCCCGTTTGCCGAGGGCAGAGGCTGGTACGCACACTACTTCTTCCTGCCGGGCGGGACGCCGGCGTTCAAGCGGGTGACCCACGGCGACTACGACGACTTGTGGTATCGCGTCCTGGACGGCGACTTCCCGGACGGCGACGACCCGGAACCTGCACCCTGACGTGACCGGCCGGCACCGATCAGATTGGTGTCATCGGGGTATGTCCTGCGTCGGGGCCTATCCCCGCGTTCTTCCCTCTGGAGCCTGATTCTCGATGCGTGCTACGAATCCAGTGCTGTCCCGCCTTGCCGAGGCAGCCCGCGATACCCTGTCCACCACCGCTCGCGGCGATGTGATGACCCGTGCCGGCACCGCCGGCAAGGCCGCATTGCTGCTGGCGCTCTGTGTCTTTTCGGCGTCGTTCACCTGGACGCAGGTGGCGGCCGGCAATACCGGGATCATGATGCCCGCGCTGCTGGTCGGCGGCCTGGGTGGCTTCGTCGTGGCGATGGTCGTCTCGTTCAAGCCGAATACCGCACCGATCGGCGCCCCGATCTACGCCGTCCTGCAAGGGCTCGCGCTCGGCGCGATCTCGGCGCTGTACAACGTCCGCTACGCCGGCATTCCCGGTCAGGCCGTGTTGCTCACGTTCGCGGTTGCGCTCGGTGTGTTCACGCTGTACCGCCTGAACATCCTCAAGGCGACGGCCGGCTTCCGCCGCATGATCGTCGGTGCCACGATCGGCATCGCCCTGTTCTACGTCGTCAATCTCGTGCTCTCGCTGTTCAACGTGAACCTCGGCTACACCATGTCGTCGAGCCCGTTGGCGATCGGCATCAATGTCGTGATCGCTGCTGTGGCAGCGCTGAATCTGGTGCTCAATTTCGACGACATCGATGAGGCAGTCCGCATGGGGGCGCCGAAGAAGATGGAGTGGTATGGTGCGTTCGGCCTGATGGTCACGCTGGTGTGGCTGTACCTCGAACTGCTCCGCCTGCTGTCACGTCTGCAGGGTCGCCGCGACTGACCTGCTGACGCTGCAATTGAAGGTCAGCACGACGGACGCTCCTCTTCGGGAAGCGTCCGTTTCGTTTTGCGGATGTAACAGACAGGTCTTCCGCAAATCGCAGGTTGGGCGCACTGTGAGAGAGGGCAGTTCCGGACGTGTCGTCTCGATGCCCACCGCGCCGACGCGGAGGATCCAATGAATAGTCCTGCCATTGCCCGTCTCAAGCCGATCATCCTGCCGGGTTTCAGCGCCATGCTGGCGCTGCTGTCGATGACCAGCGCACCCACGACTGCTGGCGCCATGGTCCATGCGCACGCCAAGTGGAGCGCTGATCTTGCCCCGCCCAACGGCGCCGTGGGTCCGCACGGATCGGTGGTGCTGGAACCGGGAAAACGTCCGAACAGCACCCTGGTCCGCGTCGTGATCAGCGGCGATACGCCCGGCGCGCTCAGACCGTGGCATCTCCACGTCGGACAGTGTGGCGAGCAGGGACCGGTGGTAGGCCCCGAAAAGTCCTACACCCGCATCCGCATCAATGCCCGCGGCAACGGTGTGGCGGTGATCGAACTCCCGATCCCGTTTCCCGACTCCGGCGCACTGTTCGTGAACGTGCACGAGTCGCTCAAGGCGATGAACACGATCGTGACCTGCGGGCAGCTCATTCGCTGATTCACTCGTTCGAAATTGACCGTCGCGTGATCTGGGAGATCGTCAACTCCCATCGCGCGGACTTCCACCGTCGCGTGATGCGGGAGATCGTCAACTCCCATCACACGGAGCCGCGGATGCACGGAGGGGGTCTGCGCGTGAGCTGTCACTCCGTGTGTGAGCGCATCAGCGAATTTTTGTAGGAACTGCGCTTCCGAGACGCTGTTCCCAAAAAGTTTGAGGATTTTCGAACACGATGAGGGTCGCCTTACTGTAGAACCCTCCGTGCTTCCGCGGCTCCGTGTGAGAGGAGTTTTTGTCACTCCCCCGCCGAGCTGACCTCAGCCGATCGAACCGTCGTTGCACTGGTTAGAATGCAACGTCGGCGCCGAGGGTGCGTCGGCGTTCACACGTTCAGCCGCTGCCAGGTGCCCCCCGCGACACGATTCGTATTTCTGGTCAATGCCGCAGCAGGCACCGGCAAGGCACCGCGCCGACTGGATGCGCTGCTGGCCGCGAATGCGGAGATCGCAGGTCGTTCGCGTATCGTCCGTTCGTCATCTGCCCCGGAGCTGGACGCCGCGCTGCGACTTGCCGATGACGAGATTCCGGTGGCGGTGGGTGGTGATGGCTCGCTGAACGCGCTGGTCACGCTCCTCGACCGTCGTGGCGAATTGCAGCGCACGATGGCGCTGGTGCCCTTCGG
>JBBSCZ010000105.1:0-10503 GCA_038249795.1 Gemmatimonadales bacterium | reverse complement strand
TCTATCCCGCCGGTGGCCCCGTTTCGGCTGACCCGGCGTGGCTGATGGGGGCGATCCTCGCGGGCGCGACATTCGGCGATTCGATCTCGCCGGTGTCCGACACCACGATTGCGTCGAGCGGGTCGCAGGGTGCCGACATCGGGGGGACGGTGCGAAGCCGGCTGCGGTACGTACTGCCGGCGGGAGCGCTGGCACTCATCGTCTCGGCGGCGATGGGAGGCGGCGCGCTGCCATCGTCGGTGCGATACGACGGCAGTGACGTGCTGCAGGCGCAGCCGATTGCACTGCTGATGGCGCTGTCGCCGGCACTGGTGCTCGTCATGCTGCTGCGCGGTCGGCATCTCATCGAGTCGCTGCTCACCGGTGTCGCGTCGGCCGCGTTGCTGGGCGTGGTATTGCGACTGATCACGCCCGGTGCGTTGCTGCATGTGACGCCTGATTCCTTTGGCGCAACGGGCCTCGTGCTCGATGGCATGCAGCGCGCGGTGGGGGTGAGCATCTTCACGCTGCTGCTGGTGGCGCTGGTGGGCACGCTGCAGGCGACCGATGTGCTGGACCGGCTGGTACGCGCGGCGGCGGGACAGGCGCGCAGTGCGCGCATGGGCGAATGGTGGATCGTGGGCGTGGTGAGCGGCGCGGTGCTGCTCACCACGCACAGCGTGGTCGCGATCCTCGCCACGGGTCCCTTCGCGAGTCAGACGGGGGAGCGCTTCGGACTGTCGCGCTATCGACGCGCGAATCTGCTCGACCTGACCGTGTGCACCTGGCCCTTCCTGTTGCCATGGTTTTTGCCGACGATTCTCGCCGCCACTGCCAGCACGGGTGCCGAGCAGTTTGGGATGCCACCGCAGACGGCATTGTCGATCGGCATGCACAACACCTTTGGCTGGGCGCTGGTGCTCGCGGTGCTGGTGGCCGTCATCACCGGGTATGGACGTCGGTGGGAGCAGTGACACGCGGCGAGCGCTCGGCGAATTCACCACGAGCAAATTGGCTCGCATGGTCAGCGAGAACATCGTTGGCGACCATCGTGTCGCATTCGGGGAGGCAGGAGCAGTAGATGACAGTCACGACCAAGGCGGTGATTCTCGCACGCGGACTGGGCACGCGCATGCGACGCGCTGACGCAGAGGCACGCGTCGACACTACGCAGGCACAGGTGGCCGATGCTGGCGTCAAGGCGATGATCCCGATGGGACGACCGTTTCTCGATCACGCAATCAGCGCGCTCGCGGACGCCGGTATTCGCGACGTCTGTCTGGTGATCGGACCGGAGCACGACGCCATCCGACAGTACTACGCCACGTTGCCGATGGAGCGCGTCGGCGTACACTTCGCGATCCAGCCAACGCCGAACGGAACGGCAGGGGCGGTTGCGGCAGCGGAGGCGTTTGCCGGGAGCGATACCGTGTTAGTGGTAAACGGCGACAATTACTATCCTGTCGAGGCCTGTCGCGACCTGGCGGCAGTGGGGTGCTCGGGCGTCGTCGGATTCGACCTCGACGGTCTCGTGGCGCATGGTAACATCCCAGCCGACCGCGTGCGTGCCTTCGCTTTGCTGCAGTGCGATGCCAGCGGCAATCTTGCGTCGATCATCGAGAAGCCTGATCAGGCCACCTACGACGCGCTGGTGGCGCAGTCGCTGGTGAGCATGAACCTCTGGTCGTTCACACCGGCGATCTACGAGGCCTGCCGGCGTGTTCAGCCGAGCGTGCGCAACGAACTGGAACTGCAGGATGCCGTGCGCATCGCCATGACCGAGCTTGGCGAACCGTTCCGCGTGGTGCCCAGTCATGCCGGGGTGCTCGACCTCTCGACGCGCGGCGACATCGAGAGTGTGACCCGGGTGCTCGAGCACCGGCCGGTACGGCTGTGAGTGACGCGCTGCGGGATCGTCTGCATGCAATACTTGGTGCGCACGGCTTCAGCGCTGTGACTGCCGACGAGAAGACGACATTTCTCGTGCAGTGTGACCGGACGCTCGACACGATGGGTGCTGCCCGGAGCGGACGCATCACCGTGTGGGCTCCCGGTCGCATCGAAGTGTTCGGTAAGCACACCGACTACGCCGGTGGACGATCGTTGCTGACGGCTGTGGAGCGTGGGTTCTGCGTGCGTGCGGCACCGCGCCGCGACGCAATGCTGCGGGTATGCGGTTTCGACTCTGCGTCAGATGGTGCGCCCGACACGCCCACAGTCTCCTGCGAGATTCCACTGTCGTCCGCAGCGACTGCGCCGGACGGACACTGGTCCAACTACGTGGCGACGGTAGCGCGGCGCATCGGCGTGAATTTCCCGGGCGCCATGACCGGCGTGGACATCGCGTTCGTGAGCGACCTGCCGCGAGCGGCGGGCGCGAGTTCGTCGACGGCGCTGATGATCGGCGTATTCCTCGCGATCGCCGCCGTGAATCGGTTGCAGGAGACCGTGATCTGGCAGGCGTCGCTCGGCTCGCGCGAAGATCTTGCGGGCTACCTCGGCGCGGTGGAAATGGGTGGGCCGTATCGCGATCTCGCCGGGCTGCCCGGTGTCGGTACGCTGGGTGGCAGTCAGGATCAGACCGCGATCCTCTGCTCGGAGCCTGACCAGGTGGTGGACTATCGCTGGATGCCGGTCCGGCGAGTTGGTGCCTATCCGCTGCCGGACGCTTTGCGCTTCGTGATCGGCAACTGCGGCATCGTGGCCGAGAAGAGCGCGGGAGCGCGCGAGCGCTACAATCGCGTGTCGCTGATGGTGCGCCATCTGCTGGCGTCGTGGAATACGCAAACCGCACGAGCCGACCGCTCGCTGGCTGCAGCGGCAGAGAGCAGCCGCGATGCTCCGGATGCACTCCGCGCGATGATTCCGTCGATCGCGACGGCCGCATTCAACCCCGATGCGTTGCGCGATCGCCTCGAACAGTTCCTGCTCGAGACGTATACCCTGATTCCCCAGGCGGCGGCGGCGTTCGAGCGTGGTGACTGGCCTGCGCTCGGGGAGGTGACTGCACGGTCGCAGCACGCCGCAGAAGCGATGCTGGGCAACCAGATTCCCGAGACGATCGGGCTGGTTCGGCTGGGGAAGGAGCAGGGTGCGATCGCGGCATCGGCGTTCGGCGCAGGCTTCGGCGGCAGCGTGTGGGCACTGATCCCTGGCAACGATGTGGAGGGCGCCAACGGGACGTTTCCGGCACGCTGGGCTGCTGCGTATCGCGAGCAGTTCCCAGCGGCTGCGACGCGGGCGATGTTCTTCTCCACCGGCGCCGGCCCGGCCGCGATGCACTGGGCCGACGACGCCTGATTCTCACCTCTCTCACACCGTACGCCATGTCAGAACTCCCGAACGATCGCTCGCGGCGAGACCTGCTCAAGGGCGCCGCGCTCGCTGGCGCCGGCCTCGCGCTCGGGTTGCCGGCGACGGCACATGCCGATGCGCCCGCGCAGCTGACGCCGATCGCGCTGCCGCAGCCCCAGCAGCAGGCTGCCACCATGCTTGGGGTGCCGTTCGCGAAGCATGACGTGGTGCGGATTGCGATCGTCGGCACAGGACTGCGCGGGCGGTCGGTGCTGCACGAGCTGCTTGGTGTCGAGAACGTGCGCATCACGGCACTCTGCGACACCGCGCCGGAGAAGGTGGAAATGGCGGTGAAGCAGATGCGAGCCGCCGGCCACACGTACGAGCCGGCCCGGTTCATCAATGGTGAGCGTGGCTACGAGCAGCTGGTGCAGCGCGACGATATCGACATCGTCTACACTGCCACGCCATGGCAGTGGCATGTGCCGATCTGTCTGGCCGCGATGAAGGCGGGAAAGCATGCCGCCACCGAGGTGCCCGCGGCATACACCATCGAGGACTGCTGGAAGCTGGTGGACATGTCGGAGAAGATGCGGCGGCACTGCATCATGATGGAAAATTGCAGCTACGGCTACAACGAGCTGCTGGTGCTCAACCTGGTGCGAGCCGGCATGTTCGGCGACATCAAGCATGGCGGCGCCGCCTACAATCACGACCTGCGGGCCATCCTCTACGAGAATCGCGACGAGGGGCTCTGGCGCCGCGCGCACCACACGTTGCGGAACGGTAACCTCTATTCCACACACGGCCTCGGCCCGGTGGCCGCGATGATGGATATCAATCGCGGGGACAGGTTCGACTACCTCGTCTCGATGAGCACGCCGGAGATGGGGCTCACCAAGTGGCGCGAGGACCACGAGCCGAAAGACTCACCGAAGTGGCAGGAGCGCTACGTCACCGGTGACCTGAACATCTCGCTGATCAAGACGTCGAAGGGGCGCACCATCCGCCTCGAACATGATGTGTCGAGCCCGCGGCCATACTCGCGGATCAACTCGATTCAGGGCACGAAGGGTATTTTCGAGGATTATCCGGCACGTATCTACATCGAGGGTGACGGGCCCGAACGGTGGGCGCCGATCGATGGCTACAAGTCGAAGTACGAACACAGGCTCTGGCGCGAGCTCGGCGAAAAGGCGCGCGCTGGTGGCCACGGCGGCATGGACTTCGTGATGGCGTACCGTCTCGTGCAGGTGATGCGCGAGGGGTTGACGCCCGACATGGATGTCTACGATGCCGCATCGTGGAGCGCGCCCGGTCCGCTGAGCGAACTGTCGGTGCAGAAAGGCAGCATGCCGGTGCGTTTCCCCGATTTCACACGTGGTGGCTGGTCACAGTCGCGGACGATGTTGTGATGCACACAGCGCAACAGTGCGCGTGAAAAACGGCCCGAACCGCATACGCGTCCGGGCCGTTCGCACGATCTAGGCAGTCGGCAGCGTGTAGTCCTTGAACCGATCACGCAGCGCACGCTTCAGAAATTTACCGACGGTGGTCTTCGGGATCTCGTCCACGAATTCGTAGGCATCGGGCAGCTGCCACTTGGCAACGGCACGCTCCAGCAGATACTGATCGAAGTCCTCTTTCGAGACGATCGTGGCTGGATCGCGCAGTACGATCACACCGAGTGGACGCTCATCCCACTTCGGATGCGCCACCGCAATCACGGCGGCTTCGCGCACTGCGGGATGGCCCATCAGCTCGTTTTCGAGATCCACGCTGCTGATCCACTCACCGCCCGATTTGATCAGGTCCTTGGCGCGGTCCTGAATCGTCATCGTGCCGTCAGCCTCGATGGTGGCGATGTCACCGGTGTCGAACCAGCCGTCGTGCTGTGTGGCGGCAGTCGCTTCTTCATTGCGGTAGTAGCTGGCGGTGACCCACGGACCACGGATCATCAGCCGCCCCGACTCGCCGGTACCCCACGGAATTTCCGTTCCGGCCTCGTCGACCAGCTTGAGCTCCACCAACTGTGCCATCTTGCCCGTGGTGCACATGCGGTCGTAGCGCAGTTCGCGATCGTCGAGGAATTCATCATCGCGGACCGCGTTCACCGTTCCCAACGGCGTCGTCTCGGTCATTCCCCAGGCGGGCTTGACCTGCAGGGCGTGGCGCTCGCCGAATCCGGCGATCAACGAGCGCGGCGTGGCCGAGCCGCCAATCACAAGAGTGTGCAGTGTGGGTAGCTGATGCGGAGTGCCCGCATCCCTGGCGCGATCCATCTCGTCCAGCAGGCCGAGGAAAATGGTGGGAACCCCCGCGCAGACGGTCACGCCCTCCTCGGCCACGATACGGGCGATCGTCTTCGGGTCGGTGAAGACGCTCATGAACACCTGCTTCGCGCCGATCATGGTACAGGTATAAGGATAGCCCCACGCGTTCACATGAAACATCGGCACGATCGGCATGATCACCTCGCGCGAGTTCACGTTCAGCAATTCTGCCGAGAGGCTCGCCAGGCTGTGCAGCACGATCGCGCGATGGCTGTACAGCACGCCCTTCGGGGCACCGGTGGTGCCGCTGGTGTAGCACATGCCGCTGGCCTGTCGCTCGTCGATCGGCGGATAGCTGAAGGTGGTGGGCTGTCCCGCCAGGAACGCCTCGTAGTCGACGACGCCGGCAGGCAGACCGCCGGGCACCGGACCGAGTACCACGATCGTCTTCACGTTCGGCGCATGCTGGTGGATCAGCGGAATCATTCCGACGAACACATTCTCGATGAACAGGATGCGATCCTCGGCGTGGTTGAGGATGTACGCGATCTGGTCGAGCGGCAGCCGGATGTTCACCATGTGGCACACCGCTCCCATCGACGGCACGCCGAAGTACAGCTCATAGTGGCGATATGTGTTCACGGCCATCGTGGCAACACGGTCCCCAGGCTGTACGCCGGCTGCCGCCAGCGCGTTGCAGAGCTGCATCACGCGCGGATAGGTCTTGCTGTACGTGGTCCGGTGCACCCCGGGAATCGGCGCCTTGGTCTCCGGGTCGACACCGACCGGCATCACCGAGACGATCTCGCGGTCGGGGTGCATGCGGACGGCTCGCTCCAGGAGCGACGGGATGGTGAGCTGGTACTCCATCATCGTGGATTCGAGCATGAATCTCCCCCTGGTTCTGACGGTCGGCCTGATCTGCCCGCTGGTGGCGCAAACACAAGCGATGGGGCACGGGTTCGGCAAGTGTTCTGCGGCGGTCGACGGCATGCGTTACCAGCAAGGACCGTTTTCCGCCTCAGGCCGAAGCGCCCAAGTGCATATTTCATGTCGGTCCATCTGCCTTCGTCAGTTTTCCTCGACATTCATCTGCATGCGTTTCGCGCTCATCGTCACTGCGCTGCTGGCCGTCGCCGGTTGCCGCGCTCGTCCCGCGCCGCAGCCCGCATCTCAGGGAATGGATGGCGCTTTCGTCGTTTCGACCGACTGGCTCGCCGCCAATCGTGGCGATCGCGACCTCGTTCTGATCCACGTCGTCCAGGATTCTGCATACACGGGCGAGCAGATCCCCGGCTCCCGGACGCTCTGGTACCGGCGCTTCGTCAAGGCGAATGGTACGGTGGGCACCGAGCTGCCGCCGGTCGATTCACTGCGAGCGCTGCTTGAGCGGGTGGGCGTGTCCACCCGCAGTCGCGTGGTGGTCTACGCCGCCGATGTGCCGATGGCCACGCGCCTGCTCTTCACGCTCGATTATCTCGGGCACGATCGAATGGCATTCCTCGACGGCGGCCTGCGCAAGTGGAAGCGCGAGAATCGCGCCGTGACCACCGACGTGGTGGTGCCGACGGCTGCGCGCTTCACGCCGAAGGTGCGCGAGTCGCTGGTGACGAACGCCGACTGGCTCACCGACCGTCTCGACAAGCCGGGCATCTCGCTGATCGACACACGCACCGTCGCCGAGTTCAGCGGCAACGCGGTGCGAGGCGGCTTGCCGAGCACCGGACACCTTGCCGGCGCCCGACTGCTGGAATGGGAGTGGATGTTCAGCGACGACGATCACTCGGTCCTGCGTCCGCGGGCCGAGCTCGAGCGGCTCTTTGCCGAACGAGTGCGTCCGGGCGATCAGGTGGTGACGTACTGCTGGGTCGGATACCGAGGCAGTGCGACCTACTTCATCGCGCGGCATCTCGGCTATGACGTGAAGCTCTACGACGGCTCGTTTCAGGACTGGATGCAGCGCAAGCTCCCCGTCCGCACCGGCGAAGCCCCCTGACCTCGTTGCCATCACTCGCAGCCGTCAGCGCTGCTTGACTCGACAACTGCGAACTGCCTGACGCAAAGGTGCACAGAAGTGCGAAATCAAGGCGCAAAGTCATTGCAAAGAGCAAAGTATGAAATGAAGGTGCGTTGGATGTTTGTACTTATCCCCTGTCGTCCTTTGCGTCTTTCACTCGCACTTTCTTCAACACTTTGCGTCAGGCAGTTCGTAGTGCGAGCTATCGGATGATGTAATTGGCTGGCGGGTCGGCGTCGTGGAGCCAGCGGACGAAGTAGTCCCAGCGGCGGCGCATCATGTAGTTCGAAGCACTGCCGAAGCCGTGGCCGGCGTTGGGGAACATGAGCAGGTCGAAATCCTTGTTCGCCTTGATCAGCGCATCCACCACCAGCAGCGTGTTGTCGGGTGGCACGTTGTTGTCCATCGTGCCATGCGCCAGCAGCAGCTTGCCCTTCAGGTTCTTTGCGAGCGACTGGTTGGACTCGATTTCGTAGTTGTCCGGGCCACCGTTCGGTCCGCGGACCAGCATTCCCTGATAGCGCTCGCCCCAGTCGTCCTCGTAGTTGCGCTGATCGTGATTGCCCGATTCCGAGATGCCGACCTTGAAGAAGTCGGGATAGCGGAACATGGCGCCGGCGGTGATGAAGCCACCGCCCGAGTGTCCCCACATCGCGGCGCGATCGATGTCGATCCACGAATGGCGCTTCGCCAGGTTCTGCATGCCGGCGACCTGGTCGGGCAGCGTGTTGTCGCGACCCATGGCGCCGTAGTAGGCGTCGTGGAAGCTCTTCGAGCGACCCGGCCCGCTGCCGCGACCGTCGAGCGAGACGACGATGAACCCCAGCTCGGCCAGCGCCTGCTTGTCGCCACGCGCGGCAGCGAACCCGCGACCGCCGACGCTGCCGGACTGCGGCCCCGGATACGCATTGTTGATGATCGGGTACTTTTTCGTCGAGTCGAAGTTCGTGGGGCGGTAAAGCTGGCCGTAGATGTCGGTGGTGCCGTCGGCGGCCTTGACGTTGAACAGGATCGGCGGCTTCCAGCCGGATGCCATCAGCCTGGTCACGTCAGCTGTCTCGAGGGGCATGATCACGCTGCCTGCCGCATTGCGGAGCACCGTCTGCGGTGGCAGGTCGGCACGCGACCAGGTGTCGACGAGCCAGCGGCCGTCGGGGGAAAGCTGAATCGAGTGGTCGCCATCGTCGGGCGTCAGCGAGGTGACCGGGCCGCGGCCGCTCAGACTCGTGCGATAGAAGTGGCGCAGATACGGATCCTGACCCGGCTCGCGACCCTGCGCGCCGAACCAGAGCGTACGCGTGCGTTCATCGATGCGAGCAATGGAGCTCACCGGACCTTCACCGGTGGTGATCTTGTGCTTCAACGCGCCGGTGTTCAGGTCGTACAGATACAGCTGGCTCCAGTCATCGCGCTGCGAGTTCCAGATCACTTCACTGGTGCTCCAGAGCACGCGCCATCCCGTGATCGACTCGAAGTGCGTCGGCACCGTCTCCTCGAAGACCGTGCGCACGTCGCCGGTGCGCGTGTCGGCCAGGCGAAGGATCGTCTGCTTGTGGTCACGCGACGTCGAGGCGAGCGCCAGCTTCAAACCGTCGGGGCTGAAGACGTAGTCGCTCATCGAGATGTCATCGCCCAGTGTCGCGCGGTGAAAGTCGGGCGGCATCTTCAATCGCACGAGCGTCTTCGAATCCACGTCGATCACCACCCGGTGCACCATCGCCACCACGCTGTCGCCCGGAAGCGGATATTTCCAGCTGCGCAGCACCGGGTGGCCGACCTTCGTCTGCACGAGGTGCATGTCACCAACGTTGCGCTCGTCCTGTTGCTGCGTGGCGATCTTCTTCGAGTCGGGAGACCAGAGCAGGATCGCGCGATCGCTGGTGACCCATCCGGCATTGTCGGTGGCGTAGCCGAAGTTCTTCACGCCATCGGTGGTGAGCGACGTCTCGGCGCCGGTGGCCAGATCACGCACCCAGAGATTCCAGTCACGGATGAACGCCGCGCGTTTGCCGTCAGGCGAGACGACGGCGAGACCGCGCGGGCCGGCCGGGATCGGTGCCTGGCCAGCGGCACTGCAGGAGAGGCCGGAGACCTCGCAGCGGAAGCGCCGGGTGCCGACGGTGAACGTGACCGACTGTCGATCGTCGGAGAGTTCGACACCCTGCAGCGCCAACGATGTGGCTGAGAACGAGCCACCGCCGGCCGCCGCTGACAGCGCCACGGCCAGCTTCGCATGATCGAACAAAGGCGCGCGTGACCGCGCGCGCGGATCGACCAGCACGTATTCCGTGCCGGCGGGACGCACGCTCCGATAGTGGAAGCGGCCGTCGCCGAGCCAGGTCACGCCCGGTGCCGTGCCCCCGACGACCAGCGGGGCGACGGTCGGCGACAGCATGCGGACCGCACGATCGTAGTCGGCGTCGGTGAACATGCGGCGGGCCTGCGCCGAGGCAGAGGCACTGGCGGTGAGCGTGAGTGTCAGCAGCAGCGCATGGCGCAGCAGTGGTCCGGTGGAGCGACGCATGCAGTCTTCGGTGAGAGGGCACAGCAGGCAAGGGCAGCAAACCGTTGTATTGCCATCAAATGTTGCCGGACGCAAGTTGAGTCGGCACCGTGGACTACGCGGCCTGCGCTTCGAACGTTCTCGTCTTGCGACGCTCGATCAGGTTCGTCCTGAATTTCCCATCACCCGAGACCTCTGATGCGCGCTGCAACCTGCCTGTTGACGACCCTTCTGCTGGCGGCGCCGATGATGGCGCAGGGGATCCCGGCGGAAGCCGACCAGATTGCGGCCGCGGTGCTTCCGCTGCCCCCCTCCCTGCGCGCTGGTGCCGGTGTGATGGGCTATCGAGAGGCGGGCAAGCTCGTGGTACTCCGCCAGGCGCGCAACGGCCTGCGCTGCCTGGCCGATGATCCGGCCGATGAACGCTTCCACGTGGC
>JBBSCZ010000104.1:0-10557 GCA_038249795.1 Gemmatimonadales bacterium | reverse complement strand
CGGAGCAGTGCGCGATCGCCGCCGAGCTGTGCGACGTACTGCAGATCCCCGCGTTTCTCTGCCGTCAGACGGACCTGCTGGAGGCGGCGGGAGCCACCGGCAAACCGGTGAACATCAAGAAAGGGCAGTGGCTGCAGCCGGAAGGAATGAAGGGCGCGGCGGCGAAGGTCCGTGGCGCGTCTCCGCATGGTGCACATGCACCACTGGCCGTCACGGAACGCGGCACCTTCTTTGGTTACGGTGACCTGGTCGTGGATATGCGCAACTTCTCGCGGATGCGCGAGGCCGCCGATGCGCCGGTGATCTACGATGCGACGCACAGTGTACAGCAGCCGGGTCGCGGCGACGCTGGTGCCAGCGGTGGCCTGCGCGAGTTCGTTCCGACGCTGATGTTCGCCGCGCTCGCGGCGGGTGCGCAGGGCCTGTTCATCGAAACGCATCCGGATCCCGATCATGCACCGAGTGACGGGCCGAACATGGTGTTCCTCGATCAGTTCCCGGCGTTGATCGATCGCGCGGTGGCTCTCTGGTCGCTGGTGCGATCATGAGCATCGACTCCGCACTCGCACAGCGCATTGCGCTGGTGGTGTTCGACGTCGACGGCACGCTCACGGACAACGGTGTCTACATCGGTGCACTGGCGAATGCCGATGTGCCGGATTCTCGCATCGAGTTGAAGCGATTCGACATCCAGGACGGCCTTGGCATCGTCATGCTGCGGCGCGCGGGCATCACCGTCGCCTGGATCTCGGCGCGCCACTCGGAGGCAACCACCATGCGTGCGCGCGAGCTCGGCGTGGAGCACCTCATGCAGGGACGCGGGCTGAAGAAGGTTCCGGTGCTGCTGGCGCTGTGCGAGAAGCTCGGCATCTCGGCTGACCGTGCGGCATTCATGGGCGATGATCTCGCGGACGTGGCCGTGATGCAGCGCGTGGCGCTGTCAGCCGCGCCCTCGAATGCGGTGGCGGAGGTGAAAGCCGTTGCGATGGTGCAGCTGGCGAAGGAAGGCGGACGTGGCGCCGCTCGTGAATTCGTGGAGGCGCTGCTGCGCGCCCGCGGCACGTGGGACACGATCGTCGCAGAGTACGTGGCCGAGAGTGCTGTCGCCGAGGACGCGCCCGGATGACGGAGACCGAACTCGTGACGCGCGGGTTGCGCGTGCTGCAGCTCGAGCGCGCCGCGATCGCCGGCGTCGAAGCGAAGCTCGATGGTGATTTTGCGCGTGCGGTGCTGCTGATTGCGCAGTCACGGGGCCGCGTCATCGTCGCTGGCGTCGGCAAGTCGGGGCTGATCGGGCGCAAGATCGCCGCGACCCTGACCTCCACCGGCACTCCGGCGGCCTTCCTGCACCCCGTGGAAAGTGTCCACGGAGATCTCGGCATCGTGGGGCACGAGGACGTCGCGATCCTGCTCTCCAAGAGCGGCGAGACGGCGGAACTGCTGCCGCTGCTGCAGGAGCTCAAGCGCCTCGGCGTCCGCGTGATCGCGATCACCGGCCAACGCGCGTCGACACTGGGTCGAGCGGCTGATGCGACGCTCGATGCCGGCGTCGGCGAAGAGGCGTGCCCGCACGATCTCGCGCCGACCACCAGCACCACGGCGGCGCTGGCCCTGGGTGATGCACTCGCCGTCGTGCTGCTCGAGTACAAAGGCTTCCGCCGCGAGGATTTTGCACGGCTGCATCCTGGCGGCGCACTCGGCAAGAAGCTGCTGACCACGGTGGCCGACGTGATGGAGGACGAGCGCCTGCCGGTGCTTCCCGTCACCGCCACCATGCGCGAGGCCATCGTGCCGCTCGCCGAGCGGCGCGGCCTGCTTGTGCTGAGCACCGGTGACGGTGTGGTGAGTGGCGTCGTGACCGCCGGTGATCTGGCACGCCTCCTCGAGCGCAACGACAACCCGTTCGACGCGCTCGCGGCTGACGTGATGACCCGCACGCCACAAACGGCGTACGCCAGCGAGCTGGCGAGTGGTGTCGTGTTCCGGATGGAACGGTTCGGCATCATGGCCATGCCCGTGCTGGATGCCGGTGACCGGCTCGTCGGCGTGGTGCACCTGCACGACCTGCTTCGTGCCGGTGTTGCCTGATGCGACGCTCACTCTTCGCGTCGCTGGCAGTACTCAGCGTCCTGGCCGCCTGTAAAGAGACCTCGACTGCGACGGTATCGAAAGTTGCGACGACGGCCGACTCGGCGGACCAGGTGATGTTCAAGATGCGCACGATCCTCACCGATCGTGGTGTGCAGCGCGCGGAGTTGCAGGCCGACACCGGCTACTTCTTCGATGAGAACACGCGCGCGGAGCTGCGCATCGTCACCACGACTTTCTTTAACAAGGATGGCGCAAGCGACGGTGTGCTCACGGCACGACGCGGCACGTACAACATGCGCGCAAACGTGATGGAAGCGCGCGAGAATGTGGTGATCATCGGCGCGGACGGGCGCAAGCTCACGTCACCGATGGTGCGCTTCGAGCAGTTCCGTAACCTCATCGTGTCGGACAGCCCATTCGTGCTCCTCGAAGGAGAGCGGCGGCTGGAAGGCGTCGGCTTCGAAAGCGATCCGCAGATGCTGAGCGTGAAGATCAAGAAACTGTCACGAGGCACTGGCGCCAGCATCATGCTGCCGACCGGAGGCAGCGGCGACCCCGGGGGCCGTGGTGACACTCCCGCTCCGCCGGCTCCGCAGTCTCCCGCATCTGCTGCCATGAAGGTGAGACAGTGAGCTTCCGTCGGCTGCTCGGGATGCTGGCGGTCATCGTCGGCCTCCCTGCCGTCACGGCGGGGCAGGCCGTCGGCGGCCGTTGCAACATCGAGCTGAAAGAGGGCAGCGACTCGACGCGTCTCACGACCACGTCGACCGGTCCCGACGCGCCGCGCAACGTCTTCGTGGGAGGACGTGTGATCGTGCGCTGCCTCAATCAGGACGTGACGCTCGTGGCTGACAGTGCTGAATGGTATCAGCAGGCGCAGGTGCTCTACCTGTTGGGCAATGTGCGATACACCGAGCCACGTGCGAAGGTGAGCAGCGACCAGATGAACTATTTTCAGGTGGATGAGCGGCTTCTGGCCATCGGCAATGTGGTCGCGACGCTGCCGAGCAGTTCGGTGATGCGTGGCGACACCGCCACCTATTTCCGCGCAGTGCGAGGCATTCGTCCACAGTCGCGCCTCGTGGCGCAGAATCGGCCGCGATTGTTTCTGGCCCAGCGTGACTCAGCGGGAAAAGCGGGTGAGCCGGTGCAGGTGACCGCGAACCAGATCACCACCGAGAATGATTCGATCGTCTATGCCGGTGGCAAGGTCGAGATCACGCGCAGCGACCTCGATGCCCGCAGCGACTCGGCCTATCTCGACAGCGGCCGTGAGTTTGCACGGCTCATGATCCGGCCGGTGATCATCGGCAAGGGTGAGCGTGGCTACACGCTGCGCGGAAAGCAGGTCGAGCTCTTCACGAAGAATCGCGTGGTGCAGCGTGTGCTCGCACAGGCGGATGCGCGCGTGACCAGCGAAGACCTGCTGCTCACCGCCGACACCATCGACCTGCGCGTGGACGGCAACAAGGCGCAGGCGGCGTATGTCTGGGGCAAATCGCGCGCACGGGCAATTTCACCGGACCGCGACCTGATCGCCGACTCGCTCGCCGTGCGCATGCCGGACCAGCAACTGCGCGAGGTCCGTGCATTCCGCGACGCGATCGCCACCACCATCCCCGATACCGCGAAAGTCCGCACCGGCGAGAAGGACTGGCTGAAGGGGGACACCATCTTCGCCTTCTTCGACTCCACCGCGCGCGCACGTCCCGCATCACCCGAGCCTTCGATGACCGTGCCCTCTGCGGTCGCCAAGCCGTCGCGTCGCAATACCACCGCAGCTCGCCCTGATAGCACGCCGCCGCCGAATGCCGCGACCGATTCGGCGTCCGTGAAGCCTCAGCTGCGTGAGATGCAGTCGATCGGGCATGCCAGCGCGCGGTATCAGGTCGAAGCGCAGGGCGGCACACCGCAGCGTCCTGCCATCAATTACTCTCGCGGCGACCGGATTACGGTGACCCTCGACTCGACGGGTGTGTCGCGCGTGCAGATCGACGAGAAGGCCGTCGGCATCTATCTCGAGCCGGCGCTCGATTCTGCCAATTTTTCGGAAGGTACCAGTGTCACACCCACTGCGGTCACGCCGGCGCCCGCGCCCGCGCCTGAACGCAGTCCCACGGCTGCCACCTCCACTCCTGCTACACCCGTTCGGAAGCCGGTCGCCAGGCCGGCTCCTGCAACTCCACGGACCACACCACGCCGACCGTGATCGATCAGCCGACGCTGCCTGACGAAGAACTTCCGGCGCGAATCCGCGCGCTCATCGAGCATTTTGCGCCGCATGACCGTTCGCCGGTCATGGCAATGAATGCCCTCTTTGCCGCCTCCGATGCGGCCGGCGTGGCACGGTTCGACGAGGTCGCCGTCCTCTACCGCGAAGATTATCTGCTCCTCGAGCGCGCGGCCGGTCGTGATGCGGAGCGCACGGCGGGAGAACTGAGTCTCGATCAGGTACGATCACATTTGCGCGACACGCTGCTGCCACGGTTGGTGGCCGATGGCGTGGTCACGTTGCCGGTCGGCGGTCTGGACCAACCTGGCGCCAAGGTCCTCGTCCTGCCGGGCGTCTGGGAACATGTGAAGGACCGTCGCGAACAGGTCACCTCAGAGGTGCGGCGCCGGACCACGGAAATCGTGCGCGTGCAACCGGGACGGGTGCCGGTCTTCACACCAAGGACACAGGCCAAACTCACCAGCCGCCTCGAGGCGAAAGGGCTGGTGAAGACGTACAAGAAGCGGAGCGTCGTCAACAACGTCGCGCTGCACCTGCGCCAGGGTGAGATCGTGGGACTGCTCGGCCCGAATGGTGCCGGCAAGACGACCACGTTCTACATGATCGTGGGACTGATTCAGCCACAGAGCGGCACGATCGTCCTCGACGGCACCGACATCACGACGATGCCCATGTACAAGCGCGCGCGCAACGGCATCGGCTATCTCTCGCAGGAGCCGTCGATCTTTCGCAAGCTCAGTGTCGAGGACAACATCCTCGCCATCCTCGAAACGCTGCCGCTGTCCTCGGCCGAGAAGTTGGCCAAGCTCGAAAAGCTGCTGGATGAACTCAGCATCAAGCATCTCCGCAAGAGCAAGGCGTACGCACTGTCCGGCGGCGAGCGACGCCGGCTCGAGATTACCCGCGCACTCGTCACCGAGCCGAAATTCATGATGCTCGACGAGCCGTTCGCCGGCGTGGACCCGATCGCGGTGCACGACATCCAGACGATCGTGTCAGGGTTGCGCCATCGCGGGATCGGCGTCCTCATCTCGGACCATAACGTGGAACAGACGCTCGACATCGTCGATCGAGCGTACATCATGTTCGACGGTCAGGTGAAGGTCTCCGGCACGGTGCGGGAGCTGGTGTTCGACGATACGGTCGCTGAGCTGTACCTGGGACCGACGCTGGCCGCGCGACTGCGCGATCGCTTCGCCCGGGACGAGAACATGGTGAGCGCACCGTGACGACGCGAGTGACGAACGCCGGAGGCCTGCGATGAGCAGCTACAGGACGGGGCTCAATCAGAGCACGTCGATGCGGCAGGAGATGAAGGTCAATCCACGCCTCTATCAGGCGATGGATCTTCTGTACATGCCGCTCCTCGACCTTCAGCAGCACTTGCAGCAGGAATTGCTCATCAATCCCTTTCTCGAGCTCGTGCCCGAGGACGAAGATGGTGAGGAAGGCGCCGAGACGCTCGAAGTCGCGACGCCCGAAGAGCAGAAGGCGGACAACACCGACGAAATGGACTGGCAGAAGATTCTCGAGGATGGCTTCGAGACTGGTGGCCGCAAGGAAGAATATGAGGAGCGCGAATACATCGAACCGGTGACGGTCATGTCGCGCGATCTCACCGACCACCTGCGCGATCAGGTGCAGATGCTGGAGCTCACCTCGCGCGAGGCCTACCTCGCTGACGAGTTCGTGGGCAACATCAACGAGGACGGCTACCTTGGCTGTTCGCTGGAGGAGATTCTTGCCGGCGTGAATGCCGAAGTGCGTCGCATCGCCGAAGAGGCCGACATCGACATCAGCGAACTGCCGATCTACACGATGGAGGAGGTAGAGGCGCTGTTGCTCGTGATCCAGCAGCTCGACCCGCCGGGCGTCGGTGCGCGCAATCTCCGTGAGTGTCTGCTGCTGCAGCTCGCGATGCAGGGATTCCAGGACGGCGTGGCATACGCTCTGGTGTGCGACGGATTCGATGAACTCATCGGCCACCGCTGGAGCGAGATGGCGAAGCGCTTCGGCATCCCGATCTCCGAAGTGCAGGGCGTCGCCGATCAGATCGCAAAGCTCGAGCCCAAGCCGGGCCTCAAGTTCGCGCCCGACAACGAACATTTCATCATCCCTGATCTGGTCGTCGACAAAGTCGATGGGCGTTACGTCGTCTACCTGAACGACGGCAACCTGCCGCGCCTGAAGCTGAGCCGCACCTATCAGGACATCGCCCGCGACAAGAAGAAGTACGATGCCGAAAGCAAGGACTTCATCGCCAACAAGATGAACTCCGCCCACTGGATGATTCAGGCGATCGAGCAGCGTCGGCAGACGATGCTGAAGGTCATGAATTACATCGTCGAGCGGCAGCGCGAATATTTCGAGAAGGGCGTACAGCATCTCAAGCCGCTGACGCTGCGTGAGGTGGCGGAGGTGATCGGCATGCACGAGTCGACCGTCAGCCGCGTCACGAACGAAAAGTTCGTGCAGACTCCGCGTGGCGTGCTCCCGCTCAAGTTCTTCTTCTCGTCAGGACTCTCCACCACCGACGGCGACGACGTCTCGGCTCGCGGCATCAAGGATCAGATCAAGAAGCTGGTGGATGGCGAGGATTCGAAGGACCCGCTCACCGACCAGGCCATCGTCGACATACTGAAGCAGGGCGGCGTGGTCATCGCGCGTCGCACGGTGGCCAAGTACCGTGATCAGCTCGGCGTGCTCTCCGCGCGGATGCGGAAGCGCGTATGAGCTCCAGCCTCACGGGCACCGCACCGCGCGCCATGGCAGCACCTGCGGCGGCTCCACAGGATGCCGGCGTCGATGTGAGCGTGCTCGTTCCCGCAAAGGACGAAGCCGAGAACCTGCCCCTCTTCATGGAGCAGGCGGCGGCCGCCTTCGCCGGTACCGAGACGCGCTACGAAGTGATCGTCATCGAGGACGGCTCGAAGGATGATTCGTGGCAGGTGCTGCAACGTTTGCAGGAAGAGTACCCCTTCCTCCGCGCGGTGCGGCATCGCACGCAGCGCGGCATTGCCGATGCGCTGCGCACGGGCTGGCTCAATGCGCGCGGTGAGGTGCTGGTCTTCTGGCCCGCCGATCTGCAGTTCAAGCCCGAGGACATTCCACGACTCGTCGCACCGATCCTGGCCAATCAGGCCGACATGGTGACGGGCTTCAAGGAAGGAAAGTACGAAAAGGCGTTCGTCAGCGGCGTCTACAACTGGCTCAGTCGCTCGCTGTTCGACGTGCCGGTCAAGGACCTCAACAGCGTGAAGGCCTACCGTCGCGAGATCATGAACGCACTGCCGGTTCGTCCTGACTGGCACCGATACATGATCGTGATCGCCCACTTCGAAGGGTTCAGTGTCACCGAGATTCCGGTGCCGCTCTATGCACGTCATGCCGGCAAGTCGAAGTTCGGGATCGGCCGCATCCCGGTGGGTGTGATGGACATGCTCTCGGTCTGGTTCGAACTGCGTTTCGGTCGCAAGCCGCTGCTCTTCTTCGGCCTGCTCGGCGCGGCGCTATTCGCGATCGGTGTGCTCACGGGCCTCGTCGCGATCGGCATCCGCATCTTCGCGGGCGTCGGCTTCCGCCCGCTGCTGAACCTGATCGAGACCTGCGTCATCGTCGGTACGATACTCTTCGTCGGTGGATTCCTGGGAGAGATGATCGCGGTGCAGCGGGCAGAGTTGCGCGAAATCCGCCGAGAGCTGGACGAGAGGCGCCTCACGAACGTCCCGTGAGTGTCCGTCGCGTCCTGTTCGTCACGCACAACTTTCCGCGCACCACCGGTGATGCCGCCGGTGGCTTCCTGCTGGATCTCGCGCACGCTCTCGCTACCGTCGACATCACCGTCGAGGTGCTCGCTCCGCACGCGCGCGGTCTGCCCGAACGTGACATCATCGACGGCATTCACGTGCAGCGCGTACGCTACGGCGACGACGCCGATGAGACGCTCGCGTACACCGGCACGATGGCCGAGCAGGTCAAGGCGTCCACGCGCGGCAAGCGCGCGATGGTGCGGTTGATCGGTGCGCTGCGTCTCGGTACGCGCTTTCGCCTCGCCAGCGGCGACATCGACGTGGTGCATGCGCACTGGTGGTTTCCGGCGGCGCTCGCGATCGGCCGCACCGCCACGCGAGCGCGCGTTCCGATGGTCGTCACCTCGCACGGCAGCGATGCACGGATGGCGACCGGCATGACCGCGTCGCTCGCATCCTTTGCGCTCGGTCGCGCGGCGGGCGTGACCACCGTCAGCAACTGGCTCGCGCAGCGCTTGCGTCTGCTCACTGCCGCACCGATCACCGTCGCGCCGATGCCGTCGGATGTGCTGAAGTTCGCAGCGCAGGCCGCGACCCGCGCCACGCCACCGCGCCTGCTGTTCGTGGGCCGGCTGAACGCGCAAAAAAATCCGGCACTGCTGCTGCACACGCTGGCACTGCTTCCCGAGACGATGCATCTCGACATGGTTGGCGATGGGCCCGAGGCCTCGATGCTGCACGCACTGGGCGCGCAGCTCGGCATTGCCCATCGCATCGCGTGGCACGGACACCAGCCGCGTGACGCGATGCCGGCGTTCTATGCGCGAGCCTCATGCACTGTGGTGCCGGCGCGTGACGAGGGCTTCGGCATGGTCGCCGCCGAATCGCTGCTCTGCGAGACGCCGGTCGTCGCGAATGATTCCGGTGGGCTGCCTGATATCGTACGCAGTGGAGAGAACGGCACGCTGATTCGCGCCGGCGATGACGCCGACGCCGCCGTTTGGCGTGACGCCATTCTCGACATCGCCGCAGCGCCGGAACGACGCGCGGCCCTTGGCGCCACGGGACGGGCGCAGATGATCGCGCTGGTTTCGCCACGTGCGGTCGCCGAGCGATATCAGAGCGTCTATGAGGCGGCGCGCCGCGGGATCGTGCGTGCGCGCTGAGCTGAAGACGGCGCTCCGGCTCGGTGTCGTCGCAATCGTCGTCTTCTACGTCTTTCGTGCCATCGACACGAACTGGTCCGAAATCCGTGCCAGTATGACCTCGTTGCGACCTGATTGGGTTGGGCTGCTGCTGGCGAGTGCGTGCATCGGAGTAGGGTACGCACTGCTCATCGCCGCCTGGCGCCTGTTGCTCTCTCGGTGGAGCAGCCCGCTCGGCGTGCTGAGCGCAACGCGCATCTGGTTCGTCTCGAGCCTTGGCAAGTACGTGCCGGGCAAGGTCTGGGCGATCGGTGCGATGGCGGTGCTGGCGCGTGACGCAGGCGCGTCGCCGCTCGCGGCTACCGGTTCCTCGATCATCATGCAACTCGTGAACATCGCTGCCGGCTTTGCCGTGGTGGCACTGGCCGGGGCGGGGGAGCTGCTCGCCATCAATCCCCTGCTGCGTGCTGCGTCATGGGTCGCTCTGGTTGCCACGGTGTTCGGCCTCGCATTCGGGCCGCAACTGCTCACGTGGGCCGTGGCCACCGCAACACGTCTCGTCCGACGACCCGAGGTGGATCTGCCTGTCATCTCGCGCGGAACGCTGCTGATGGTATTCGGCGCCAATGTCGCCGCGTGGGTGGCGTACGGCATCGGCTTCGGGCTGTTCTGGCGCGCGCTGCTGGGGCATGGCGGTGGCATCTCGATGGCCGCGCTGGCAATTTACACGGCGTCGTACCTCGTCGGTTTTCTGGCCATCTTCGCCCCCGGCGGCATTGGCGTGCGTGAAGCAGCGCTGGTCGTCATGCTGATCTCCCTCCGGCTCGCAACGCCGGCCGAGGCGACGATGCTCGCGGCGGGATCACGCGTCTGGCTCACGGTAGTCGAGGTCATCCCCGGGCTGGTCTTCCTTCCCGGGGTTTCGCTGCGCCGCCGTTCTTCTCTTTCGTCTTCCGATGGCCCTGCTGCCTGACATGCACAACTCCGATCCGCTCGAACCGCGCTACGCCTGGCTGCTGGCACTGCTGACGTGCGTGGCCGGTACGATGCTGCTGGCGTATCCGGCGCTTAGCGGGCAGTTCCTCGTGAGCACCTACAGCGACCAGTACATCGCCGGCTATTCCTTCCGCGAGTTCGGCGCGCAGGTGCTGCGTTCCACCGGCGGTTTTGCACTCTGGAATCCATACCTGTTCGGCGGCATGCCGTACGTCGGTGCGATGCATGGCGACATCTTCTATCCAACGGCGTGGATGCGGATGGTGATGCCGACCGATGTCGCGATGACGTGGGGCATGATCCTGCACTACATGCTGGGCGGATTCGCGTGCTACCTCTTCGT
>JBBSCZ010000103.1:0-10580 GCA_038249795.1 Gemmatimonadales bacterium | reverse complement strand
GCGATGATCCGCCCGCCGCGCCCTTCCCGCGCATGCACGGCCTCGCGATCCATGAGCTCCACCAGCCGACGCCGCATGTTCGCCGGCGCCACCAGCAGCTTGCGGTACAGCTCCTGCCGGCTGAACCCGGTCAAGGCGTTGAACAGGTCACTCACATCGGCGCCGATGCTCGGGCTGCAGGTGAACAGGCCGATGTCGGTATAGAGCTTCGCGGTGCGTGAGTGGTAATTGCCGGTCCCGATGTGCACGTAGCGGCGGATGCCGTCGGGCTCACGGCGCACGACCAGCGCAGTCTTGGTGTGCGTCTTCAAGCCGGGCACGCCGTACACGACGTGCACACCGTAGTTCTCCAGCGTGCGGGCCCAGGCGATGTTGTTGGCCTCGTCGAACCGCGCCTGCAGCTCGATCAGCACCACCACCTGCTTGCCGCGCTCGGCCGCCTCGATCAGCGACTTCACGATCGCCGTCTCGCCCGAAGTGCGATAGAGCGTCAGCTTGATCGCCAGCACGTTGTCGTCGGTGGCAGCGCGCTCGAGAAAGTGTTCCACCGTGTCGCGAAAGCTTTCGAACGGATGATGCACCAGGATGTCGCGCTCCCGGATCGCATCGAAGATGTTCGACACCTCCACCAGCTCGGCCGGAATACCCGGCACGAAAGCCGGAAACCGGAGGTCGGGCAGGTCGATCGCCGACGCCAATGACATGAGGTCGCCGAGATCCAGCAGCGTGCCTGGTTCGTCGACGTCGCTCGCGGTGAGCGGCAGCGCGAGCACGAGGGCGTCTTCCTCATCGCGCAGCTCCTCCATCAGCAGCGTGCGCAGCTCCGCCGCCATGCCCGTCTCGACTTCGAGACGCACCACCTCGCCGAACTTCCGCGCGAAGACCTGCCGCTCGACGACCGACAGCAGATCATCGTCTTCCTCGACGCCGGTAAGCTCGAAGTCGGAGAACCGTGTGATGCGGAAGGCGTGCCAGCTGAGCACCTCCATGCCGGGAAAGAGCGAGCCGAGATTGACACCGATCACGTCCTCCACCGGCACGAAGTGGTTCGGCTTCCCCGCGGGCACCCACCGCGGCAGCGACTTCGGCACCTTCACGCGCGCGAAATGCTCGAGCCCCGTCTGCGGGTCGCGAATGCGTACCGCCAGCGACAGCGAGAGATTCGAGATGTACGGAAACGGATGTCCCGGATCGACGGCCAGCGGCGTCAGAACCGGGAACACCTGCGACTCGAAGAACGCATCCACCACCTGCCACTCGGCGGCCGAGAGATCGTTCATGCGCACCAGCTGAACGCCGTGCGCGGCCAGCGCGGGCAGCAGGTCGTCGGTGAGACAGGTACGCTGCAGGTGCAGCAGCGCATTTACGCGCTTGTCGATCGCCATCAGCAGCTCAGCCGGCGACAGCCGCTCCTGCGGATAGCCGCCCTG
Source organism: Gemmatimonadales bacterium (assembly GCA_038249795.1). GTDB lineage: Bacteria > Gemmatimonadota > Gemmatimonadetes > Gemmatimonadales > Gemmatimonadaceae > JACMLX01. The sequence goes on along the minus strand of JBBSCZ010000103.1, from coordinate 9,150 downwards.
CCCGTTCCGCACCTTGCGACGCAGCCCGCCCACGCGGACCATGTAGAACTCGTCGAGGTTGGAGCTGAAGATGGCCAGGAACTTGAGCCGCTCGAGCAGCGGTGTCCGCGGGTCGCGCGCCTCCTTCAGCACTCGGGAGTTGAACTCCAGCCAGCTCAGCTCCCGGCTGATGAACAGATGCGCCTCACCTGCGGCGCCGACCGAGCCCATGGCATCGGCATCTGCATCACCGCCGCGTCGCGCCTGTTTCCGTCGTGTGGCCATCCACTCCCCGCAGGTTCAGGCGCCCACCGTCATCGACGGCGCCACGGCTGGGTGGTCAGGCCGGTCGGCCGATCACCACGAGCGTATTGAGAATCCACGCACTGATCGCCGCCAGCAACCCCGCTGCCGGAATCGTGACGATCCAGGCCCATACGATGTTGCCGGCCAGCCCCCACCGGACGGCACGGACCCGGTTGGCCGCACCGACGCCAACGATGGCACCGGTGATGGTATGCGTGGTGCTCACCGGGATGCCGAATCTCGACGCGATGAGGATGACGACGGCCCCGCCGGTTTCGGCACAGAAACCACCCACCGGACGCAGTTTCGTGATTCGCGTCCCCATCGTGTGCACGATGCGCCAGCCGCCGAACAGCGTGCCGAGCGAGATCATGAAATACGCAGAAATCTCGACCCAGAGCGGGATCGTGGAGGTATCGGGCACGTACAGGTGACTCAACCACCCGGTGGTATACGGCTCGAACAGCTGTCGCACCGACGGCGACGCGAGCAGTCCCACGATGATGCCCATCGTCTTTTGCGCGTCGTTGCCGCCATGTGCCAGCGAGAGCAGCGCGGAGCTGACCAGCTGCGCCGGTCGAAAGAACCGGTCGACCTTGCCAGGCGCAACCTTCGCGAAGGCGCGATACACGAACGCCATCAGCCCCAGGCCCAGCACCGCGCCGAGTGCCGGCGACAGCGCAATGGCTGTGAGCGTCTCAATCCACTTGGGGCCCCAGTTCAGTGCACCGAAGCCCTTGCTGGCCACGGCGGCGCCAGCGAAGCCACCGATGAGCGCGTGTGATGAACTGGACGGAATTCCGTACCACCAGGTGATCAGGTTCCAGATGATCGCGCCGAGCAGTGAGGCTGCAATCACGTTGGTCGAGATCGCCGACGGATTCACATAGCCTGAACTGATTGCCTTTGCGACCGCAGTGCCGACGGTGAACAGCGCGAGGAAGTTGAAGGTCGCTGCCCAGAGCACCGCCTTGAACGGCGTGAGGACTCGCGTGCCGACGATCGTCGCGATGGAATTGGCCGAATCGTGGAACCCATTGATGAAGTCGAAGACGAGCGCGACGACCACGATTCCAATGACGTACGCTATCACGGCAACTCAGCTGTTCTTGAGCGAGATGCTTTCGAGCGCCAGCGACACGTAATGACATTCGTCGATGGCCGTCTCGAGGGAATCGTACAGGTCCTTCCACTTCATGACGGTCATCGGATCCGGCGTGCCGGCAAACAGGTTTCCGAGCGTCTCGTGGTAGATCGCATCGGCCTGCTCCTCGAGGCGCTTGATGCGCACACCATGTTCGTAGACCATCTGCGGTTTCTTCATCGCCGCCACGGCCTCGCGGATCTGTACGCACGCCTCGCCGAGGACGGAGCACATCCGGATGGCTGGATCGCGCGCCTCGGTGATGCGATAGATCTGCGCCCGACGGGCGCAGCCGTCGATCAGGTCGACCACGTTGTCGAGGCGCGTCACCAGCGTGTGAATGTCTTCGCGATCGAGGGGCGTTACGAAGGTGGTGTCGACCTTGCGGTTGGCCTCGGCGGTCAGGCGGTCAGCCTGATGCTCGAGGTTCTTGATGCTGGCCTGGAATTCATCGATGCGGGCGGGCTCGGCGAACAACTGCTGGAGCGTATTGGCGGACTGGACGAGGATCCCAGCCATTTCAGCGAACAGATCGAAGAATCGATCATCGCGGGGAATCAGGCGCACGGAGGAGAAGCTCCAGAAGAAATTTGGCACCGGCATGTCGAGCCTGTGCATGGCACGCGCGAAAGCTAGAAGGCGGGCGCGTCACCGTAAAAACCGAAACTGGACTGTTACAAGAAAGACTGCATCCGACGCGTCCGCTGGCGCGCCAGGCGCCGCTCGAGCCGGTCAGGCAGCGCAAAACGTTTGACCAGCAGCACTCCCGCGACGAATCCGCCGACATGCGCCCACACCGCCACGCCTCCCGACGGGTCCGCATGCAGCATGCTCAGCTGCGGCAGCCCGGCCATGACCTGCAGCCCGAACCACCAGAGCAGCACCAGCCACGCCGGAAAGTGGAAGAGGAAAATGGGCGGAAAAAACATCCGCACCCGGTGTCGTGGGAAGAGCACGAGGTAGCCACCCATGACCCCGGAAATGGCCCCGGAGGCGCCGACCGTCGGTATCGGCGACGCCGGCTGGAGCATCACATGTGCCGCCGCAGCAGCCAGGCCGCACACGAGATAGAAGCCGAGGAAACGCTGCTCGCCCATCAGGTCTTCGACATTGTCGCCGAACACCCAGAGAAACAATGCATTGCCGAGGAGGTGCCCCCAGCCGCCGTGAAGGAACATCGAGGTGAACGGCGTGAACCAGTTTATGGCCGAGCGATCCACGAGGCACGCCCACCCGGCACCCATCGGGACCGACTGCCCGACCGGCGCCGCCCGTGTCACTTCACCCGGCACCAGCCCGAACTCGCACACGCTCTTGATCAGGGCGGTGTTGTCAGCCCCGGCGCCTTGCGCGAAGAACCACGTGGCGAACATGACACCGAGTATCGCCCACGTCATGATCGGGCGGTGGTCGGTCGGATTTTCGTCGCCGATCGGGAACATGGCTCACAGTGGGAAGCGGTGAGCGGAGGAAAGTAACCGCTCCGCCCGCGGCTCGGGTCTCTGCAGTCGGAGATGCTGGCCTGCGCGCCGCCTCGCTGCCATGTCGACGCCAAACACCTGCCGAATCGGCAGAGAAGCCGGGTGCCGAACTTGCTGCTCGTTGTACCATAGGTCGCGGCGCGTGCGTGGTATGGCACAGCGGCGGTGACGACGGCTCCGGCTTTCTGCCTGGGAGCATGTGTGACTCGACACTCGAGGGTGCAGACGAATGGCTGACAAGGTGATTGGTATCGACCTCGGCACCACGAACTCCGTGGTTGCCGTGATGGAAGGCGGGGATCCGGTCGTGATTCCGAATGCCGAGGGCGGGCGGACCACCCCCTCGGTCGTGGGCTTCTCGAAGGACGGCGAGCGCCTCGTCGGCCAGATCGCCAAGCGTCAGGCGGTCACGAACCCCACCAACACGATCTTCTCGATCAAGCGCTTCATGGGCCGCAAGATGTCCGAGGCGACGCAGGAGAAGTCCCGCGTGCCCTACGCGATCGTGGCGGGCCAGAACGATCTCGTCAGCGTGGAGATCCAGGGCAAGCGCTACACGCCGCCTGAGCTCTCCGCCATGATCCTGCAGAAGATGAAGCAGACCGCTGAGGATTACCTGGGTCACACCGTGACCAAGGCCGTGGTCACGGTGCCGGCGTACTTCAACGACTCGCAGCGTCAGGCCACCAAGGATGCCGGCAAGATTGCCGGTCTCGACGTGCTCCGCATCATCAACGAGCCGACGGCCGCCGCGCTCGCGTACGGCCTCGACAAGAAGAAGGACGAGAAGGTCGCCGTCTTCGACCTCGGCGGCGGTACCTATGACATCTCGGTGCTCGAACTGTACGACGTCGATGGCTCGCGCCAGTTCGAAGTGAAGTCCACCAACGGTGACACGCACCTCGGCGGCGACGACTTCGATCAGCGCGTGATCGACTGGCTCGTGGCGGAGTTCAAGAAGGACCAGGCTATCGACCTGTCGAAGGATCCGATGGCGCTGCAGCGGTTGAAGGAGGCGGGTGAGAAGGCGAAGATGGAGCTGTCCTCAACGCAGTCGACCGACATCAACCTGCCGTTCATCACCGCTGACGCCAGCGGCCCGAAGCACCTGAACTACTCGCTGACTCGCGCCAAGTTCGAGCAGCTGGTGGACGACCTGATCGCGCGCACGATTCCCCCGATGGAGAAGGCCCTCGCCGACGCCGGCATGAAGCCGGGTGAGATCGACGAGATCCTGCTGGTCGGCGGCTCGACACGTATTCCGAAGATTCAGGAGACGGTCAAGAAGTTCTTCGGCAAGGAGCCCAACAAGGGCGTGAACCCGGACGAAGTGGTGGCCATCGGTGCCGCCGTGCAGGGTGCCGTGCTCACCGGCGAGCAGAAGGACGTTCTGCTGCTCGACGTGACGCCGCTCTCGCTCGGCATCGAGACGCTCGGTGGCGTGATGACCACGCTGATTCCGCGCAACACCACCATTCCGACCAAGAAGTCCGAGACCTTCAGCACCGCCGACGACAACCAGACGCAGGTGGAGATCCATGTGCTGCAGGGTGAGCGCGACCTGGCGGTGTATAACAAGACCATCGGCAAGTTCCAGCTCACCGGCATCCCGCCGGCATCGCGTGGGCAGCCCCAGGTGGAAGTGGTGTTCGACATCGACGCCAACGGCATCCTGCACGTGACGGCGAAGGACAAGACGACCGGCAAGGAACAGAAGATCCGCATCGAGGCGTCGAGCGGTCTGTCCGAGGGTGAAGTGGATCGCATGGTGAAGGACGCCGAGAAGAACGCGGAAGAGGACAAGAAGCGCCGCGAGCAGATCGACGCCCGGAACCGTCTCGACAGCATGACGTACGACGTCGAGAAGAATGCGAAGGAGTGGGCGGACCGCCTGGCGCCGGACATGAAGACGAAGCTCGACGAAGCGGTGGAGCGCGCGCGCAAGGCACTCCGCGGTGAGGATCTCGCCGAGATTCAGGCAGCCCAGGAAGATCTGAGCCGCATCTACAGTGAGGCGGGTGCTTCGCTGTACGCACAGTCTGGAGCGACGGAAGCCGGTGGCGCACCGTCGGCCGAGGCGCCGCCGACGGATGGCGCGGTGAATGCCGAGGAAGTCGTCGAAGCTGATTACGAGATCGTCGACGACAAGAAGTAGGACTGCAGTACAACGGTGAAGGCGCGCCGGCCCGGACGCTCCGGAGTCGGCGTGTTTTCTTTGGCTGGATTCACCCTCATTCCGGTGTGACCGGGGTGAGGGTGACGCTGTCTCCTGCCGCCGATTCTCGATGAAGAGGCGGTGCGGCCGGAACGGCGATGAAACTGTGGTGGTTCTGTTCGGGTACTGACGATTGACTCTTCCCGGATCTGTGAGCACGCTATGAGCATGATGACACGCGCGAAGGTAGCAGGGGCCGTCACGGCGGCTTTCGTAGGCGGGCTGGCGATTGCGACAGCATTCGAGCTGCCGCAGTCCAGCTTTGCACAGAACACGCGGCCGGTCGCCCCGCGCGTCGCCAGCGGGCCCAGCGACGACGGTGGTGCGCCGGGCTTCGCCGATGTGGCCGAGCGCGTGACGCCGGCCGTCGTCTCGATTCAGGTCGAGAAGGACGCACCGGCTCGCACTCAGGCGCGTCGACCCACGAATGTGCCGCCCGGGATGGAGGAATTCTTCAATCAGTTCCAGGGCCGCCAGCCGCGCCAGCCCATGGAAGGGAGTGGCACCGGCTTCCTGATCTCGCCGAGCGGCTACATCCTCACCAACAACCACGTCGTCGGCGATGCCGACCGCATCAAGGTGATCCTCACCGACCACCGCGAGTTCTCGGCCAAGGTGATCGGCAAGGATCCGACGACTGACGTCGCCGTGATCAAGATCGACGGTAGTGGTTTGCCGACGGTGGCATTCGGCGATGACAACACGGCGCGCATCGGCAGCTGGGTGCTGGCTATCGGCAACCCGCTCGGTCTCGACTTTACCGTGACGGCCGGCATCATCAGTGCCAAGGGGCGCGGCGGCCTGCCGATGTCACGCCCGCTCGAGAATCGCTACGCCATCACGGACTTCATCCAGACCGACGCGGCCATCAATCCGGGCAACTCCGGTGGTCCGCTGGTGAATGCGCGCGGCGAAGTGATCGGCATCAACAGCATGATCGCGAGCGAGACCGGCTATTACAGCGGCTACGGCTTCGCGATTCCGATCTCGCTGGCCAAGGCGGTGTCGGACGATCTCATCGCACATGGCCGTGTGCGGCGCGCGGTCCTCGGCATCCAGATCAAGGAAGTGACGGCCGAGGAAGCGAAGGCCGCGCAGTTGACGGCGATCGCTGGTGTGATGGTCGGCGACTTCGACGGCACCGGATCGAGCCCGGCGAAGGCAGCGGGCCTGGAGCCGGGTGACGTCATCACCGCGATCGACGGCGCACGGGTGGACCGCGTCGGCACCCTGCAGCGTATCGTCCGCATGAAGAAGCCGGGTGACGTGGTGACGGTGGACGTGATGCGATTCGGCGACCGGAAGTCGTTTCGCGTGAAGCTGGCCGAAGCACCGGCAGACGCCGAGGCGGCCGTCGTCGGCGCTGCGCCTGCGGCGGAGGAGCGCGAATTGAAGGCCGAGACGGTATCGGCTGACAAGCTGGGCATCACAGTGGAGCCGCTGACGGACGCGTTCTCGCGCGCCGCCAGCATCCCGTCGACGATCAAGGGCGTGCGCGTGACGAACGTCAATGTCGGTAGCGGCGCGCGCGGTAAGCTGGACGACAGTGATGTGATCACCGAGATCGTGTATCCCCGTCCGCGCCGTGCCGTGCGCACGACCGCTGACCTGCTGCAGGCGATCACGGCGCTCAACGCTGGCGATGTGATCACGCTCGGCGTCTACGACGCGCAGCAGAAGACCAATCGCGTGGAGACGATCCGCATCGGCGGCAGGTGACCGAATGACTGGTTCGGGCGCGGCGTGCGGGTTTGTGTCCTGCACGCCGCGCTTTCGTTTCTGCGAACGGTCGCCTGAGTGGAAAACTGCTGAACGGCCTGACGCAAAGGGGACGGAGAGGCGCAAAGAAAAACTCCTTCTGGGGTTCTCGGCCCGCCGAGCGAGCGCAGTTCCCAAAGATGTTCTTTGCGCCTTTGCGATCTTTGCCCCTTTGCGTCAGGCAGTTTTCGCAGTTTTGCCGTTTGCAGTTTCGCGCCTTGGCGCCCTTGCCCCCTTTGCGTTTCGCCGTTCGGTAGCCCCCTTTCAGGCAGAAGCACCGGTTGCGGCGCGCGCTGGATGGGTAGATTGTGCGGGTACGCGGCCAACGTGATGGAACTGGTAGACATGCGAGACTTAGGATCTCGTGCCTCACGGCGTCCGGGTTCGAGTCCCGGCGTTGGCATGGAACGTCGGTTAGCACTGCGCCGCCGGCTGCTGCGCTACCTTGCCGCCCCTCTGTTCCGCGTGTACGATCGTGATGTCCGCGCCGGTGTCCGGTGCCACAGAGTGCCCGCTTTTGCACCCGCTCGTCCCTCTCCTCTTCCGGTCTGTCCTGATGACCAGCTTTGGCATCCTTTTCGTTCTGATTCTGATCGCGTTGGCCGCCGTGATGGCGGACCACTACAGCCAGCTGCGGAAGCAGGGCTGGATGCCTGACCACTTCGAGAACCGTTCGGCGCTCGACCCGGTCGGGTCGGCCCTCGGTGAGCTCGGCCGTGCCGACATGCCCTACAAGGCATTCACCGCCGTGTTCGGGGCGATCGGCAAGGCCAGCGAGTTGCTCTACGCGCCCATCGGCGCAGCGCTGAGCGCTGTGGGCAAGGGGCTGGAACTGGTGTTTGCGCCCATCGGCGCCGTGCTCGGGATGATTGGCGGCGCCAAGCGCTGACCGTTCCGGTGCCGGGGCCTCCCGCCTCGGCAACCGGACACGGTAGGTTACGTCCTCCGGGGCTGCGTATCGGCAACGGTGCGCGGCCCCGTCTCGTCTTCACTCGGAACTTCATGTACTCGGACGCGTTCAGCCTGCAGTTCCGTCCGGCGTTCACCGACCTCACCCCCGACCAGTCGTCCCGCGATGAGTGATCGTGATGCGCAGGTATGCCAGCGCATCGTGCGTGAGTTTGCACGCACGTTCCATCTGGCCAGTGTTTTCCTGCCCCGGCACAAGCGACGTGCCGCGTTTGCGTTGTATGCGTTCTGTCGCGTGGCCGATGACATCGTCGACCGGGTCGACGAGGCGCGCGCCATCAGTGGGCAGGGCGATCCTGATGTGATCGCGGCATTGGCGGCACACGAGCGCAAGCTGCAGAATGTGCTGGCCGGGGCGCCGTGCGACCCGGTCTTCCGGGAGTTGGACCGCGTGATCAAGGACTTCGGCGTGCCCGAGGCCGTCCTGCGCGAGTTGCTCGATGGTGTGGCGCTGGACCTCGCACCGGTGCGCTATGAAACGTGGGCCGACCTGTCGCACTATTGCGAAGGGGTGGCGGCGTCGGTTGGCGAAATGTGCACCTATGTGTTCGGCGTGCAGGGCGACGCCGAGGTGAGGACCACGGCGCTGCGGTATGCGCGGACGCTCGGACTCGCCATGCAACTCACGAACATCCTGCGCGACGTCGGTGAGGATGCGCGGCGTGGTCGGTGCTATCTGCCGGTGCAGGATCTGGCCGCATTCGGCCTGACGCCCGAGGAAATTCTCGAAGGGAAGCTGTGCGCCACCGACCGGCGCTGGCAGCGCTTCATGACACAGCAGGTGGCCCGGGCCCGCGGACTATACGAAGCGGCCATGCCAGGCATCCCGTTGCTCTCGATCGACGCACAGCGCTGCGCGTGGGCCTGCGCGATCGGCTACAGCGGTATCCTTGGCGCCGTGGAACGGATCGGCTTCGACAGCCTCACCCGCCGCGCGCGTCTGGGAACCGTGGAGCGCGCTGGAGTCCTGTTCAAGGTGTGGCAGGCCCGTCCGGTCGCGCAGCGCACTCGGCCGCACCCGCTGTCGGCCGGACCGCAGCTGGAATGGGCGTCGGCCGATGCGGCGCAGACGGACGAGCTCGTACGGCTGGCGTGACTTCGGTTTCCCCTGATTGACCTGCTCTCAAATGTGTGACATGCTCAACGCACCTTCTTTATGCTTTGACCCGAGGAACTGCACGTGACGGCTGCTTCTGAAACGCTGCTCGACGATAGCGCACCACTGATGCGCGTTGCGCTCGTGTTCCTGCTCGCGCATGCGGCCTTGATGATCTTTTCCGGTGTCGCGTTCGCCACGT